>JBAUEL010000156.1:0-17050 GCA_049678585.1 Dehalococcoidia bacterium
GGAGCCAGGTACAGGAGCCAAGAGTATGATCTCGCGGCCCGTTCTGGTATTCCCGGTACGATGCCTGCGCAGGCGAGCTGCTGAGACTGTATTCCCGCAAAAGGAGGACTAGCGACTTGAAAGTTAGCAAGTTTGGAATACTGGTGATGGTGGCGGCCGTGGCCCTGGCGCTGGGAGCGTTCCGGCCGGGCATCGAGCCCGACAGGGCGGAGGCGTCTATCGTCGCCGCCTATGCCGTACCGTCCGCCATACCCGGCAGCATCCCGGCCATCGCCCCGGCCAGCGCGCCCGGCAACCTGGCGGTGGTGGGCATCGACTGCGGCGGGCTGTGCCCGGTTGACATGATGACGGGCACCGACGACATAACGTTCACCCTGACCAGGGTATCCCCCTCTGGGGACCCCGCGGCCAGGTTCGGCGCCAACGGCGGCACGACCCTGGTGTGTGATGAGCGGACCGCGGCGTGGGTCGCGGGAGACACAGACTGCGACGTGGACACCCTATTTATTGATGGTAACGTCGCGGTAGCCGTGGAAGGCGGCGGCCAGAACGAGGTGGTCAACGTAGAGGCGTGCGACCAGACCGGCGACTGCCGGAACGCGAGAATCATCTTCGTGGAGACGATCTTCGCGGTGAGCCCGCTGCACGCGGCCGCCTCCTTCACCCCCACCTTTGTCTCCTACGCCTGCCCGGTGCGCGGAACGGTTACGGTTGACCCTCTTAACGCCCCAGACCCGGGAGACGCCGATAACCTGGCGGACCTCGAGAACACGGTCAATGTTCTGATCCCGTCGTTCGTTGCGGGGGGAGTCCTTCCGCCCACCACGTCCATGGTCCTGCCTGAGGACTTCGGTCCCAAGTGGCGCTGCGGCACCGCCGCGAACTCGCCGCAGAACCGGGTGAGCTTCGAGACCGACGCCGGCATGCTCAGCGTGGAGTCCTTTGTCAACGGAGTCACTATCTCCGGTGCCTGTGACGCGGGCGACTCGGTGGACGTGATAGACTACCCTGGCCTTCCCGCGGTGTTCCCGGCCGTCCCGGCCGCTAACCAGTGTGACCTGGATGCCTTCGACTCGGTCGTGACCTACGGCCTGGAGGGCACGGGCGACGTGGGGCAAGCCACGCTGACTGCCCAGCAGCTCGGCGGAGGCGGACCCCTGCGCACCATCAACGTCTACTTCGCCGGCGCAGCGGCCCTCTCGCTGTTCGTCGACGCGCCAGCGACCGTCGATACTAGCGGCGGCGAGTTCTCGGTCACGGTACTCGACAAGAACGGTGCGCCGATAGGCGGCGAGACCGTGGAGTGCACGGTGGCTCCCACAGCCGGTGCCCTGATAGTCACTCCCCAGACCGGCACCACGGCGGCCGGCACGGGTACGGTCACCATGACTCTGGTACCCACGGGAGTTGCGGTAATCGGGGGCGAGGAGCTGACGCTCACCTGCGCGCTGGACAGCGACCCCGACGTCTCGGCAAGCGCGACCATCAACCTCAGCATGACTCCTGAGCTGGAGGCCGTGGACCTGGTGGCCGGGTGCAACCCGGTCTCCTCGACCTGGGATGACGGCACTGCCGCCAGCGCCGTGGCGGCCGCGGTCGCCCCGGCAGATGCGCTGGACGCTATCTGGGCCTTCGACACGGCTGCGGGCACCTGGGCAGGCTACGCGCCTGACGCTCCCGCCGGCGTGAGTGACCTGGATACGGTGGACAGGCTCGACGCGATCTTCATCTGCGTGGACGCCGATGCCACTGTCAGCCGACCGGTCATCTAGTAGAGAACTAGTGGAGGCTGTGGAGCTCCGGGTTCGGGGCTCCACAGCCCGGCCACTTTCAGAGGCATGGAGAAAGGAAGCATCCAGAAAGAGGACCGTGAGCTATGATATTTAGTTGGAAAGCCCTAGGGATAGGGGCTGTGGTAGCGGGGGCGGCCCTGCTGCTGGCTTCGTTCTTGCCAGCGGTGGCGGGCGTCAGCGCTCAGCCGCCCACACCGCCTAACCGGGTGTTCGGAGACGCCACCATGGACGGCGTGGCCGCGCCTGCCGGCACCAACGTCGCCGCCACCATCGGCGGGACGAGCTGCGGGCAGACCACGGTCGCAGCCGACTCGACCTACGTCCTGGACGTGGTCTCGAGCGGGCAGACCGCTGGCTGCGGCACCGAGGGAGCCACCGTGAGCCTCACGGTGGGCGGCTGCGACGCAGGCACCGCCACCTGGAGCAGCGGCCAGTTCACCGAGCTCGACCTGGCAGGGGTGTGCGCACCGACTCCGCCCCCACCACCTCCGCCTGCACCAACCCCCGAGCCGGTGGTGGTCACCGGAACAGGCGGCTACCTGGGCGGCGACAGCGGAACGCCGTCTTGGGCCTACCTCGCCGGTGGACTCAGCCTGCTGCTAACGGCAGGCGGTCTGGCGGCTTACCGCAGGTACGTCCGCTAGCTTAGGTCGCCGCGCGCAATGGACGCGCGGACGAACCGAAATCGAGGCGAGCCTTCCCGGGGGAGTCCTAAGGGCTCTTTCGGGGAGGCTCGCTGGCTGTCCTGAAGCGGAGCAAGACCCAGGTGAGGACGATCACCGGGTTGCTGTGATATCCTACGGTCGAGGGTACAGGGGGCGAAGCCCCCAAGGTTTCCGCCCTCAGCCTTGCCCGTCCGAGCATTCCGCCCCCGCGCACCGGGCGGGGGGCCTGGGGGGTGTCCCCCCAGATTTGAACATTGAGGCCGCGAGCCGCCGCCGAAGGCGGCGTGCGACGTGGCAGGGGCGGCAGCAGGCTTTTTCAGCACCCTTCTAGCCGTTGGAGGCTGCGGATGTTGTACCGCATGCGGCAGGCGCGGAGAGCCCTGACGAGAGCCTGGAGGCGAAAAGGGCCGGCCCGGGCGGCCCTCGTGGCCGCCCCGCTGGCCTCGGTGCTTCTGGCGGTCGCGCTGGCAGTGCTCTTCACCAGGGGAGGGGCGAACCCGGACAGCGGCTCCCAGGTGTTGCTGCCCTCTCCGACCCCAGCCCCCACCTCCACGCCCTTTCCCCCCAGTGAGGCGCCGCCGCTGCGCCTGGTGATCCCCAAGATCAGCGTAGATGCCCCTCTAGAGATGCAGACAGTCCCGGCTAGCGGGGTCATGCCCATGCCCTCGGGGCCGGAGGTAGTCGCCTGGTACGACATGTCCCCCTACCACCCGGAGGACGAGTACCGGATAGGGTTCGGGGGAAACGCCATCCTTTCGGGCCACGTGGACTACATCGATTACGGGCCTGCGGTCCTCTGGGACCTCAGCGAGCTACAGCCCGGGGACAAGGTGCAGGTGCACCTCGCCGACGGCACGTTCTACCACTACGCCGTGGTCTGGAACGAGAGGTGGCCGGTGGCCGCCATCCCCTGGGACAGGGTGTTCGAGATCAACGAGCGGGACGCGGTGACGCTCATCACCTGCGGTGGCTCGTGGGACGGGCACGACTACAGCGACCGGCGGGCGGTGCGCGCCGAGCGGATCCACCCCCCACCCGCGGAGCCAGGGAGCCTCATCCCGGGCGGCTAAGCTAACCCAGGGAACACAAAGGGGGCGACCCGCCTGGGCCGCCCCCGATTTCGTTTCCTCGCTACCTTATGGCGGCGGGACCGTCGAGCTATCTCCTAGAGGAGGGGCCGTTCGAAGGTGCCCGCAACATCCACGCAGATGAACACCACATCCAGGAAGTCCTTCTCTGTGAGGTCGCTGACCTCCGGGAAGAAGGGGGAGTAGCCCAGCCAGAAGCCCGCCTCGAACTCCCAGAGGGAGCTGAGGATACCCGGGGGCGTGACCGCATCGGCGATGGTGCCGATGGGTGTGCCGTCCGGGTAGGTGCTGGCGGCGGGGTTGCAGCCCGCTATCAGCGGCACCGTCTCAACCTCCCCGGGCGTCGGGGTGGGCGTCTCGGCGGGCGGCGTCGGTGTGGCCGTCTCGGCGGGCGTGGGTGTAGCCAGCGGCGTGGGGGTGGGCAGAGGAGAGGGCGTGTCCACGAAGGGGTCGAAGTCGACGACGCCGGCGCCACAGCCGGCCTCGCCGTTGTGGCAGATGACTCCCTCGATGCCAGCCGGATTGTAGGCATCCCAGTCGTTATAGATGGCATTGATGTTGGCGCCGCTGAGGTTCCTCAGGTGTTGCTCCCCAGGGGCGGAGATGGCGCCGCGGAACACGTTGCGGTTGTCGAATGTGAGCCCGATGTCGATGTCCGCAGTCGCACTCACCAGACCGTCCACTTGGATGCCATCGGAGCCTGAGGTGATGGTGTTCTGGATGATGGTCACGTGCTGACCAGCCTGGAGGTCGCCGATCAAGATCTGGTTGTCGACGTTCCCGGAGAGGGTATTGCCCCGGATGGAGAAGTCGTCCTGATTCCGCACCTCGATGCCCGCGTCGCTGGCAGCGCTCCCGTTGTTGGTGATAGTGCTATCCTGCACCGAGTTGTCCTCGCCGCCGTTGAAATCGATGCCGTCGGCACCGTTGGCGGTAACGGTGGAATTCCGGACCGTGTTTCGCTTGCCGCCGGGGGAGGTGTTGAAGCCGTCGGCGGTGAAGCCCTGGATGGTGAGGCCGTCCAGCACCAGGTCGTCGGTGTTGCCGCTCACGCGCACGCCTGTGGTCCCAACGCCCTCGCCATCGATGACCAGGTCGTTCATGTGGACCCGGTCGGCGTCGATGGTGAAGGCGCTCCCGGCGCCGACCATGCTGACCTCACGGCCGTTGCCGTTGATGACCAGGTCGTGGTCGGTGATGAGGGGAAGCGCACTGGCCAGCGATATGGCGGCGGCGGTGACGACGTTGATGACGTCGTTGTCCACGGTGGCGTTCGCCTCGTCGATGGCGGCGCGCAGGGTGCAATTACCTGCCCCGTCGTCGCAGAAGCCGTCGCCCGGGTTCGCGTCAGGGCCGTCGCTGGTGACGTTGACGGTGAAGTTAGCGGCCTGCACACGGATAGCGGGGACGGCCACCAGCCAGGCGAGGAGAGCCAGGGCCAGGACACCCAGGAGGGCAGCCACCGCTGCCCCGCTCCAGAGGCGATGGTTGGTGCGCTTTCCGATACGCATGGGCTTGCTCCTTCCTTGCTATTCCACCCCGGAAGCGAGAGGGGCGGCCCTTGGGCCGCCCCTCGTCTTTGCGAACTTACTTCTCCTTCAGCTCCGACGCCCCCCGGCCCTTCCTAGACCTCGGGCCGTTCGAAGCTGCCGGCGGTGTCCACGCAGATGAACACGACGTCCAGGCGGTCCACCGCGCTGAGGTCACTGTACTCCGGGTAGAAGGGAGAGTAGCCGCGCCAGACGCCCGTCTCGAACGCCCAGATGGAGATGAGGGCGCCCGAGGGCGAGACGGCGCTGGCGATGGTGCTGATGGCCGTGTTGTCCGCGTAGGTGCTGGCCACCGGGTTGCAGCCGACCACCAGCGTCACCGACTCCATGACCGGCGTGGCCGTGGGCGTAGCTGTAGCCGGCGTGCCCGTCGCCGTGGGCGTGCTGGTGGGCGTGCCCGGCGTCGGCGTCGGTGTAATCGTGGGCGTGCTGGTGGCGGGCCCCGGCGTGGGCGTGGGCGTGGCCAGCGGCGAAGGCGTGCCCACGAACGGGACGAAGTCGACAATACCATTCCCTGGAAGGAGGGCAAGGCACGTGGCATCATTCTCCGGCGGTGTGTAAGTGCCACCAAAGTCATGGCAGACAACGGCGTCAACCCCTGCCACGTCGTAATTGTTCCACTCATTGTTCTCCGCGTTGATATCAGCGGCCGAGAAGTTTATGACGTGGTATTCCCCCGAGCCCAACGGGCCGCGGAAGACGTTACGGTTGGCCACGGTGAGGCCGATGTCGATGTCAGCGGTGGGCGCTACGCCGTCGACCTGAATACCGTCGGAGCTGACGACTATAGTGTTCTGAATGATGACCAGGTCATTCAGTGCCACCAGGCCACTCACGCAGATCTGGGCGTCGAAGTTGCCTGAGATCAGGTTGCCCTGAATGGTGAGGTCGTCCTCTGCACCCGGCACGACAACGCCGTAGTCACCGGCGCAGCCGGCTCCGACCGCGTCCCCGTTGTTCGTAATGGTGTTGCCACCCACGGTGTTGTCATCGCCGCCATTGAGCGCGATCCCGTTACCGTCATTGCTGGTCACGGTGCTGTTCTGGATAGTATTGCGCTTGCCGCCAGCCGTAGTGCTGATCCCGTCCCCCGTAAACCCGCGCACCGTAAGGGAGTTGAGGACAGCATCGTCAGTGGTGGCGCTCAGGCTGACGCCTGTCGTGCCCACGCCCTCGCCATCGATGACGAGGCTGTTCACAGTCACCCGGTCGGCGTTGATGGTCAGGAGAGTCATGGCAACGCCGGCGCTGACCACGCAGCCGCCGCCGTTGATGGTCAGATCATCGTCAGCTATCGTTGGCAGAGCAGCGGCAACCGTGATCTGCCCTGCCGTCGGCACCGTAATGATGTCATCGGCAGTGGAGTTGTTAGCCTCCTGGATGGCCGCCCTGAGAGTGCACTGGTTGCCGGCGGCGGCGTTGGCGTCGCAGGTGCCGTCCAACGCCAGGTCGGCCTCGTCGGCGTGCCCAGTCGTCCCTCCCACCAGCGTCGTGTCAACGATGTTGACGGCGTAGGTGGCGGCCTCCACTCTGCTGGCCGGCGCCACCACCAGCGCCATCACAAGCGCAAAAGCAACGACGGCCAGCCCAACGAGCGCTGCCGTCCACCTCCATGTGTACGATCTCTTCTGGTGCCCTGGAATGCGCATTAGGCTGGCCCTCCCTGCCCCAAGGGGCTCTACTAGCTTGTCCCTGCTTTCCGCTCCCCGCCCTCGGCTATCTTTAGTACAGGCGGGCGCCTCTTGTCAATACTGGGTGCCACCCGTACGGGGACTCACTTGCCCACACGTATATATCGGCAGCCCCGACGACCGACACCACCCTTACACATAAGAACGCTTCGCGGCCCAAACAGTTAACGCCCACGCGCCCGCCTCGTCATTCTGAGCGCAGCGAAGAATCTGGCGCAGCGAAGAATCTGCTTCCTGGAGACCCTTCGCTTCGCTCAGGGCGACAGGACAGGAGCGTTTGCCAACATCTATGAAAGGGTCTGAGGCGATCTGGCGGCTGGACGCCCGAAGCCAGCGGTAATGGTTTATGATGAGAGGCCGTTAATAGTACGGGTGGCGAGGACGCCGGCCTTCGCTGCCGTGCAGGTTCGGGGCACAGGCAAGGAGATTTCTCTAATCGTGAGTGCGCGCTCTCGCTGGAATAGGTTGTCGCTGGCGGCCCTCGGGGCCGGAGTGGGTGCCCTGCTGGCTGCGGCGCTCCTCTTCGGGCTCTCCGCCGTCGACCTCATCGGAGACGGAGGCGACCGCTACAGCGACGCGGCCACGGTCACCGGCTTCGGCAACATGCTGGAGGCGCTGCCTACGCCGCCGCCGGTGCCCATACCGACGCCCACGCCCGAGCTCCCATCCCTCAGCGACGCACCCCTCGACCGCCTGCTGATCCCCAGGATCGGCGTGGACGCGCCGGTGGTCGTCCTGGGCATCGACGCCAGCGGAGTCATGGAGTCGCCCCACGGCCCCTGGGATGTGGCCTGGTACGACTTCAGCACCAGGCCGGGCTTCGAGGGCAACGCGGTCTTCTCCGGGCACGTGGACTACCACGACGTGGGGGCGGCGGTCTTCTGGGACATCCGCGACCTGAAGATGGGCGACGAGATACAGGTCCGCCTGGCCGACGGCACCCTGTATCGCTACGGGGTGACCGCGTTGAACTCGTTCGAGGCGGGCGCGGCGCCGGTGGCGGAGATCGTAGGGCCCACGCCCAACCAGGTCATCACCCTTATCACCTGCGGCGGCACCTTCGACAGCAGCATCCGCCAGTACAGCCACCGGCTGGTGGTGCGGGCGGACCGGCTGCCGGAGCTACCACCAGGGGAGGCTCCGGCCCCCTAGCAGACGCCACATGGGGTAGGCCGGGGCTGTGCTATAATAGCGCCGGAGCCCCGATGCGTCGGGGCGCCGCCATCGGAGAGGTGTCCGAGTGGTTGATGGTGCCGCTCTCGAAAAGCGGTAGGGCGCAAGCCCTCGTGGGTTCGAATCCCACCCTCTCCGCCATAGTCGATGCTCGAAGCCAGGGGCTGGATGGTGGACTCCTAGCTGCTGCGCGCTCAGGCTCCGTCCTTCAGACGCGGAGAGGTGCTGGAGTGGCCGATCAGGCGCGCCTGGAGAGCGCGTAGGGCGCAAGCCCTCGTGGGTTCGAATCCCACCCTCTCCGCCATTCTCCAGCGGGTGTGTGGATAGGGCAGGCGCGATGCCTGCCCTTCTTTACTTACTGCGGGGTCTCCTCGGCGGAGGAAGGACCCTCCTCCGGCGGCCTGCGGGTCATCTCATCGAAGTGTCTGCGGGTCTCGTCTTCGGCCTCCTGAGCGGCCTCCCGACCCTCCTCCAGAGCCTCGGATACGCGCTGGCGCACCTGCGAGAGCGTCGAGCGCACCCGCTCCACCGATACCTCCTGGCCCTCCTGGCCCTCCTGCCCTATCAGACCGCGCTCCCGCGCGACCTCGCCGGCCTTCTCAGCGGCCTCCCGGGCGCGTTCGCGGGCCTGGGCCGCAAGCTCCTCCCGCCGGCGCCACAGGTCCGAGGCCTGCTCGCCAGCGCGCTGGCGCATCTGCTCGCCCGGCAGAGGAGTCAGCAGAGCGGCCAAGCCCGCCCCCACAGCAGCGCCCACCAGGAACCCCAAGCGGAACCCAGACATGACCGTACCTCCTTAGCGATTCACCCTTCACTCGGACCGGCGGCGCCGTCCCGCCAGCCCGGTGAGCACCGCCACGACCCGCCGGACGCCCGCCACGATGCCGTAGACGCGGATGATGGGCTTCGCCGTAGTCTCGGCGACAAAGCCGGCGGTCCCTCGGGCGCTGTCAGTAGTCTGTCGGATGGACTCCAGGATCGGCGTGACCTCACCACGGAGGATGGTCTGGAGGGTGCCGATCAGGCCGCGGGTGGCCAGGCCTACCACAAGGATCACCACCAGGGCCACGAAGAGGGTCACAATACCTGTGATGCCGATGATGATGATGATGAGGTCGCGCAGGTCCTGAAGATTCATGGGACATCACCTCCCTCGGTCGGGGGCGCATTATAACACGCGGGCCGGTTGCCGAATAGAGCGGAGCTGCGCTCACGCCCTCTGTCGCGCCCACATCCAGGCCAGGCGCCAGGCTACCAGGAGAAAGCTCAGCCCTGCCAGCACGGCCATGGTCCAGTACACCTGCCCTGCCACCGAACCGATCGCCGCCAGGAGCAGCCGCACGTCCCGCGAGGCCAGGGAGGGCACCGAGAGCAGCGCCCCGCGGTCGATCACCTCCAGTCGAGCCCGGGAGTAGCTCACCATCAAGAAGCCCACCAGGGTCACCAGCCCCAGCAGAAGCGGCTGGGGCCAGTCCTCATGCTGCCAGGCCCACCAGGCCATGCCGCCTACTATGGCCGCATCGGCGTAGCGGTCCACGATGGCGTCGAAGGCGGCGCCGAAGCGAGTGGCCATCCCCTTGAGTCGCGCCAGGTCGCCATCCACCCCATCGGCGACGGAGGTCGCCTGGATGAGCACCCCGGCAGCGATGTGGGCACCCCAGGCGAACAGCCCCAGCACCCCCAGGGCCAAAAGGAAGCTGAACGCGGAGACCTGGTTGGGGGTCAGGGGAGTCCGGGCCAGCCAGCCGGCGAGGGGCCGCGAGAGGGGCCGGTTGAGGTAGCGGGAGACGGGGCCTTCAAGCGAGGAGGGTGACATCCCGCTCCAGCAATGCCTCGGCGAGGCGCAGGTCGGCCTCGGTGTCTACGTCCAGCCAGAAGCCGCCGGTGACGTCGCAGGCCAGGAGGCCGCCGCGCCCGCCGTCCCCTCGGGCCAGGGCGGAGAATACCCGGCTCAGCTCGCCCTCCCGCAGCTCCGGGGAGAGGAGATCAAAGATGGCCGGTAGACAGTAGAAGACCCCGGTGTCGAGGGCGTTCCAGCGGGGCAGCCCCTTACCGATCTCCAGCACCCGGCGGTCCGGCGAGACCAGCACCTTGGTGGCCTCCTCGGTGCGTTCCGGTCCCAGGTCGCTGAAGTCGGTGGCCAGGGTGCTGCGCTCGCCCGCGCTGGCGCAGAGAGTCCGGACCAGGCGGACGCTGCACATATGGTCCCCCATCGCCAGCAAGAAGGGCTGCCCCCCGACCGCCTCGCGGGCGCACCAGAGCGAGCGCGCGCTGCCCCAGCGGTATTGCGGGTTCAGGACGTAGTCGATGTGTACGCCCAGCCTGGAGCCATCGCCCAGGTGCTCCTGAAGCATCTCCCCCCTGTAGCCCAGGACGACCACCAGGTCTCGCAGGCCAGCCCGAGCCAGGGAGGCCACCACGTGGTCGATGACGGGGCGGCCCGCCACCGACAGCAGCGACTTGGGCCGGTGCACGGTCAGGGAGCCCAGCCGACCGCCGTCGCCCGCGGCCAGAATGACTGCCTTCATCGTCGCTCAATGCAAGCATGAATATACAAAAAGCCAGAGGCCCCGCGACCTCGATATGGGAAGCCTCCAGCCTGTTTCAGCGTCAGCAACATTAGTCGCGGAGGACCCGCCTGTCAAGCCCTCTCGCAGATGCGATGATCCCCCCGCCGAGCACCTCATCGCCACGATAGAACACCGCCGCCTGCCCGGGGGTGACGGCCCGCTGCGGCCGCTCGAACTGCACACAGGCCGTGGCGCCCACCGCGCGCACCAGTGCCGGGCTGGCCCCGGTGCGATAGCGGATCTTGACCTGGGCCTCCAACTCGGCAGAGAGAGGCGTTCCGGCCACCCATTGTACGTTCTCGGCAACGAGCGTGGTGGTAAGAAGGTCCTCCTCCGGGCCGATGGTGACCACGTTGCGCACGGGGTCCACGGCGGTCACGAAGCGCGGCTCGCCCAGGGCCACGCCCAGCCCCCGGCGCTGGCCCACGGTGAAGCCGGCCACCCCCCGGTGCCGACCCACCACGCGGCCGTCGGCGTCGACTACGTCGCCCTCCGTCTGAGGGAGGCGCCCGGCGATGAAGGTACGGTAGTCGTTGTTGGGGATGAAGCAGATGTCGACGCTATCCGGCTTATCGGCCACGGGCAGGCCCATCTCGGCGGCGATCTCCCGGACCCTCTCCTTCCGGAGGTGCCCTACCGGCAGCAGCAGCCGCGAGAGCTCCCGCTGGCCCAGGGTGTAGAGGACGTAGGACTGGTCCTTGCCCCCGTCCAGGGCGCGGAGCAGGCGGTGGCGCCCGTTGAGGCGGTCGATGCGGGCGTAGTGGCCCGTGGCCAGGTAGTCGGCGCCCAGGGCGCAGGCTCGCTCCAGCAACGAGCGGAACTTGACGTGCTGGTTGCAGGCCAGACAGGGGTTGGGAGTACGGCCCCGCCGGTACTCATCGACGAAGTAGTCCACGACGTCGCGAGCGAACTCCCGCTCCAAGTTCAGCACGTAGTGGGGGATGCCCAGGGCATCGGCAGCGGCGCGGGCGTCGTCGGTGTCCTCCACGGAGCAGCAGCGGCGGTGGTGCATCGGCGCGGCCGGATCGTCCTGCGTCCACAGCCGCATGGTGACGCCGATCACCTCATAGCCCTGTCGCAGCAACAGGCCAGCGGCTACCGAGGAGTCCACCCCACCACTCATGGCGACGATGACCCGCTGCTTGCTCACGCTATGCCCTGTCTCCTTCCGCCAGGGCCGTCCGTGCTATAATTCGCTCAGCCCAAACCCTCGGGGGTGAGTAGCTGCAAGCATCGAACCTGGCCCGGAGAATCGTTGACCTGCTCTCGGATCGGCAGGCCGAGGACATTATACTACTGGACATAAGCCGGGTCGCCAGCTTCGCCGACTACTTCGTCATCGCCTCTGCCGTCAATCCCCGCCACATGGGGGCCCTCCTGGAGACCCTCGAGAAGGACCTGGCACCGGAAGACGTGCACCCCCCGCATCAGGAGGGCACCGCCGAGTCGGGGTGGGTGCTCCTGGACTTCGGCGACCTCATCGTCCACCTGTTCTCGCCGGAGGAGCGCAGCTACTACGACCTGGAGGGGCTGTGGAGCCACGGGGTGGCGGTGGTGCGCATCCAGTAGGAGCGGTTCGCGAACCGCCCCTACTCGAAGACCCAGGGGTCTACACTCCGCTCCCAGCTCAGCAGTTCGTCCTCGCCGAAGAAGAGGGCGATCTCCTGCTCCGCTGTCTCCAGGGAGTCGGAGCCGTGGATGAGGTTGCGGCTGATCTCCAGCCCGAGGTCGCCGCGGATGGTGCCCGGAGCGGCTTGAGCGGGGTCGGTAGCCCCCATGGCCTGGCGCACCGCCTGTACCGCGCCGGCCCCCTCGAAGACGGCGGCGATGATGGGGCAGGAGGTGATGTAGCGCACCAGGGGCTCGAAGAAGGCCTTGCCCTCGTGGACGGCGTAGTGGCGGCGGGCCAGGGCTTCGTCCATCTGGATGAGGCGCAGGGCCACGATCTTCAGGCCTCGACGCTCCAGCCGCGAGATGATCTCTCCGGCCAGGCCGCGCTGCATGGCGTCGGGCTTCACCAGGACAAGGGTTCGCTCCAACTCCGGCCTCCTCCCCTAGGGCTTCCGTGGCCCGATGGCGGGCTCCCGTAAGTATAGGGGCACCAGGGTCCTAGGATCATCCCTCCGGCCCGCCTGGAGACGGCGCCAGCCCAGCTCCGCCAGGTAGCCCGCCCGCCGGACCGAGAGGGCCACCGAGGCGACGCGCGCGCCCCGCGCGGCAAGAGCCCCGGCCAGCTCGTCATCGATCTCGCCGCAGAAGAGGGCCCCCTTCGGCACCTCCGACAGGAGCACATCGGGCCTGGAGAGGCGGGGCGGGACCATCTCCCGCCAGTCCTCCGTTGGGCCGTGGTAGACCGCCCAGGCCAGCTCCCCCCGTCCGGCCCGGTGCACCGGGCACACCGGCCCGGGGTAGGCCGCGTGGACGCAGGCGTCCAGCTCCAGCCGTCCCACGCCCACCAGGGGCACCTCCAGAGCGAAGGCCAGCCCCTTGGCCGTGCTGACGCCTACACGGAGGCCGGCATAGCCTCCGGGGCCGATGCAGACGAAGACGGCGGTCAGGTCCTCCTTGCCTGCGGAGAGGCGACGGAGGAGCCCGTCCGCCGCGGGCATGAGCTCGGTGGAGTGATTGCGCTCGCAGCGCCAGGTGAGCTCGGCGAGCAGCCGGCCCTGGCGCGAGAGGGCCACGCTGGCCATGTCAGAGGCCGTGTCCAGAGAGAGCTCCACGCCTCAGCCCCGCCGCCGACGGCCCAGCCGGTCCACCAGCTCCTGGTAGCGGGCGCCGCGCGGTCGCAGAGTCAACCGGCGGCCGCGGCTGTCGGCCCATTCCAGGTGCACCAGCAGGTGCTCCGGGGGCATCTCTTCCCAGGCCCGGTCCGGCCACTCCACCACCAGCACGCCGTCCGCCGCGTTCTCCTCCAGGGCCAGCTCGGCCACCTGGGAGGGATCCTCCAGCCGGTAGAGGTCGGCGTGATACATGGTGAGGCGGCCGCGGTACTCGCTCACTAGCACGAAGGCGGAGCTCCTGACGGGGTCGCGCACCTCCAGTCCCTGGCCGATGCCCTGGGCCAGCACCGTCTTCCCCGCGCCCAGCTCTCCCATGAGCAGGACCACGTCGCCGGCCTGAAGGAGGCGGCCCAGGCGCGCCCCCAGGCGGCGCGTCTCGGAGGGGCTGCGGCTGCGGAAGACCGGACAATCCACCTAGCTGCGCCGCTCCCCGCGGGCGAAGTGGTCCCAGCCGGCCGCGGGCAACTCCACCTCGCGCCCGTCCTCGTCCAGGAGCTGGACCCGCTGCTGGGGGTCCACCACCATCTCGCCGACGATAGTGACCGGCAGGGCCACCTGCCGTCGCACCTCCAGCACCTGCTCCTCCGTTCCGGTGAAAAGCAGCTCGTAGTCCTCGCCGCCGGCCACGGCGAGGCGCAGCGCCTGGTCCGGGGCCAGCGCGTGCGAAAGCCAGGGATTCATGGGGACCTTGTCGCGCCACACCGTCGCGCCCAACCCGCTGGCCTGGCAGACGTGGCCCAGGTCCTGCATGAGTCCATCGCTGAGATCGATAGCACAGCGCACCCCGGCGACCAGAGCGCCCCGGCCCGCGTCCAGTCGCGCCTGCGGCCGCAGGTGCGCCTCGATGAGCCGCTCCCGTGCCTCGCCGGGGGCATCCGCAGCGTTCATCAGGATGCGCAGCCCTCCGGCGGAGCCGCCCAGATAGCCGGTGACGGCTACCAGGTCGCCGGGGGAGGCCGCGTCGCGCCTCAGCAGCCGCGGCTGGCCCGACTCGTCCAGCTCCGCCCGACCGGACAGGGATACAGTGATGACGAACACCGGAGAGCTCACCACGTCGCCGCCGGCAACGGTCACCCCGTAGGCCCGGCCGGCCTCGCCCAGGCCGGCGTACAGCTCGATGACGTCCTCCACGGAGAAGTCGCCGGGCAGGGCCAGGGTGACCAGGGCATACTCGGGGGTGCCCCCCATGGCGGCGATGTCGCTGACGTTGGTAGCCAGGGACTTCCAGCCAAGGTCACGCCAGGGCAGGCCCTCGCCCGGGAAGTGAACACCCGCCACCATAGTGTCGGTGGTGGCGATATGGGCTCCTTCGGCGCCGCGCCAGACCGCCGCGTCATCGCCGATACCCACGAAGAGGTTACCGGCGGCGGCCGTCTGGGCCGAGAGCTCCTCCGCCAGCCGCGCGATGAGCCCGAACTCCCCCAGCTCCGAAACCTTCACGGCCCCGATTGTATACCCCGCACCGGAGAGGCGCCACCGGGGTTGTCCCAGCACCCCCTCGAGTGGGCAGCCCGCAGCCAAAGCTGCTATAGTCGAATAACCGTGCGCATCGTCATTCTGGCGGACATCCACTCGAACCTCGAGGCGTTCCAGGCAGTGCTCCGCCACGCCGGGGCCGGCGGGCCTATCGACCGGCTGTGGTGTCTGGGCGACGTCGTCGGGTACGGGCCCGATCCCATGGCCTGCATCGATCTGCTGCGCAGCCACCCTCATCACATGGTGATAGGCAACCATGACGCCGCCGCCTGCGGCCGCATGGACACCAGCGAGTTCAATCCCTCGGCCGCCCGCGCCGCCGTCTGGACCGGCCAACAGCTCACTGACGAGGGAAGGGCCTATCTTCAGGCGCTGCCCGAGACGGTGAAGGAGGGAGACTTCACCCTGGTGCACGGAACCCTGCGCTGGCCCATCTGGGAGTACCTACTGTCCGCAGAGCAGGCCGGCGAGCAGTTCAGCCTCCAGGAGACGCCCTACAGCCTGGTGGGCCACTCTCACATCCCCTTCGTGGCAGAGGAGCGGCCCGGCCAGCCGCCCGCTCTGGAATACCTGGCCGACGGCCAGACCGTAGAGCTGGGCGGGGGCCGCCTCATCCTCAACCCCGGCGGCGTCGGGCAGCCCCGCGACGGCGATCCTCGCGCTGCCTACGCCCTCTACGATGCGGAGGCCGACGCGATTACCCTCCACCGCCTGGAGTATGACATCACAGAGACGCAGCGAAAGATGAAAGCCGCGGGCCTCCCCTCCTACCTCATCGAGCGGCTCAGCGTGGGGCGGTAGGGGTCCCCAACGAACATGCCACGTCTTCCCCAGGTCAGCGGCGAACGGATGGTGCGGGTCGCTCTAAGACTCGGCTGGGTGGTGGACCGCCAGCGCGGCAGCCACGCTACCCTGAGACACCCAGACCGGCCGAGCCTGAGCCTGACCATTCCACGCCACCGCGCTCCATTGAAACCCGCTATCCTCATCTCTATAATGTCCACACTAGGGATCGATCGAGAGGAGTTGCGAGGCCTTTTGTAGGATGACGACGTATCGGATCGTGCTTGTTCCTGAAGAAGAGGGTGGCTTCTCTGTCTTCGTGCCGGCGCTGCCCGGGTGCTTCTCTCAGGGGGAGACAAGAGAGGAAGCCATTGCGATGGCCAGGGAGGCTATTTGCCTCCACCTTGAGTCTCTCCGCGCCAACGGCGACCCCCTGCCTGTCGACAACACTGAACTGGTGACCGTAGAGGTCGCGATCCCCGCTGCCTAGCCGGGGGAAGGCTCGCCGACGTCATGCCCTCCGCCGCGGGTCCACTTCCTCCAGGGCCACCACCCGGCTCTCCTGGATAGATCGCTCGGCGGCGAAGGCGATGATAGAGGCCTCGCGGGCGATCTGGCCGGAGGCGAAGGGCGGCTCGCGGGTCCGCACGCAGCGCAGAAACTCCTGCTCCTGAAGCATGCCGCCGGGGTGGGGCAGCCTGGGCCCCGGCATCTCCCGCACAGTGATCTCCTGGCGCTCATCGAACTCCTGGCCACCGCTGATGACGAGGAGGCTGCGGGAGAGGTCGGAGCGGACCATGCGGCCGTTGCGACCGATTAGGCCCACCTCGTAGTGTTCATGGCTCCAGGTGGCAGGCGAGAGGAAAAGACAGAGGTTGAGCTGACCGATGGCCCCGTTCTCGTACTCGATGATGACGGCGGCATGGTCCACGTTGTCGCCGTACTCCAGGTAGCGGGGTGTGCCGTCGGGGTCGCGCCGCTCCAGGTAGCCGCCGCCGGGCACCAGGACCGCCCGCGAGCCGAAGGCGCAGACGCGCTTGGCCCGTGAGCCCAGAAACCAGTTGAAGAGGTCGAAGTGGTGGCAGTCCTTCTCGTTGAGGGCGCCGCCGGTGCGGGCCTGCGAGTGATACCAGGCGACATCCTGGAAGGGGCGGCGAAACTCCTGGCACCAGGCCATCTGCGGCTGGCCGATCTCCCCGGAGACGGCGCTGGCGGCCATCCGCCGGTAGTGGCGACTGTAGCGATACACCAGCCCGAGCTGAAGGAGACGCCCCGAGGCCTCCGCCGCCGCCAGGATGGCGTCGGCGTCCTCGATGGTGTGGGCGATGGGCTTCTCCAGGAGGACGTCCTTGCCCGCTTGAAATGCCGCCACCGCCACCTCGCGGTGCAGGTCGTCGGGGACGGCGATGATCACCGCCTGGACACCGGCATGATCGAGGAGTTCGCGGTAGTCGCTCAAGAGCTGCGGCTGCGCCCAGCCC
>JBAUEL010000157.1:0-28983 GCA_049678585.1 Dehalococcoidia bacterium
CCGTAGAGTAGCGAGATCCGGCGGAAGACCCAGCGGATGAGCGAGACGGGGATGGGCAGGGGGCCGATGTGGCGGCCGTACCACTCGGAGGTGATGACCCAGCGGATCTCGGGCGAGCGGGGCCGGCGGTCGGCCACGGCCAGGGAGACGGCCATGGCGCAGAAGTGGATGGGGAGGCCGTCGCGCTCGTAGTGGTTCATCACCAGGATGAAAGGGCCCTCCGGGGGCAGGTGGTCCAGGCCCTGCACGCAGGGCGACGGGGGGTTGCCATCGAGGGTGACGCGGGAGTCGCGGGCGAAGGAGCGGGGGTGGCCGAGCAGGAGGTCGACCAGCCAGCGCATGAAGGGGAGGCGGGGGAAGCGATAGACGCGGGAAGGAGGAGCGGGCTGCAGCGGGCTCACGGGCGTTCGGCGGGGGCTCGGCGGGCTGGCGAGATGCCGCGGTGTCGCAGGTAGAGGAGGAGGGCGGCGGCGGTCTTGGCGTCCTCGATCTCCCCGGCTTCGACCATGCGCAGGGCCTCCTCCAGGGGCAGGGGGACCAGCTCGATGCGCTCGTCCTCGTCGGGGGGGAGACGGCTCTTGGTCAGGTCGGTGGCGAGGAAGACGTTCTGATACTCGGTGCAGTAGCCGGGGGCCAGGTAGAAGCCGCCCAGGCGCTCGAGGCGACCGGGGCGGTAGCCGGTCTCCTCCTGGAGTTCGCGGAGGGCGCAGGTCTCGGGGTCGTCGCCTGGGTCGAAGGTGCCCGCGGGCAGCTCGAGAAGATCGCGGCCAACAGGATGGCGATACTGGCGCACCAGAAGCAGGTGTCCCCGCTCGTCGAAGGCGATGACGGTGACGCTGCCGGGGTGCTCGACGACCTCGCGCCGGACGCTGCGGCCGCCCTCCACGTCCAGTTCGTCCACGCGCAGGCTCAGCACGCGGCCGCGGTAGATGTGGCGGCTGGAGGCTTGGCCTGGCTGGGGTGAGGAGGGGGTGGGAGAAGGCAAGGGGGGATCCTATCCGCTGCTGGCTGGCTCCACGTCGAGGACCATGGCGATCTCGTCGCAGTTGGGGAACTTGGGGCAACGATAGCACTCGTTCCAGACCTTGCGTGGGAGGGTCATGACGTCGGCCTGGCGAAAGCCCAGCTTCTCGAAGAAGCCGGGGCGAGAGGTGAGTGCGAAGACCGTGCGCAGCCCGATGTCACGGGCCTCCTCCAGGCAGGCCTGGACGAGGAGGGCGCCCAGCCCCTGGGCCTGCTCGTCCTCCTTCACGGAGAGGGAGCGGACCTCGGCCAGGTCCTCCCAGAGGATGTGCAGGGCCACGCAGGCCAGGACGCGGTGGCCGTCGCGGACCACGAAGAAGTCGCGGAGGTTCTCGTAGACCTCGGCGACGGTGCGGGGCAGCATGTCGCCGCGGCGGGCGAACTCGTTGATGAGGTCGTGGATCTGGAGGGCATCGGCCATGCCCGCCTTCTCTACAACCACGCGCTGGGTGACCGTCTCCATGCGCTCTAGCCCGTCGGGCTCTCCTCTTCCAGCGCCAGGCCTTCGCCGGGGCCCGGGTACTCGTCTCTCTCGGCCTCGCGAAGCCAGTTCAACTGGTGGGCCACCTTGGTATAGAAGTCGACGGTATGGCTGAGGCGGAGGAAGCGGGCCAGGTGGTGGCTTGCAGTGACCCGCACGGCCTTGATGTCGGAGAGCGGGATATCGCTCTCGCCGTCGACGCTGAGAACGGCCTCCTGACGAGGAGCCAGCCACAGATCGACGACGGCGGTGGATGGGAGGGTCAGGGCGTTTCGGGGCACCAGGTGAGGAGCCACCGGGATCACCACCATCTCCCTGGCCTCGGGGTGGAGGATGGGCCCGCCTGCGGACAGGGCGAAGGCGGTGCTGCCGGTGGCGGTGGCGGCGATGACCCCGTCGGCGCGATAGTCGGCCACCCGGGAGCCGTCCACGAATACGCTGACCTGCACGGTGCGGCCGAGCGAGGCCCTCCCCACCACCACGTCGTTGAGGGCATGGAAGTGAGTACCAGAGGGAGGAGGGGGAACGCCCTCGGGCAGCAGCAGGTCGGCGTGCAGAATAGCACGCTCCTCCACGCGGGCGCGGCCGCTCAGGATCTCGGGAAGGCGCTCCAGGACCTCTGACTGGTCGATCTCGGTGAGGAAGCCCAGCCGCCCCATGTTGACGCCGAGGAGGAGCACGTCATGGGGCACCACCGCCCGGGCGGCCCGCAGGACGGTGCCGTCGCCACCAATAGAGATGAGCAGGTCGGTGTCCTGGGTGTGCCGGCGGGTGGCCTGGTCGTCCCAGGCGGAGGCGATCCAGACCTCCACCTGGGGGCGGATGGCGTCGCGCAGCCGTTCGGCCACGTCCAGAGCCTGGCGAAGCTTGGGATGATAGCAAATGCCGATCTTTCTCACGTTCGAACCTCATCAGTTGCCGGGGTGGGGACCCTCAGCAGGAGGAAGAATTCCTTGTTGCCGGCAGGCCCGCGCAGGGGCGAGGTGGTGAGACCCCGCACCCGCAGCCCTTGGTTCACCGCCCAGCGGGCCAGCCGGCCCAGCACGGCGGCGTGGATCATGGGGTCGCGGACTACCCCGCCCTTGCCCACCTCGCGGCGGCCCGCCTCGAACTGCGGCTTCACCAGGGCCACGATCGGCGCGCCAGCCTTCAGCAGGCTCACCACCGGAGGGATGACCTTCTCCAGGGAGATGAAGGACACATCGATAGTGGCTATGTCCGGCTGCTCCGGCAGGGAGGTGAGATAGCGGATATTGGTCCGCTCCAGGACTACCACCCGCTCGTCCTGACGAAGCCTGTAGGCCAGGAGGCCGTATCCCACGTCCACCGCGTAAACCCGAGCAGCCCTGTGCTGGAGCAGGCAGTCGGTAAAGCCGCCGGTGGAGGCGCCGACGTCGATAGCCACGAGGCCGCTCACGTCGAGGCGGAAGGTAGCCAGGGCGTGTTCGAGCTTCTCCCCTCCTCTCCCCACGTAGCGGGCCGGCTCTGTCAGGGAGATGGCGGCTTCCTCAGGAAGCAGGGTCCCGGGCCGCAGGACCGGCCGGTCATCCACCAGGACGCAGCCGGCGAGGATAGCAGCCTTCGCTCTCTCCGGACTTTCGGCCAGGCCGCGCTGGACCATCAGCGTGTCCAGGCGCCGCTTGCCCGCCATGGAAGCAGCATAGGAAGCGGGTATGTAAAAGTCAAGGAAGCCGCGTTGGAGTAACAGGAGGCCCCGGCTTGCGGGATGTGGTAGATTCGACGGGGCGAGTTCGTCGGAGGAGGGTGGTATGGAGCTATCGGCGGAGAACCGGCGGGTGCAGGAGGCTCTGGCTGCTGCGGGGTCATCGGCGCGGGTGGAGGCGCTGGGCGAGAGCACCCGCACGGCCGAGGACGCCGCCCGGGCGGTGGGCTGCCCGCTGGGGGCCATCGTCAAGAGCCTGCTGTTCCTGGCGGAGGGACATCCGGTGCTGGTCCTTGCCTCCGGGGACCGCCAGGTGGACACGGCCAGGCTCGCCGGGCTGCTGGGCATCGGCCGCAAGAAGCTGAAGATGGCCGATGCCGAGGCGGTACGCCGCCACACCTCCTATGCGGTAGGAGGGGTGCCGCCGGTGGGCCACCCGCAGGGCCTCCCCACCTATGTGGACTCGGAGCTGGCCCGCTTCGACACGGTGTACGCAGCCGCGGGGAGCGCCGATGCCGTCTTCGCCATCGACCGGGAGGAGCTGGTGCGCATGGTGGGCGGGCGGCTGGCCGATATAACGAAGGGAGGCTCTTCCGGGGGGTAGAGCCCGCATCACCTCGTATTTGACGGCCCTGTAGGCGCTGACTATCATCGAACCACTATGACGGAGGAAGAGGGCACGGTGCGCGGTGCGCCCGCTTCGGGGGCGGTTTCTGCAGCGCCAGCGGCGGCTGCGCCGAGACGAGCGGCGCTGCTCTCTCACCTGCGGGCGGTGCTGGTCTCCATGCGCCCGCGGCAGTGGACGAAGAACCTCATCGTCTATATGGCGCTGCTGTTCTCGATCAATCAGGAGTGGCGGCCGGGCGAGCCCTCGACCTGGGGGCCGCTGCTCGGCGAGGCCGCCCTGGCCTTCCTCTTCTTCTGCCTCATCTCCAGCGCCGACTATCTGGTGAACGACGTGCGAGACCGGGAGAGCGACCGGGTGCACCCGCGGAAGCGCTTCCGCCCCATCGCGGCGGGGCAGCTCTCGACGGGGGCAGCGCTGGGATGGGCAGGCCTGCTCTCGATGGTGGCGCTGGCGGGGAGCTTCGCCCTGGACTGGCGGACGGGGGCGATAGTGGTGGGCTACATGGCCCTGATGCTGGGCTACTCCTTCCACCTGAAGCACGTGGTGCTGCTGGACATGATGGCCATCGCTGCGGGGTTCGTGCTGCGGGCGATGGCGGGGGCCCTGGTCATCGACGTGCCCATCTCGCCCTGGCTTTACGTGGTAACGGCCCTGGGGGCGCTGTTCCTCACCATCAACAAGCGACGGGCCGAGCTGGTGCTGCTCCAAGAGGACGCCAACCGCCACCGGCCCATTTTGGAGGAGTACTCGCACGACCTGCTCGACCAGATGGCCTCGATGGTGACGGCATCGACGGTCATCGCCTACGGGCTGTACACGTTTACCGCGGACAACCTGCCCGAGAACAACTCGATGATGCTGACCATCCCCTTCGTGGTGTACGGCCTTTTCCGCTACCTGTACCTGGTGCATACGAGGAGCGAAGGGGGGAGCCCAGAGGACGTGCTCCTGAAGGACTGGCCGCTCATCGCGGACATCCTGCTGTGGCTGGCGGTCTCGGGGACGATCCTGGTGGTGTTCGAGCGGACGTAGGGGGCCTTTCCTGGGGGAAGTGAGCCGGGCCGACCTTCGGGTCGGCCCTTACGTTGAGGTGACCAGGAGTGGCACCAGGCTAGGCAGAGGCGTCGCGGGCCTCTTCCTCGGGCTCTTCGGGCTCTTCCGGGCCCGGGCCCTCCTTGATAGTCTGGCCGCTGCGGGTGAGCAGGATGGGCCGGCGGCGGTTGTGGATGGTGTCGGCGTTGACGATGCACTTCTTGATGTCGCGGCGGGAGGGGACCTCGTACATGACGTCGAGGAGGGTGTCCTCGAGGACAGTGCGGAGGCCGCGGGCGCCGCTCTTGTGACCGATGGCCTCCTCTGCGCAGGCCTCCAGGGCTTCCTCGGTGAAAACCATCTCCACGCCGTCGATGGCGAAGAAGCGCTCGAACTGCTTGATGAGGGCGTTCTTGGGCTCGGTGAGGATGCGGACCAGTTCGTCCTTGCCCAGGGCGCCGACGCTTACGGTCATGGGCATGCGGCCCACGAATTCGGGGATGAGGCCGTACTGGAGCAGGTCATCGTGGCTGACGTGCTTGAGGAGCTCATCGACGCGGTCCTGGCCGGTCTTGTTAGCGTAGTGAGGGCGGAAGCCGATGGAGCGCTCGCTGGCGCCCAGGCGGCGGTCCACGATGCTGTCGAGCCCCTCGAAGGCGCCGCCGCAGATGAACAGGATGTTGGTGGTGTTTATCTGGATGAAGTCCTGGTGGGGGTGCTTGCGGCCTCCCTGGGGGGGCACGTTTGCCACAGTGCCCTCGATGATCTTGAGGAGGGCCTGCTGGACACCCTCGCCGGAGACGTCGCGGGTGATGGAGGGGTTGTCGGACTTGCGGGCGATCTTGTCGATCTCGTCGATGTAGATGATGCCTCGCTCGGCGCGCTGGATATCGAAGTCGGCGACCTGAATGAGGTGGAGGAGGATATTCTCTACGTCTTCGCCGACGTAGCCTGCCTCGGTGAGGGCGGTGGCATCGGCAATGGTGAAGGGGACGTCCAGGACGCGGGCGAGGGTGCGTGCCAGGAGGGTCTTACCGCAGCCGGTGGGCCCCACCAGGAGGATGTTGCTCTTCTCCAGTTCGACATCGGCGGCCTGGGCACCGGCGCCGATGCGCTTGTAGTGGTTGTAGACGGCTACGGAGAAGACCTTCTTGGCGTGCTCCTGGCCGATGACGTACTCGCTGAGGCGCCCGTAGATGTCCTTGGGGGCGGGAACCCGCTGACCGGCCACCTTGGTCTTGGTGGGGCTGGCGGTCTCCTCGTCGATGATCTCGCGGCAGAGCTCCACGCACTCATCGCAGATGTAGACGGAGCCGGGGCCAGCGATGAGGCGCTTGACTTGGTCCTGGTTCTTGCCACAAAAGGAGCAATGGTACTGAACTCGACTGCTCCGAGTGTTGGCCATGGTCCTTCCTTAGTTCGCCGCTCCGGCCTGATATGCCCTGCCTACAACCTATAACGCCAAACTAGCTGGATGGTTTCGTGAGGATCTCGTCAATAATGCCGTATTCCTTGGCCTGCTCCGGGTTCATGAAGAAGTCCCGGTCGAAGTCGTGGCGGATGCGCTCCACATCCTGGCCAGTGTGCTTCACCAGGATATCACGAATGATCTCGTTCTCGCGCAGCAGCTCCTTGGCCATGATCTCGACGTCCACGGCCTGACCGCGGGCACCGCCCATGGCCTGGTGCATGTGCACGGTGGAGTTGGGCATGGAGTAGCGCTTGCCGGGGGTTCCCGACGCCAGGAGCAACGTGGCCAGGCTGGCGGTCATGCCCACGCAGTAAGTAGCCATATCCGGCTGGATGAGCTGCATAGTGTCGTAGATGGCCAGGCCGGCGGGGATGGTGCCCCCCGGCGAGTGGATGTAAAGGCTAATGTCCTTGTCCCGGTCCTCCCGCTCCAGATAGAGGAGCTGGGCGATGATAAGGTTGGCGATCTGGTCATCGATGGGTGTGCCCAGGAAGATGATGCGTTCGCGCAGCAGGAGGGAATAGATGTCAAAGGCACGCTCTCCCCGGGGGCTGGTCTCGATGACCGAGGGGATGATCACGTTACGCGGTGTCCACTCCATGTGTGCTCACTCCTTCAGGGTACTGGAGGCGCCCTCCGCTTCGCCAGCCGAGGCGATGTCGACCAGGCGCTCCAGGGTCTTACGGGTCAGCAGGGAGCGTCTGAGGGCGTCCCTGCCCTGCTCGCTGGCGAAGAGGCGACGCGCCTCGTCCGCCTGTTCCCCAGCGCCCGCTACCAGGCGCTCTACCTCTGCCTCCACTTCAGCATCGCCCACCGTTATATTCTCGGCTTCGGCCACCTGTGACAACACCAGGGAACGCCGCACCCGCTCCTCTGCCGGGGGCCGCAGTTCTGCCCGCAGCTCCTCCTCGGATTTGCCCACCCGCTGGAGATAGCGCTCCAGGTCTCGGCCCTGCTGGGCCGGGCCGGCCTGCTCTTGCAGCAGCCGGTCCACCTCTCGCTCCACCAGGACGGGCGGGTAGTCCAGCTCCGCCCGCGCCAGCAGAGCGGAGATGATCTGGTCGTGGTAGCGGCGCTCGCCGACCTCCTCCTCTATACGCTGGAGGTCGGAGGCGATCCGCTCCCGCAGGGCCACCAGGGTGGGAAAGCCCTCGCCCACCTGGCGGGCGAAGTCGTCGTCGAGTTCGGGCAGTTTCTCCTCTTTCACCCCGTGGATGACCAGCCGGTATGAGCAGCTCTCGCCGGCCAGCCGGGGGTCGCCGCTGTCCGGGGGGACGGGGAGCTCGAAGCTAAGCTCAGCGCCCTCCTCGGCGCCGATGAGGCGCTCGGCGAAGCCGGGGAGGGAGATGACCTCGCCCTCGCGGAGGCGGAACTCCACGTCTTTCTCGTCCACCAGGGTGGTCTGGCCTACTGCCCCGAAAACGTCAGCCCGGACGATATCGCCCCACTGGAGGGGCCGCTGGACCGGCTCGAGGGTGGCGTAGCGCTGGCCCAGCCGTTCCAGTTGCTCCTGGACGCGCTCGGGGTCGACGGCCACAGGGTCTCGAGGTACGCGCAGGGCTTGATAGTCGCCCAGGTCCACAGTGGGCCTGAGGGGCACAGTGGCCTTCAGCACCAGGGGCTGCTCGGTCACGATCTCGACCTCCGGGAAGTCAATGGGGTCGAGCTGCTGCTCCTCCACGGCCTCCTGGTAGACCTGGGGGAGCAAGCGGTCGATGGCGTCGTGAAGGAGGGCGTGCTCACCCAGGTAGCGCTCCAGCATGGCCCGGGGCGCCTTGCCCGGGCGGAAGCCGGGCACCTGGGTCTTCTTGACCAGCCGCCGGTAAGCCGAATCCAGAGCGCCTTCCAGGCGCTCTGGCTCGACCTCGATCTGCAGGACGACCTGGCCCTCGGGGATCCTCTCAGCGGAAACCTTCACTCGCCTACACAGCCCTCCAGAATTGAATTATAGCATGGGGCGTAGGTACGAGGAACTGCTATTCGACGCTGGCAGGGCCCGCGCGAAGGCCGGGAGCATGGGGGAAGGGCTTGTCCGCAGCGCGGCGAGGCCTATCGCGCCCTGGGGGTGAGGACATCGTTGAGGGCGTCGCCCAGGAGGTTGAAGGCGAAGATGAGGACGCCCACGGCCACCCCGGGCACGAGCAGCAGGTGGGGATGAGCGTTGATGACGCGGGGGTTGCTGGCGTCGAAGATGAGCGCGCCGAAGCTGGGGGTGGGGGGCTGGATGCCCACGCCGAACCAGGTGAGAGCGATCTCCGAGCCAGCGATGGCCCCCAGGGAGGCCGAGATCCCCACGATGACGATGTTGCTAACGTTCGGCAGGAGGTGCACAAGGACGATGCGCCAGGCACCCGCGCCCATGGCCCGGGCCGCCTGTACGTATTCCGTCTCCCGGAGGGCCAGGACCTGCGAGCGGATCACACGGGCGCCCCCGACCCAGGCGAAGAGGGAGAGGGCGCCGAAGATGAGGAAGTAGTCGGGGGCGCCGGAGCTGACGATGCCCTCGATGCCGGTGTGGTCCTCGACCCAGCGGGCCGCCTCGACCACCCGGGGCCGCATGGTGGCGTTGATAAGGATAAGCATGGGCAGCCCGGGCAGGGCGAAGAAGACGTCCCCTACGCGCATGATGAGGGTGTCCACCTTGCCGCCCAGGTAGCCGGACAGCAGCCCCAGGCCAACCGAGAGGACGAGGCCCCCTGTGAACACGGTGGCGGCGGTAACGATGACGGTGGTGCGGGCGGACCAGATGACGCGGCTGAGCATATCGCGGCCCAGGCGGTCGGTGCCCAGGGGGTGGGTGAGGGAGGGGCCCTCCAGGTCGCGGTCCAGGTTCTGCTGGCGGTAGGAATAGGGCGCGACCAGCGGGGCGAATATGCCCGCTCCGTAGAAGATGACGATAGCCAGGATGGCCACCACGGCCAGCTTCTTGCGCAGGAGCCGTCGCAGGGCCAGGCGCAGGGGGCTGGGGCTCGGCCTGGCCGCCATCTCCTCGATGGTGTCGGTGGCTGCCTGTGCCATCTAGGTGGCCTCCCGCCGCTCGTAGCGGATGCGCGGGTCGATGAAGGTGTAGGCGATGTCGATGAGGATATTGGCCAGGATGAAGGCGACGCCCAGCATCAGCACCAGGGCGAGGATGACGTCGTAGTCGCGGCTGGTCACCGCCTGGAAGGCCAAGCGGCCGATGCCAGGGATGCCCAGGATGGTCTCGGTGAAGAAAGCCCCCTCCAGCAGGGTCACCAGGGACAGGCCGATGACCGTGACCAGGGGGAGGAGGGCATTACGGGCGACGTGGCGGCTCACCACGGTGAACTCGCTGAGGCCCTTGGCGCGGGCGGCCCGGACGTAGTCCTCCCCCAGCACGGCCAGGGTGGTGGCCCGGGTGAGCCGGGCGATGCCAGCGATGCTGGGAAGGGAGAGGGCCAGGGTGGGGATGACGATGCTCTTGCTGAGGATGCCCAGGACGATCTTCTGGCCCGCCAGCTCCACGGTGGGGCCGTCCCATCCGCCTACGGGCAGCCAGTCGAGCTTGAGGGCGAAGATGAGCACCAGGAAGGGCACGGCTACCAGGGCGGGGATCGACTGGAAGAGCAGGAAGGTGCTGATGGAGAAGGGGTCCACCCAGGTGCCCTGGCGCAGGGCGGCATAGAGGCCGACGGGGATGCCCAGGGCGAAGGCGATGATGAGGGCTATCAGCCCCATCTGCACAGAGACGAGGAGACGGGGCCAGATGATCTCCCAGACGGGCACCCCTCGGTAGATGGAGATGCTCTCGCCCAGGTCGCCCTCCAGGAAGACGTTCTTCAGGTAGATCCCGTACTGCTGGACGACGGGCTTGTCCAGGCCCTTCTCGGCGCGGACGCGCTCGAAGGCCTCGGGGTCGCGGAACTGGCCGGAGATGACGCTGATGGGGTCGCCGGGTCCGTAGCGGGTGATGCTGAAGGCGATGAAGGTGACGGCCAGGAGGATGAGGGGCGCCCAGAGGAGGCGCCGCAGGGTGTAGGTGAGGATTCCTTGCATGACCGCTGGGCGCGGCCGACTACCGTTCGACGCTGGCGTAGCGGAGCCGCGGGATGACGATGGGCGGGAAGATGTAGCCCTTCACGTAGGGCTTCACCAGGGCGTGCGTCCGGGAGAAGAACAGGGGGATCCAGGGGGTGTCGTCGATGATGATCTGCTCGGCCTGAGAGTACAGCTCAAAGCGGCGCTGCTGGTCCAGCTCGCCGCGGGCCTGTTCGAGCAGGGCGTCGACCTCGGGGTTGCTGTAGCGGCTGTTGTTCTGCCGGCTCGTGCTGTAGAAGAGAAGGTCCACCACGTTCTCCGGGTCGGGGTAGTCCATGATCCAGCCGAGGTGGAACATCTGGTAGCGCCCCTGGTCGATGTCGGAGAAGAAGGTGGCGGCCTCGGCCTGCTGCATCTCCACCTCCACGCCCAGGTTCTCCCGCCACATCTCGATGATGGCCTCGCTGGTGGGGCCGACGGTGGCGCCGCCGCCGCTCTCGGCGAGGGTGATGGTGGGCATGTTCTCCGGCCCCTCGTACGTCGACTCGGCCAGGAGCTGGCGGGCCTTCTCCGGGTCGAACTCCAGGGCGTGGGAGGGACCCTGGTAGCCGGGGACGCCAGCCGGCACCAGGCCGTCGGCGACAGGGATGACGCCCTTGAGGATGACCTCGGCGATCTTCTCGCGGTCGATGGCGTGGGCGAAGGCCTGGCGGACCTTGGGGTCGTCGAATGGGGGAACGTTGACGTTCAAGCCGATGTAGTCGATGGCCAGTTCGTCGCCGGAGACGTACTCAGGGTTCAGGGGGTCGGACGGGTCCAGGATGCGCTCGATGTCGTCCACGCTGACGCCAGCCACGTCGATGTCGTCGTTCTCGTACATGGTGAGGATGGAGCCGCCGGCGAGCAGGAAGCGGACCGTTTTCACCTGGGGCGCGCCCAGGTGGTAGTCCTCGTTGGCTTCCAGGGTGATGCGCTGGCCCAGGCGCCACTCCTTCATCTTGTAGGGACCGGTGCCGTAGGGCTTGCGGGTCCAGTTGCGGGGGTTGGACTCGACCTGGCGCTGGTCCACCACGAAAGCGGTAGGGTAGGTGAGCTTGTAGAGGAAGACTGCGTTAGGGCTACCGATGGTGATCCTGAGGGTGAGGTCATCCACCACCTCGATGCCGCTGATCTCGTCGGCGCGGCCCCGGGCCATGTCCCTCGCCCCCTCGATGTCGCGCAGGTAGGTTTCGGCCACCACCGAGCCGGTGCGGGGGTCCACGGCGCGCTCCAGCGAGTACTTGACGTCGTCAGCGATGACCGGGCGCCGGTCGTGGAAGAGGGCGTCGGGGCGCAGGTGGAAGGTGTAGGTGACGGTGCCGTCGGGGTTGTCCACGACGCCGCCGTTCTCGCGGGTGGGTATCTCCGCGGCCAGGTCGGGCACCAGGTTCAGGTCCCTGTCCAGGGTCACCAGGCCGCCGAAGATCTCCACGATGTAAGCGGCGGAGGCGGCGTCGGTGGCCAGGGCGGGGTCCAGGGTAATGGGATCAGCGCCGGAAAGACGGAGCTCGCCAGCCTGGCGAGGCTCCTCGGCCTCCTCGGTGCGCTGGGGCTCGGCGCCCTCCTCTTCGTCGCCATCGCGGGCGATGATGAGGATGAAGACGGCGCCGATGGCGATAACCAGGGCAGCCACCACGCCCAGTATGCCCAGGACCAGCCTGTTCACGAGCTAGGCAACCTCCTCCGAAGAGCGAACACGCGGGAGTGGTCCCAGATAATGTTCGGCTCTCCTGAGCACAGGGATGATAGCAAAGGGCGCTCTCGGAGGCAACGGAGCGTCCCCCGAGAGCGGGAAGCGGCTTGAGCCGGGGGCAGCGCCCTAGGATGCGGCCGCCCTGGACCCCTTGGCCAGCCTGATGCCCAGGGTATCGAGCTGCTCCTGGGCCACCGGCGAGGGGGAGCCGGTCATGGGGTCGGAGGCGGTCTTGGTCTTGGGGAAGGCGATGACCTCCCGGATGTCCTCGTTGTCGGTGAGGAGGGCGATGATGCGGTCCAGACCCATGGCGATGCCGCCGTGAGGAGGCGCGCCGTACTCGAAGGCCTCCATCATGTGGCCGAAGCGCCGTTCGGCCTCCTCGGGGGCGATACCCAGGGCCGCGAACATGCGCTGCTGGACATCGCGCTGATGGATACGGATGCTGCCGCCGCCGACCTCCACGCCGTTCCAGACCACATCGTAGGCCTGGGCCCGCACGCGTCCGGGGTCGGAATCGAGGTAGGGGAGGTCCTCGGGCACGGGCGAGGTGAAGGGGTGGTGGACGGCGTACCAGCGCTGGTCCTCCTCGTTCCACTCGAGGAGCGGGAAGCCGGTGATCAGGGCGAAATGATAGGTCTTGGGGTCGGCCAGGTTGAGGCGGGCAGCGATCTCGCGGCGCAGGCCGTCCAGGGCAAGGGGCACCCGATGATGGGAGCCGGCCGCCGTCCTGCTGGCCATCTTTTCGCCCGCAACCATGATCAGGAGGTCACCTCTTTGGGCGCCGGCGCGCTGGGCCATGGCCTTGACCATCTCTACGGGCAAGTACTTGTGCATGGGTGAGCGGATGTCTTCCTCGGTGAGGCGGGCGATGTCGCCCTCCCCCATGAGGGCAGCCGAGATGAGGCCGCGGGCGCCGAAGTTCTGGACGAAGCTGGTCAGCCCGTCGATCTCCTTGCGGCTGAACTGGGCGCCTCCGGGAACGCAGATGCCCTTCACGCAGCCGCCGCTCTCCACGGCCTTGCGGAAGCCGGAGAACTCGGAGGCCCCCGCCAGGTCGCTGAAGTCCACCAGTTCCATGCCGTAGCGGAGGTCGGGCTTGTCGGAGCCGAAGCGGGTCATGGCCTCCTCGTAGGTGAGGCGAGCGAAGGGCCGGACCAGCTTGACGTCGGGGCGCATGGCCGTGGCCACCCCGGCGTGGAGCTCCTCCATCAGGTCCAGCACATCGTCCACGGTCACGAAGCTCATCTCCATGTCGAGCTGGGTGAACTCGGGCTGGCGGTCTGCGCGCAGGTCCTCGTCGCGGAAGCAGTGGGCGATCTGGAAGTAGTTCTCGAAGCCGGACACCATCAGGAGTTGCTTGAACTGCTGGGGCGACTGGGGCAGGGCGTAGAAGGAGCCCTTGTTGACGCGGCTGGGAACCAGGTAGTCGCGGGCGCCCTCCGGGGTGGCGTTGGCGAGGACGGGCGTCTCCACCTCGATGAAGCCCTTTTCGCCGAGGAAGTCGCGGATCCACTTGATGGCGCGGTGGCGCATCCACATGTTGCGCTGCATGCGCTCGCGGCGCAGGTCGAGGTAGCGGTAGCGCATGCGGAGAAGCTCCTCCACTTCCACCTCTTCGCTGATGTAGAAGGGGGGCGTCTTGGCGGGGTTGAGCACCTGGAGAGCGGACGTCCGCACCTCGATCTCGCCGGTGGGCAGGCTGCGGTTCTCGGTGCCGGGGCGACGGGCCACCACCTCGCCGCGCAACTGGAGGACGTACTCGCTGCGGATGTCGCCGGCCACTGCGTGGGCCTCCGGGGCGACCTCGGGGTTGATCACCACCTGGACGAGGCCGCGGCTATCGCGCAGGTCGATGAAGATGAGTCGACCGTGATCGCGGCGGCGATTAACCCAGCCGGCCAGGGTGACCTCCTGGCCCTCGTGCTCTTTGCGCAGTTCGCCGCAGTAGTGAGTCTTCAGCACGACATCCTCCCGGGCGCGGCAGATATCGAGAGCACCGCGCTTACCTGAGTGTCGCACGCCAGTAGGGAGAAGGTCAACGCGGCGACGCTGGCAGCGCCCTCCGACCGCTGCTACGATGGAGGGGAGATGACCCGGCCTCTCAGCCTCTACGTGCACACTCCCTTCTGCAGGGCCAAGTGTGGCTACTGCGACTTCAACTCGTATGCGGGACAGGAGCATCTGATCCCTTCCTACGCGCGGGCCCTGGCGCAGGAGGCCCGCCTCTGGTCGGAGGCGGCGGGCGGGCGTCCGGTGGAGACGGTCTATTTCGGCGGGGGGACGCCCAGCCTCGTGCCCCTGAGCGAGATGCGGTTGATTATGGGGGCGCTTGGCGACTGCTTCGCCCTCGCGGCCGAGGCTGAGGTATCCCTGGAGGCCAATCCGGGCACGGTAGATGAGGCGTACCTGCGAGGCCTGCGAGGGCTGGGGTTCAACCGCCTCAGTCTGGGCGTGCAGAGCCTCGACGACGGCGAGTTGGGGACGCTGGGCCGCATCCACTCGGCGGAGGAGGCGCGGGAGGCCTACGAGGCGGCCCGCGCCGCGGGCTTCGACAACATCAACCTGGACCTCATGCTCGGTCTGCCGGGGCAGGTCGTCGGGCAGTGGCGGCGCAGCCTGGAGGAGGCGCTGGTCCTGCGGCCGGAGCATCTTTCCCTGTACGCGCTGACGGTGGAGGAGGGCACCCCCCTCGCCCGCGAGGTGGCCCAGGGCAGTGTTCCCGCGCCTGACCCGGATGTCCAGGCCGACATGTACGTGTGGGCAGAGGATCGCCTGGCCCGCGGCGGCTATGAACACTATGAGCTCTCCAACTGGGCCCTGCCCGGCCGGCACTGCCGCCACAACCTCACCTACTGGGAGAACCGCGAGTACGTGGGCCTGGGGGCGGGCGCGCACTCTTACGTGGATGGCGTGCGCTCTGCGAACGCGGTTCACCCGGCCGAATACCTGCGCCTCGTGGGGGAGGCCGGGGCGTCGGGGGAGAGGGGCCGTGCGCGGATGCCGCAGGTCGTCTCGGTGGAGCGGGTGGACGAGGCGCTGGCGATGGCGGACACGCTCATCCTGGGGCTGCGGCTGGTCGAGGGGGTAAGCCTTTCGGGCTTCCGGGAGCGTTTCGGGGTGGAGCTGAGCGAGCGCTACGGTGATCGCCTGCGCGAACTGCTTCAGGCGGGCCTGGTGGAGACGGCGGACGGCTACCTGCGGCTGACACCCCGCGGCCGGCTGCTGGGGAACGAGGTGTTCCAGCGGTTCCTGCCCGACGCTTAGGAGGCCTCGGGGCCGTCCAGGCGGTGCAGGGAGCGCAACACCTCCACCAGGTCCTCGACCTGTGGCCGCACGGGCGATGGGGGTGCACCCAGCGGGTCGGGTGTGGGCGGTTCGCCCATTAGCACCTCGAGGCAGCGGCGCACCGACCAGGCCAGGGCGGTCAGGTCGTAGCCGCCCTCCAGTGTCGCCAGCAGCCGTCCCTGGCACAGCCCGGCCGCCATCTCTTTGACCTGGGCCATGAGCTGGCCGAAGCCGTCCACGCTGAGGGCCATGGGGGCCAACGGGTCGGCGAAGTGGCCGTCGAAGCCGGCGGAGACCAAGATGGCCTCGGGCGCGAAGCGGCTGACCGCCGGCGCCACCACCTCGCGGAAGACCAGGGCGTACTCGGCGTCGCCGGACGCAGTGGGCATGGGGATGCTGAGGGTCCTTCCCAGGCCGGGGCCGGTGCCGGTCTCGCGCCAGTGGCCGGTCCCAGGGTAGAAGGGATAGGCATGGGTGGAGGCGTAGAGGATGTCGGAGTCGTCGTGGAAGGTGTCGTAGGTGCCGTTGCCGTGATGGATGTCGAAGTCCACGATGGCGAGCCGCCGCAGGTCCCAGCGCCGTTGCAGGTAGCGGGCGGCGATGGCCACGTTGTTGAAGAGGCAGAAGCCCATGGCCTGGCTTTCCAGGGCGTGATGGCCCGGGGGCCGCACCAGGCAGAACGCCGATTCCACCCGCCCCTCCATGACAGCGTCAGCCGCCGCCAGGCAGCCTCCGGCTGCCCGCACGGCGGCCTGGTAAGAGCGGGGGGAGATGTAGGTATCGGGGTCCACCCAGGCCCCGCCTGAGTCGGCGACACGTCGCACCTGCTCCACGTACTCGGCTGCGTGCACCAGGGTGAGTTCCTCGCTGGTAGCGTCACGGGCGGGGATAGACGCCAGGCGGGCAAGAAGGCCGCTCTCCTCCAGCAGGGTCATGATGGCGACGAGGCGCTGCGCGTTCTCGACGTGGGCGCCGGTGTCGTGCTCCAGGTAGAGGGGGTCGTAGACCAGACCAACGGTCATGGGAGGGGACCTCGCTTTCCGTTCAGATCCAGCGCGGAGGGAGCGTGGGGGGCCGCGAGCGGGGCAACCGCGCGCTGGGCCAGCAGGAAGAGGACGGCGGCACTCACCAGGATGGCGCCCCCACCCATGTAGACGACCCGCAGGGCCGCGGCGGTCCCCAGGGCCAGCCCGACGAGGGGTCCCAACGCCGAGCCCAGGTCCAGCCAGGTGGCGTAGCGGGTCATCACACGCACGTCGGCGGTGCGGGCCGCCAGGTCCCCCGCCGCCGAGTCCAGGGCTACGGTGAGGCCGGTGGCGGCCACGAACAGGACGACAGCGGCCGGTATCACCGCTGTCAGGGACCGGGCGACCGCCAGGACGAGCAGGGCGGCGCATACCGCCAGGAGGCCCGTGACGATGACCCGGCGACGCCCCCATCGGTCCGAGAGGTGGCCAAGGTAGGCGCCCAAACCGAGGTCGCTGAACCAGCGTAACGATAGGAGTGACCCGGTCAGGGTAGCCACGCCCATGGTCACGCCCCAGATGCCCACCTCCGACCCGACCAGGTCTCGCAGCAGGAATCCCAGGGTCCCCGTCACCAGGCCGCCGATGACCAGCCCATGGGCGAAGCCGGCGTAGTTGATAGCCAGGGGGTTCGGGCGCGGCGATGGCTGCGGGGGGCTGGGCTCCACCCTGAGAGAAGCCAAGGCTCGCCGGGAGGGAGCAGGGCCACCTTGTTCGGCCCGGGCCGCGGTCACGGGCACTCCTCCGGCCCGGCGCCCCCGCTCCAGCAGGGCCATGGGCAGCCCCAGGGCGGTGATGCCGGCAAAGAGCAGGATGGTCTCCCGCTGGCCCAGCAGGTCGGTCAGCAGGCCCCCGAGGAGCACCCCAGCCAGACTGCCCAGTCGGGAGACACCCTGATAGAAGCCCATGAAGAAGCCTCGGCTGGACTCGGTGGAGACCTCCAGCACGGCCACGTAGCCGCCCAGCCGGAGCAAGGAGAAGCACACGCCCCAGAGGATGCGCGCGCAGAGCAGGATCCAGAATCCCCTGGCCAGGCCGTAGGTGGCGGTGGCCGCCACGGTCGCCGCGAGGGCAGCGTAGAAGGGCAGACGGCTGCCGAAGCGGCGGAACACCACTGCCGCCAGGGGGTTGGAGAGCAGGCGCACGAAGCGATTGATACTCAGCAGAACGCCCACCATGGCCACCGACACCCCGAAGGACGACGGCCGGGTGGGCAGAACAGCGTAAAGGAAAGAGTCGCCCAGGAGGGCCAGGGCCATTCCCACCGAGACGCTGACCACCACCCAGGGGATGGGCCAGCGGCGAGCGGTTGCTGCTCCAGGCGAAGACGATGCCTGCAAGCCAAACTCCTCCAGCAAGATTTCGTCAGCAGCCTGCTCGCTGATAGGGGGCGCGGCCAGCCTATGACAAATGACCCGGCTTGGCAAATCAACAGGGGCGGTGGGGACCCAGGGTGCGGAGGCTTCTATAATAGTAGAGAATCGGGAGAGGATTGCTCAGGCGGTCTCATGGCCCGAAAGCTCTACTTTGCCTACGCCTCCAATATGGAGCCGCGGCACTTCCGCCGGCTCTGCCCGCACGGGACCGTGGTGGGGCCGGCTCGGCTGCCGGGCTATCGTCTGGCGTTCAGCCGGTACTCGCGGCAGCGGCGCGGGGGCTCGGCCGATGTGGTGCCCGACCCCGAGTCGGAGGTGTGGGGCGTCCTGTACGAGGTGGACGAGGGCGACCTGGCGGCCATGGACCGCAGCGAGGGCGTTCCGGCAGCCTACCACCGTGAGGTGGTGATGGTGGTGGATGAGGCGGGGGAGGAGCGGCAGGCCGTCACCTACCTAGCCAATCGCACGGGTGAGTTCCTGCCCCACAAGGAGTACTTGCGGGTGATCGTGCAGGGCGCGGAAGCGCGGGGCCTGCCCCCCGAGTATATCGAGGGGCTGAAGCAGATCCGGACGCAGTAGCGCCATGTACGTCATCGGTACGGCTGGGCACGTGGACCACGGCAAGTCCGTTTTGGTCGAGGCCCTCACCGGGATCGACCCCGACCGCCTGCGCGAGGAGAAGGAGCGGGGGATGACCATCGACCTGGGCTTCGCCTGGATGAGGCTGCCCAGCGGCCGCGAGGTCAGCATCGTGGACGTGCCGGGCCACGAGCGCTTCGTGAAGAACATGCTGGCGGGCGTGGGAGGGATCGACCTGGCGCTCCTGGTAGTCGCGGCGGACGAGGGGGTGATGCCGCAGACGCGCGAGCACCTGGCCATCCTGGACCTGCTCCAGGTCGGGAGCGGGGTCCTGGTCATCACCAAGAAAGACCTGGTGGACGCCGACTTCCTGGAGCTGGTGTCGGCGGAGGTGCTGGATCTGGCGGAGGGGACCACCCTGGAGGGCTCGCCGCTGGTGGCCTGCTCGGCGGTGAGCGGCGAGGGCCTGGATGAGCTGGTGTCGGTCATCGACCGGCAGTTGGAGGAGACCACCGCCAGGCGGGACACCGGGCGACCGCGCCTGCCCATCGATCGTGCCTTCACCATCGCCGGCTTCGGGACGGTGGTGACGGGCACCCTCATCGACGGCAGCCTCAGGGTAGGCCAGGAGGTAGAGATAGTGCCGGGAGGCCGGCGGACACGCATCCGCGGCCTCCAGACCCACCGGCAGCAGGTCGAGCGGGCCCTGCCGGGGACACGCACGGCGGCCAACCTGACGGGCGTGGCGAAGGACGAGCTGAACCGGGGCCAGGTGGTGACCCTGCCGGGCTGGCTGGCCCCCACGAGGGCGGTGGACGTGCGCCTGCGCGCCCTCGCCTCGCTGCCGCGGCCCGTTCGCCACAACGCCCGCCTCACCTTCCACAGCGGAGCCAGCGAGGTCAACGCGAGGGTCCGCCTGCTGGACCGCGATTCCCTGGCCCCGGGCGAGGAGGGATGGGCCCAGCTCCGGCTGGACCGTCCGGTGGCCATGGTCAAGGGCGACTACTTCGTGGTGCGGGACCCCAACGAGACGGTCGGGGGCGGTCAGGTGCTGGACACCCAGCCGCGGCGGCACCGGCGCTTCCAGGCAGCGACGGTGGCGGCGCTGACGGCGCTGGACCGCGGCTCGCCGGAGGAGGTGCTGGTGGCGGCCCTGGGCAAGAAGGAGCCCACAGAGGTGTCGACGCTGGCACGGGAGACCAACCTGAGCGTAGACGAAGCGAGGGCAGGCGTAGCGCACCTGATCGAAGAGGGCCGGGTGGTGGCCCTGACGCCTCTGTCCCTGGACGAGCAGGCCCCGCTGTTCACGGCGGAGGGCTTCGCCGCCCTGGGCGAGCGCGTTCAGGAAGCTGTGGCAGCCTTCTGCCGGGAGTACCCGCTGCGTCGAGGGGTCCCCCGGGAGGAGCTGCGCAGCCGGCTGAGGCTGCCCCCGCGGGTGTTCTCGCTGGCCCTGGAGCAGTGGCTGCGGGAAGGGAGGCTGAGGGAATGGGGTGCGCTGGTGGCCCCTCCGGGCCACCGGCCGACTCCTTCGGCCGCGCAGGAGGTGGAGGTCTCGGCCTACCTGGGGCGCCTAGAGGCGAGCCCTTACGCTCCGCCCACGGACCGACCGCCTGACCCGGAGCTGCTGGCGTACCTGGAGGAGTCAGGGCAGGTGGTGAACGTGGGGGACGGCGTGGTCTTCGCCGCCTCGGCCTACCGGGAGATGGTGGAGCGGATCGTGGCCCACCTGCGGGAGCACGGCACGATCACCCTGGCCCAGGTGCGTGACCTCTTCGGCGCCAGCCGCAAGTACGCCCAGGCCCTCCTGGAGCACCTGGACCGACGCCGGCTGACCCGCCGGGTGGTCGATGAGCGAGTGCTGCGGGAGCCGCCCTCGCCTTAGCCCCCGCTGGGGATGGGCAAAGCCTCGCGGCCGGTGAGGCGGCGCCACAGCCGGGGGATGTCCCCTTCCTCCCAGCTCACCAGCACCTGAGCGGCGACGCAGATAGAGCTGTAGGTCCCGGTGATGGTGCCGATCAGCAGCACCCACAGGAAGGGGCGGATGGTCTCGCCGCCCATGAGCATGAGGGCCAGGATGGCGAAGATGAGGGTCAGGGAGGTGTTCAGGGAGCGGCTCATGGTCTGGAGGAGGCTCTCGTTGATGGACTGGGACAGTTCGCGGCCCTCGCCCCGATGCACGGTCTCGCGGATGCGGTCGAATACCACGATGGTGTCGTGTACGCTGAAGCCGATGACGGTGAGGATGCCGGTGATGAACATGGTGTTGATCTCGGTGCCGAATAGCTTGCCGAAGATGGAGAAGGCCCCCACCACCAGCAAGGTATCGTGCATGAGGGCGACGATGGCGGCGGCGCCATACCGGAACGGGCTGGGGACGCTGCGGAAGGACCACCACAGGTAGAAGAAGATAGCCAGCGCAGCCACACCCACGGCGATGGCGGCGTTGCGGGCGATCTCGCGGGAGACGGAGGGGGAAACCGAGGTGAACTCGATGAAGCGGGGTGGCTCCTTGATGTTCCCCTGGGAGTCCACCAGAGGGCCGAAGCGGTCCTTGAGGGCGGTCTCCAACTCCTCGCGCTCGCCGGGCCTGGCCGGGCCGACCTCGGGCGCTGCTGCCGCGCCGGTCAGCTCCTTGGTGCGCACCAGGAACTCGTTCTGACCGGTGCTCTGCACGCGCGCCTCGGGATGGTCCAGGTCGGCGAGGGTGTCGCGCAGCTCGGTGCTTTCCACGTCCTCGGCAAAGCGGACGGTGAAGTTGGTGCCGCTGGTGAACTCGATTCCCGCCCTCAGAGCGGGCGGGATGAGCAGGGCGATAATCCCCGGCAGAAGCACCAGGAAGGAGACGAGGTAGAACCAGCGGCGGCGGCCGACCAGATCGAGCATCAGCTATCCTCCCCCGAGCCCCCGCTGACGGGCGCGGGCTCCCGACCGACCACTCGCTCCGGCAGGTCGGAGGCGAACCAGGAGAGATTCCGCGCCAGGGGCGTGCCCACGATCAAACGCAGGAAGGTGCGGGTCACGAAGATGGCCGAGAACATGCTCACGGCCACGCCGATGGCCAGGGTGAGGGCGAAGCCCTTCACCAGGGCCTCCCCGAACTGGTCGCCGAACCAGAAGAGGATGAGGCAGGTGATGAAGGTGGAGATGTTGCTGTCGCGGATGGAGGGCCAGGCGCGGGCGAAGCCTGTATCGATGGCTGCGCTCAGGCCGCGGCCGAGGCGCAGCTCCTCCTTCATGCGCTCGAAGATGAGGATGTTGGCGTCCACGGCCATGCCTATGGAGAGCACGAAGGCGGCCACCCCCGCCAGGGTGATGGTGACCGGCCCGATGATGGGTCCAACCTTGAAGATGGCCAGGAGCACGGCGGTGTAGACGACCAGGGCGAGGCAGGCCAGCAGGCCGGGCAGCCGATAGTACAGCACCATGAACACCATGATGAGCAGGAGGGCCACCTCGCCGGCGATGACGCTGGCCTTCACGGCATCCTCGCCGAGGGTGGCATCGACCTGCTGCTGCTGGACGACCCGCAGGTGCACGGGGAAGGCCCCGGCGTTAAGGAGCTTGCTGAGGGTGCGGGCGTCGTTCAGGCTCAGGCCGGTGATCTGGCCCTGGTCGGAGATCACGGACTGGACCGTGGGCGCGATGATGTGGCCATCGGCTCCCAGTATGGGCTCCCCGTCAAGGAAGAAGGTTAGGGGCTTGCCAACGAGCCGCTCAGTGACCTGCTCCAAGAGGCGAGCGCCATCCGAGCTGAGGTTGAAGACTAGCTCTGGCCTGCCGGTGATAGGGTCAGAGGTTATGAAGGTGTTGCGCTCCAGGAATCGTCCCGTGAGCTCCGTTTCTGCGCCGCTCAGTTCGGCCCTGGCCGGTGTCCAGACGACACCGTCGGTTCCCCTTACGTCTGGATTCTGAGGATCGTAGAGGGCTTCCTGTGGGAGGAAGACGATGGTCGCGCCGGCCTCGGTCAGGATGTTGCCGGCCTCGTCCCGCTGAGGCTCGCAGGAGTGCGACTCGTACAGGGCCGTCCCGCCCTCGACGACGGCGAAGTTCCCCGCATCGTCCTCTACAGCCTCGCAGAATTGCAGCAGGGCGGTCCGGCCGATCTTGTCAAGGGCCTCATCCGGCTCGATGCCGGGGAGCTGGACGGCGATGCGGTCGCTACCCTGGCGGGTGATCTCGGACTCGGCCACGCCGAAGGCGTTGATCCGCCGCTCGATGATGTCCTTGGCGCCGTCCAGGGCTTCGTCGAGATCGATGTCAGAGCCGGGAGGGATATCGGCCTCCAGCACCAGGCGGGTGCCGCCACGCAGGTCCAGGCCGAGCTTCATGGCCCGGCGCTCCATGGTGGTGGTGGTGATGGTGCTCCCCTCGATGGTGGGGACGGTGATGCTGATGCCGCGGCCCTCGGGCCAGGGGATGAAGCCAGGGAGGTAGCGATCGGGCTCGGACGGCCACACCGCGTACACCGAGAAGGCGGTGACGGCCAGGATCACGACCAGGACGATACGGGACTGCCAGCGACGCATGGTATCTCGCTACGCTTCCATAGTCTAACTCTTCGCGGCCGAGCCTGCGAGCGCTTTGGCCTTGCCTGCGGCAGCTTCGTGCAGGCGCCGCACCAGGGCCAGGGCCGAGGCCCTGTCCGGCGCTTCGCCAGCGGCCTGGGCCTCTTCCAGGGCGGAGAGAAGCCATCCTACCTCCGGGCCCGGCGGAATGTCCAGCGCCGCCATGATGTCGTGGCCGGTGAGGAGGCGGGGCGGGGCCACCAGCGTCTCCTCGGTATAGCGACGGGCCAAGAGGTAGTTGAGATAGGCGACATGGTTGCGCCAGCCGTCGATGCGCATGCGGGGTCCGCGAGCGGCGGCGTGGTCGGCCAGGGTGAGGAGGAGCACGCCGGGGGCGGCCTCGCCGGTATCACGGAAGAAGCGAAAGAGGGCGCGACGGGTGGGTGGCCCCTGGTAGGCGATCTGGCCGGGCCGCAGGTGCTCGGCCACCATGATGGTGACCAGCCCGGTCTCGCGGGCGCTGAAGCGGAGGCGGCGGAGGATGGCCTCGGCCCGCTCTGCGCCCAGTTTGGCATGGCCGAAGAAGCGGATGCGGCCGTCCTTGTCGGGGGCGCGGGTGTCGGGCTTGGCGACGTCGTGGAGGAGGGCGGCCAGCTTGAGCAGGGCGGCGCGGGAGCGGCCCTCCACGGGCTCCTGCCGCAGGTAGTCGCGCAGGGGAGGCAGCCAGGATAGGGTGTCCCAGAGCTCCCGCCAGAGCCGGGCCTCCCGTCGGCCAGCGGGCTCGGCCTCCAAGAGCATGAAGTCGAGCGCCGCCACGGTCTCCAGGGCGTGGTCGAACACGTCCCAGTAGTGCTCCTTGGGCTGGGTGACGCCGCGGCCGGCGGTCACCTCGGGCACGAGGCGCTCCAGGAGCCCCAGGTCATCCAGCAGGCGCAGGCCGGGGGCGGCCCGGTCGGTGGAGAGGATGCGAGCGAGTTCGTCGCGCTGGCGCTCGGGGGCGGCCTGGCCCAGGAGGGGGAGGTCGCGGCGGATGAGCGAGGCGGTGGTGGGGTCCAGGTCGAAGCCGAGCTCGGTGCAGAGCCGGACGGCGCGCAGGAGGCGCGCCGGGTCGGAGCGAAAGGTCTGCTCGGACACGGCCCGGACCAGGCGCGCACGCAGGTCGGACCGGCCGCCGAAAAGGTCGGTCAGGGCGACGGCTTCGCCCCTGGCCACGGGCGCCAGGGGAGCGGCCAGGGCGTCGATAGTGAAGTCGCGCTCTCCCAGGTCAGAGGGCAGGTCGCCGCGGAGGCGGCCCAGGTCCACGCAGCGCACGGGGCCACGGTCCAGGATCACGCGGATGAGGCCGCGCTCAGGGTCCAGAGGCACGAAGTGGCCGCCGGCCTCGCGGGCCAGGCGCCGGGCAGGAGGCTCGGGGTCGCCGTCCACGGCCAGGTCGATGTCGGCCAGGGGGCGATCCAGGAGGGCATCGCGCAGGCAGCCGCCGACCAGGTAGGCATCGAGGTTATGGGAGTCCAGGGCTGCGGCAAGCTGCGCCAGCAACTCGATGACGGGCGGGTCCAGGCGGAGGGAGGCGCTCGATGGTACGGACATGCAGAGACGGCGCTAGAGGCCGGTTCTCACCCCTTCCGTCTCAGATCCCTCCTCCGGCTCGAGCTTGACGAGCTGGTCGGGGCTCTCTAGGTGGTCGATGTAGAGGATGCCGTTGATGTGATCGGTCTCGTGCTCCAGGGCCTCAGCCAGCAGGTCCTCTCCCTTGATACGCACCATCTTGCCCTCGCGGTTTAGGCCCTTGGCGGTGACCGTGACGGAGCGGTTGATCTCGGCGATGTAGCCAGGGACGGAGAGGCAGCCCTCCACCACCCGGCGCTGGCCGGAGCGCTTGACGATCTCGGGGTTGATGAGGGTGATGACCTCCTCCTCCGGCACCTGGATAACGACGACCCGCAGGCTCACGCCTACCTGGGGCGCGGCCAGGCCTACTCCAGGGGCGTAATGCATAGTCTCGATCATGTCGTCAATGAGCCGCTGGATAGAGGCATCAATCTTCTTGACCTTCCTGGCCTTCTGGCGGAGTACGGGGTCGCCAGCAATGCGAATAGGCAACACGGACATGGTGACATCCCCTGCCGCTGTACCAGCCTCCTTACTATTCTACATTGATTCCGGAAGGGGTCTCGTCAGGTCAGGGTAACAGGATCCACATCGATGATCCAGTTCTGGGGCAGGCGAGTATCGCGCAGCAGCTCGGCGGGGTCACGGCCGCGCAGGATGACCTGCCAGCGGTAGCGACCCCGGACGCGGGAGACGTAGGCAGGGGTCGGCCCGAGGATGTCCAGGTCGGGGATGCCCCGGGCGTCGCGCTCCTGGTGGAGGACGCGCGCCAGCCGCTCGGCCTCCTCGCGGGCGTAGGCAGCGCCGGTGTGAGCGAACATGAGGCGCACCAGGCGGGCGAAGGGTGGATAGCCGCACTGCTGGCGAGAGGCTATCTCTTCGGCGTAGAAGCCATCGTAGTCGTGGCGGGCGGCGGCGGAGATGGCGTAGTGGTCGGGCGTATAGGTCTGGATGATGACTCGGCCGGGAGCGGTGCCCCGGCCGGCCCGGCCGGCCACCTGGGTCAGAAGCTGGAAGGTGCGCTCCCCGGCCCGGTAGTCGGGGAGGTGGAGGGAAATGTCAGCGCTGATCACCCCCACCAGGGTGACCTGGGGCAGGTCCAGCCCCTTGGCCAGCATCTGGGTGCCGATGAGGATGTCGGCCTCTCCCGCCAGGAAGCGGGAGAGGATACGCTCGTGGGCACCGCGGCCGCGGGTGACATCGCGGTCCCAGCGCAGGAGGCGGACCCCGAAGAAGGTGCGGGCGGCTTCCTCCTCTACCCTCTCCACGCCGGTGCCCAGCAGACGGATGCGGGAGCCGCCGCACTCTGGACAGGTCTCGGGGAGCCGACGGCGCCGGTTGCACTGGTGGCAGAGGAGCGCATCGAACTGGCGGTGGTAGGTGAGGGCTACCGCGCAGCTCGAGCACTGGGGGACGTAGCCGCAGTCGCGGCACTGGGCGAAGCTGGCGGCGCCCCGCCGGTTCAGGAAGAGGATGACCTGCTCCCCTGCGGCCAGGGCCGACTCCACGCCCCGCCGCAGGGCGCGGCTGAAGATGCTGCGATTCCCCTGCTTGAGCTCCTCCCGCAGGTCTACTACCTGAACCATGGGCATCCCCTCGGAGGTGGAGAGGGTGACGGAGCCGTTCTCGCCCACGAGGGGCCGGACCCGCTCGCGAAGGCTGAGGAGCCGGTGGCGGCCCGCTCGGGCGCGGTGATAGGTGACCAGGTCGGGGGTGGCGCTACCCAGGAGGAGGACCGCGCCGGTGAGCTGGGCCAGCATCTCGGCGGCCTCGCGGGCATGGTAGCGGGGCGACTGGTCATGCTGCTTGTAGGTCCACTCGTGCTCCTCGTCGATGATGATGAGGCCCAGGTCGGGCTGGGGGGCGAAGAGGGCGGAGCGGGAGCCGATGACCACGGCGTAGCGCCCCTCGCGGATGCCCCACCACTGGTCGAAGAGCTCGCCCTGGGAGAGGGCGCTGTGCAGCACGGCCACCTGGCCGGGGAAGCGTTCGGCGAAGCGGCGGACGGTCTGAGGGGTGAGGGCGATCTCAGGGACGAGCACGATGCCCCGCCTGCCCAGGGCCACGGCCCGGTCCAGCGCGCGGAGGTACACCTCGGTCTTGCCGCTGCCGGTGACTCCGTGCAGGAGGAAGGCGCGATCCGCGGACGGGTTTTCGAGGGCGGCCTCGATCTCCTCGTAAACGGCCTGCTGCGAGGGGAGCAGTTCCGGCGGCTCGCGCTGGGAATAGTAATGATCGGCCAGGGGATCGCGCTCGACCGGGCGCTCCTCCAGGGCTATGAGGCCCTCCCGGGCCAGGGCGCGCAGCCCCTCCACAGCGATGCCCGTGCGGGAGCGAAGGGCGGGCTGAGGCAGGGGCTCGTCGCGGGCGGCCAGCTCGGCGAGGGCCGCGGCGGCGGTTCGCTCCGCGCGGGTCTGGCGGAGGACCCGGGCCTCTCGCAGGGCGCGCTCCGGAGTGACCCGCAGGGCTACCAACTCCTGGTCGCGATCCAGCTTCAGAAAGCCGGCGGTGACGAGGCGGTCGATGCCGCGGCGGTCGCCGACCATCTTCAGGGCGTCGCGCAGAGGGAGTGTTCCTTCGCCGGCCAGGCGCTCCAGCAGGTTGGCCCGGCGGGAGGTTCGGCCGCCGGTCATCGTTTCCAGTCGGGCGCGGGCCTCTTGGGGCGAGACGGCCAGCCGGGCCAAGGTCACGGTCTTGGGGCCCACGCGGGGCCGGGCCAACTGGTACTCCCTGACCAGGAAGCCGCGTCGCTCGAGCTGCTGGACAGTGAAACTAAGGTTCCTGGCCCGCAACCGCTTGCGGAGTTCCTCCATCTCCAGGCGGCCGGAGGCGAGGACGCCCTCCAGCACCTCGCGCTGGCGCGGAGACAGGTCCAGGGCGGGCAGGTCTTGCGCCGACACCAGGGGTCGCAGGATGGTGAGGGGCTTGCGCTCGAAGCCGGGCGGCAGCATGAGGGAGACGGCGTCGAAGAGGGGGGTGAGGTAGTGGTCGGCGATCCAGCGGGCCAGGGCTACGTGGGCGGGGGAGATGATGGGGCGCTGGTGGATGGGGGCGAGGACATCGCGGGTTTGGGGAAAGCCCGGCTGGTCGGCCACCTCCATGACCACGCCCTGGAGGGTACGGCGACCAAAGGGGACGTAGAGGGCCTGCCCTACCTGCACCTCCATGCCCTGGGGCACGGAATAGCTGAAGGTGCGCCGGTGGGGCACCGTGGAGTTGACAGCGACTTCGACGTATTGCATGGCCCGGCCAAGTAGAACGAGGGAGATTCACGACGCCGGCCGCACGCCTCCCCTCATTCTACATCGCCGGGGTGGTGGTCAGCAGGACGGGGAGGGCCTGCCCCCTGCACCTCTGAACGCGGGAGTCTCCCGGCACCCGCTAGGGCCGGGGACGGGCGCGCTCCTTGATGCGGGCGGCTTTGCCGGTACGGCCGCGGAGGTAGTAGAGATTGGCTCGCCGTACCTTGCCCCGGCGCGTCACCTGGACGCGTTCCAGCCCGGGGGCGTGGTACAGGAAGGTGCGCTCTACGCCCACGCCGTGGGTCACCCGGCGCACGGTGAAGGTGGCGCCGGCCCCGCCGCGACGGGTGCGGATCACCACCCCTTCGAAGACCTGGGTGCGCTCACGGTCGGCCTCGACCACTTTAGCATGCACCCGTATGGTGTCCCCGGGCCCGAAGTCGGGGATGTTGGGGTTCTCCTCAAGATGGACAGCGGAGGTTGGTTCCATGCTGTTCCGGCCCCTCGCCTTCACTCTTCCTGTTGCAGGGATGATATCATCTCGCGCTCCTCAGCGCTAAGGGGGGCGCGAGCCAGCAGGTCGGGGCGGCGGCTAGCGGTGCGCAGGAGGCTCTGCCTTCGCCGCCAGCGGGCGACCTCGGCGTGGTGGCCGGAGAGGAGCACCTGAGGCACCGACCAGCCGCGAAACTCGGCCGGCCGGGTGTACTGGGGGTACTCCAGAAGCCCCTGGGCATGGGACTCCTCCTCCAGGGAGACCTCCGAGCCGAGGGCATCCGGCAGCCGTCGCACCACTGCGTCCACCACCACCATGGCGGGGATCTCGCCTCCGGAGAGGACGTAGTCGCCAATGCTGATCTCGTCCTGAGCCAGGTGCTCGCGGACCCTTTCGTCCACGCCCTCGTAGCGGCCGCAGAGCAGGATGAGCCGGGGCAGCCTGGCCAGGTCCTGGAGGACCTGGTGGTCCAGCAGCCGCCCCTGAGGTGTCAGGAGGACGACCAGGCCCGGCTCCGGAGCCATGGCCTGCACCGACTCCACCGCCTCAAAGATGGGCTCCGGCTTCATCACCATGCCCGGCCCGCCCCCGTAGGGGTAGTCGTCCACCACCTGGTGCTTGTCCCGGGCGTAGTCGCGAATGTTGTGGAGGGCGATCTCCACCAAGCCAGCCTCCACGGCTCGGGCGACGATGCTGGCCTCGAAGGGGCCGCGGAACATCTCCGGAAACAGGGTGAGGATATCGATTCGCATAGCTCGGAATCTAGAGCCTGTTGAAAAACGCCCCCGCGCCGCCCTTGTCATTCTGAGCGGAGCGAAGAATCTGGTTCATCGAG
>JBAUEL010000158.1:0-1983 GCA_049678585.1 Dehalococcoidia bacterium
ACTTCGACGCTCAGCCGGGCATCTTCGCCACCAACGTCATCATCGAAGGGGACGACCGCAGCCGTGAGGAGCTGCTGCGGCAGGTGGGCGACGGCCTATACCTGGGCCGCATCTGGTACACCTACCCGGTGAATGGCCTGCGCGCGGGCGACTTCACCTGTACGGTGGTGGGCGATTCCTATATCATCCGCGACGGCCGCCTGGCCGAACCCATCAGGGCCAATGCCATCCGCCTGAACGATAGCATCCACAACGTCCTGCAGGGGATCATCGGCGTGGGGCGCGAGCGGCGGCCGACCCTGGCGTGGGCGGCGGACGAGATCGTCTACGCGCCGGAGATGGCGGTGGAGAAGGTGGGGGTGCAGGAGATCGCAGCGTTTATGGAGAGCGTCTAGCGGACAAGCCCCTCTGCGTATCGGCCGCGTCCTCCACGATGTTGGGCTAGTGGTCTCCTAGTATCGCCTTGCTCGCAGACCTCGGCAAGCCAGCAACATAGCTCCCGCTCCAGCTACGGCTCCTGCAACTGCAAGCGACCACCACGGCCAGGAGCTACCTGATGCAGAGCCCGCCCCGGTAGGTGGAGGCGCAATAACACGGGCTGCGCCGGGCTCGGGTGTCGGCGTGGGCGCTGGTGCTGCTGGCGTCGGCTTTGGAGGGAGAGAAGGCTCAGCTTCCGGGGGCGGACTCGGCAAAGGTGCTAGCGTCGGCGCGGGGCCGGGGGAAGGCGTCAATGTTGGCATCGGCGTAGGCGAAGGGATGGGGGGAAGGGTTGGGGAGGGGCTGGGCGGAGGGCTGGGTGAGGGGTCGGAGGAAGGGGTCAGGGGGGCGCTGGGCGAGGTGCTCGGCGAGGGTGTCCAGGGTACGGGTGTCGGACAGGGGACCTCTACAGCGACAACCACTGAGAGGACATACATGACATTGAGGGGGCTGCCCGTCGCGTCGCGCAGGACGACATCTGTCGGGGTCAGGTAGACGAGGCCGGGGGGAGCGCCAGCCAGCACCTCTATCTCATAGCGGCCCAGCACTCCCTGTACGCCCGTTTCGGGCGCCGTGTAGTCGCCCTCGGGCGCCGTGTAGTCGGTCACCGTCACGTAGTGGGGCGAGGTCACGTCCGGCACCGCCTCGCTCGTGTCGCTCACAACGCTCCCCTCCTGCAGGTTGAGCAGCATCAGGTGGTTCTGGGTGTTTATCTTGAGGCGGGTGTCATCGAAGCTCAGCGAGTAGCCGAAGCTGCCGAGGGTCTCTTCGGGCGAGAGTGTATCCATCCAGACGTCGACCTCAAACTTGTCCCCAACACTCTTCGACAGGCAAACTTCCGTGTTGTCCACCTGGTTCGCGCTGTTCCCTGAGACGTCGAGGTCCATGCCTACACTGTGGACTGCGTTGGCGTTGGCCAGATTGTCCTCGCGGAACAGCCATACCCCCGCCAGCGCCAGGATCGAGACCGTCGCAAGCGCTGTCGCAGCAAGTACGAACCTGCCTGGAACGACCTTCATCGCTATCACCTTCCCTGGACGAGGTTGGCCTACTCTTCTCCGCGCCTCTGCATCAGCAGGCCGGGCAGGGGGACGGGCGGAACGCGAGAACCCCCATGTCTCCGCCATTGTAACATGGGGACAGTCGTGGCCTTAAGTCTCGCCTAGGCTCTTGCGACGCAGGTACTCGTCGATGGCCGCGGCTGCCACCTTGGCATCGGCCACGGCATCGACCACGTAATCCGGGCCACGCACAGCGTCCCCGCCGGAGAAGACTCCCGGGCGGCTGGTGGCGCCGGTCTCGGGGTCGATGATCAGCGTTCCGTTCCTGTTGGCTTCCAGGCCGTCTGTCGCCTCAAGGATCAGGCGCTCAACGCGGTAGCCGAGGGCTAGAACCACCGTGTCCACCGGCATCTCGAACTCCGAGTCGGGAATGGGCACTGGCCTGCGACGGCCGCTGTCATCGGGCTCGCCCAGTTCCATGCGCTGGCAGCGGGCCATCCGCAGG
>JBAUEL010000159.1:0-13404 GCA_049678585.1 Dehalococcoidia bacterium
CCACCTGGCTCACCAGGCCGATGCGATAGGCCTCCTGGGCGTCGATGCGGCGGCCGGTCAGGCAGAGGTCGCGGGCCAGGCTGCCCCCGATGAGCTCCGCCAGAGGGGCGTAGAGCGCGGGCGCCCCGAACTTGATCTCGGGGTGGCCGAAGACGGCGTTCTCGGCGGCGATGCGCACGTCGCAGAGCACCGCCAGGTCCAGGCCACCCGCGAGGGCGGGACCGTTGACGGCGGCCACGATGGGCTTCTTGAAGTGCTGGAGGTGATAGTGGTAGCGGGCCGCTGATTCCTCGGCCTTCTTCTGGAACTCCGGGTCGGTGATGCTGAACTCGGTGGTGTCGAAGCCCGCGCAGAAAGCCGGCCCGGCGCCGGTCACGACCACCACGCTCAACTCTTCGTTCCCCTCCAGCTCCGTGAGGGCGCGGTCGATCTCGTAGCGCAGGTCGGCGGAGAGGGCGTTGCGCTTCTCCGGACGGTTCAACGTGATGCGCCCGGCCTTCTCCTCCCTGTCGAGGATGAGCAGTTCGTAGGCCATGGTCTCCTCCAGGTGAGGCGACTACTGGCTGCCCGCCGCGCCCCTCCGGCCACCGGGCACGCCGGCTCCAAGGTGCTGGGTCGCCAGGGAGCGCAGTACCTCCTCGGCCTCCCGAATGATAGCCCGCACCACCTCGCCGGCGGGGGTGATGTCACGGATGGCGCCTGAGATCTGGCCGGCGGGGGCGAAGCCCCGCTCCATCTCTCCGTGCAGCATCGCCCCTATAATGTGCTCACCGGCCACAGTCACCTGGAGAGGGAAGGGCTTCGCCTCGCCCTCGCGGTCTCGCCATTCTTCCGTGTAGAGATTGCGAATGACTCGGCAGGTCTTGCCGGTGTAGGCGCGGCTGACCACGGTATCATCGTCACTCATAGTGACCAGCCGCTGTTTGTAGTTGATGTGGGAGGAGGCCTCGTCGGTAGCGATGAAGCGGGTGCCCACGAGCACGCCCTCGGCGCCCAGGGCGAGGGAGGCCACCAGGCCGCGCCCATCGGCGATGCCACCGGCAGCGAGCACGGGGATCGGGCTCACCGCGTCCACGACCTGGGGCACCAGGGCGAGGGTCGCCACGCGGCCGGTGTGGCCGCCGGCTTCGTGCCCCTGGGCCACGATGATGTCCACGTCTGCCTCGGCGCAGCGGCGCGCGTTGCGGACATTGCCTACCAAGGCGACAATCTTCATCCCGCGCCTGTGCATCTCCGCAGCCAGCGGACCCGGATTGCCCAGGCCGGAGACGAAAACCGGCACCTTCTCGTCATACATGACCTGCAGCGCTTCCTCGACGCCGGGAGCCCCCTCGGCCAGCAGCAGGTCCACCCCGAAAGGCTTGTCGGTAAGGGACTTGACCTTCTCGATCTGCTCCCGCAGTTGATCGGCGGTCAGCATGGCCGCGCCGATCACTCCCAGGGCGCCGGCGTTGGAGACGGCGGCGGTCAGCTCCCCCATCGCAACGCCACCCATCCCCGCCTGGATGATGGGGTGCTCGATGCTCAGCATCTCGCAGATCCGTGTCTTAAACATCAGGTTCTCCTTCCCAGAATTCAGGCTGCGGGCTCGATGATCACCCGTACAGGGTCGTCCACCTTGTCGCGCAGGATCTCCAGGCCGCGATTGACCTCGGCCAGCGGCAGCCGGACGGAGATGGACTCGGAGAGGTCCAGGCGACCGCTCGCCACCAGCGCCAGCAGGCGCTCGCACTCGTCGCCCGCGCTGCCGAACGAGCCGATAAGAGAGATTTCCCAGAAGGCCAGCATGTTGACCTGGAAGAGCTGGAGCCGCTCCGGCCCCAGGCCCACCACCACCGCCCGGCCACCCCGCCGCAGGCTCCGCGCCGCCTGCCTCACCGTCTCTGCCTGCCCGATACACTCCACCGCCAGGTCCACCCCGCCGGTAAGCTCGAGGATGCGCGGGTACGGTTCCTCTCGCGAGGCGTCGATGACGATGTCGGCGCCCACGCGGCGGGCTCGCTCCAGGGCGGCAGGCCGGATGTCCACGGCGATGATCGTGGCCGCGCCGCACAAGCGAGCGAGCTGCACGGCGTGGATGCCCAGGCCCCCGCACCCGAAGACGGCCACGGACTCGCCGGGAGCCAGGTGCCCTCTGCCGGTCAGGGCATGAAATGGAGTGGCCAGGGCGTCGCTGATGATGGCGCCCTGCTCGAAGGGCACGTGGTCGGGAAGGCGCATCAGCATGGCGGGCTTGACCTTGAGGTACTCGGCGAAGGCGCCGTCGGTGTGCACGCCCAGGACCTGGGCCTGGGCGCAGAGGACATGGCGGCCGCTGCGGCAGAAATCGCAAGCCCCGCAGGAGAGGCCGCCCTTGACTGCAACACGGTCGCCCTCTGACCAGCCTTGCACCGCCTCTCCCACACGGGTCACCACGCCCGCAGGCTCGTGCCCCAGGATGAGAGGGGTCCTGGCCAGGGGCAGGGAGCCCTCCCAGAAGTGGACATCGGAGCCGCACATGCCGCAGGTCCGCACGGCCACCAGCACCTCGTCAGGCCCCAGCTCGGGCACGGGGACGGATTCGACCCGGAGGGGCTGGTGCGGCTCGTAGAAGCGCGCCGCCTTCATGGTGAGCATGGTAGGGCCTCCGGCAGCGGTAGGAGGGTCGAGTACACGGTATGAAGCAGATAGTGAGCGCCTGCTAAGTTAATACCACCCCGAAGCCTTGTCAAGGGCGCAGACTCCGCGGGCGCTAGCGCAGGAAGTTGATGCCCGAGTAGATGAACCAGACGGCCAGCACCAGCAGGAACAGGCCGCACATCAGCAGGATGCCCCGGTAGACGCTGTGGCTCATGAGCCGGCGGCCCGTAGCCAGGACGAAGGCGACCAGGGAGAGCCAGACCAGGTCGGAGAGGATATGGGCCGAGAAGAAAGAGGTCACGCCGACTGCCCCCTCCTCCAGGGACTCGCTGATGTAGGCGGTGCCGATGCTGGCCCACCAGATGACCCAGTAGGGGTTGGAGATGCTGACCAGGATGCCCGCCGGCACCAGGATGGCGGCCATGGGCGCCAGGCCGCGGGAGGCCGTCCTAGTATCGCTGCCCGCCACTGCCGCCATCAGTCCCTGTCGGTAGCCTGAGACGGAGGTGGCGGCACGGGAAGGTGAGGGGTCATGCGCCTCTGGGACGGCCGCGTTCGCCGGCTCGAAGCGGGAGCGTGGGGCGGTGCGGATCATCTGGTAGCCCATCCACAGGAGGAACAGACCCCCGAGAAAGGCGATGACCGCGGTGGCCGGCCCCTCTTCCCCCAGCAGTTCGCTGAGTCCCATGGCCAGCCCGATGACCAGTACCAGCTCGATGAGGCCGTGGCCCAGCGTTACCATTGGGCCTACCCAGAATCCCCGTCGCAGGGTCTCGCGCACGGTGAGGGTGAAGAGGGGGCCCGGCATGAGGGCTCCCGAGAGGCTCACTACGAAGCTGGTGGCGAAGATGGCGAAGACGGCGGACATATTGTTCGAGTGGGTGCGACCCTCTTCCAGTCTGGCACCGGCCATTGCTCTTCGTCAACTGCGCCCTCCGGCGGCTTGACGCAAGGGAACTGGGAGCATAGAATCCCTCATGACCTAGGGGCCGCGTAGTGACGCGGTAGGGTGACACAGTGACATTTCGCCTGGTAGGCGATACCAGAAGCAAAGGAGGGAGGCTGGTAAGATGCACCGTAGCAATTCAAAGGGGAGAGCAGGTCTAGCTCGCTGGTGGTGGCTGATCCTAACCCTCGTGGCCGTGTTCGCGCTGGTGGCGGCGGTGGCCTGCGAGGAGGAGGAAGAGGAGGCAGAGGAGACTCCGGCGGCCGAGGAGACGCCCGCGGTCACGCCGACCGTCGGCGGACCGCTCAAGATCGGAATCCTAGTCGCGTTCACCGGCGACCTGTCGGACTATGGGCCCGGCATCTCGGGCGGCGCGGAACTAGCGGTCAAGGAGATCAACGCCGCCGGCGGCGTTCTGGGACAGGACATCGAGATCGTGACCGGCGATACGGGCACTGACCCTTCACAGGGGGTTACGGAGGCCACCCGGCTTATCCAGGTGGAGGGTGTGCACGCGATCGTCGGGGCGCTGTCCAGCGGGGTCACCCTGGCAGTCGGCGAGTCGGTGACGACGCCGAATAACATCTTGCAGATCTCACCGGCATCCACGTCGCCAGCCCTGACCGTCGCCGATGACAACGACTTCCTGTTCCGCACGACCGTTTCTGACGAGGCGCAGGGCGTAGCACTGGCGGCACTGGCCGAGGATCTGGAGCTCACCAGCGTGTGCACGATGTTCATCAATAACGCCTACGGCCAGGGCCTCTCGGAGGTCTTCGCCGAGAGCTTCGAGGCCGCGGGTGGCACAGTGCCGGCGCAGGTGCCGCACGAGTCGGAGCAGGCCACCTACTCCTCCGAGCTGGCCGAGTGCACCGCGGAAGGCCCGGAGGCGCTGGCGGCTCTAGCCTACCCGGAGAGCGCTGGCCTCTTCCTGCGGGAAGCGGTCGAGGCAGGAGACGTAGAGACGTTCCTGTTCTGCGACGGCACCAAGGCCCCTGAGATGTTCAAGGAGCTGGGCTGGGACATCTTCGACGGGGCGTTCGGCACGGCCCCCGGCGGGCCTACACCAGCGGGCGACGACTTCGACGCGGCCTATGAAGCAGAGCACGGCGAGACACCGCCGCTCCCGTTCATGCGCGAATCCTACGACGCGGTGTACGTCATCGCTCTGGCGGCGGAGAAAGCCGGCTCCACGGACCCCACGGAGATCCGGGACGCCCTGCGGGATGTCTCGAATCCGCCGGGTGAGACAGTCCTCCCTGGCACGGATGGTTTCGCCAGCGCTGTGGAGCTGCTGGAGGCCGGAGACGACATCAACTATGAGGGTGCCGCTGGCTCTATCGACTTCGATGCGAACGGCGATGTCGTTGGGACCATTGAGGTCTGGCGAGTGGACGCCGCGAGCGAGGACTTGGTCGGCGACCGGGTACTCGCAGTAGATGTGAGCACGGGGGAGGTGACCGAGCTCGAGTAGGTAGGCGGCGAGTTCTAGCCCCGTCGTTCAGGACGAATAGAGCACCCAGGCAAAGGGGCCTCTCTTGGAGAGGCCCCTTTCTTTTTTCCGGAGCCGTCTAGTCTGGAGCCAATTCGGGCTGCTCGGCAGCGATCCCTTTCGGCTTGTCGGCGCGCTTGACGTGGCGCTCTACCCAGATGGACACTCGACGCTCCTCCGGCAGAAGGCCCTGCGGCCTCAGCAGCAGTATGACGACGATGAGGGCGCCGAGAATGAAATCGCGAATGAAGAAGATGCGGCTGCTGACGACGACGGGGAGGGGGTAGCCCTGGAGCTGGAGCGTGATGATCCAGAAGCCCCAGACTATGTAGGCGCCCAGGATAGCCCCCTTGTTATTCCCGCTGCCCCCCACCATAAGCATGGCCCAGAAGATGAAGGTGCCGAAGAAGTGGGTAAAGGTGTCCGGGGAGATCGCACGGTTGGCGAAGGCGTAGATAGCGCCGCCGATGCCCATGATCATGGCGCCTGCCACGAAGCCCTGCGACTTGAAGGCGAAGACGTTCTTGCCGCTGGCGGCGGTCGTCAGTTCATCCTCCCGCAGGGCGCGCAGGACGCGACCCCAGGGGGAACGGATCCCCCGCTCGATGACGATGTAAACTAAGATGAGGGTGACGACGGCTATGCCGAGGATGAGGAGCTTGTCGAGGGTGATGATAGAGGTGCCGAAGATGACCAACTCGTCGCTCGGCCCCACGAGGTCGTCCAGGGGCCGGGGGATGCCAATCAGGCCGCGGGTGCCGTTTACGAGCCCCCGTTCCTCAATGGTGATCCGGCGCAGCAGCTCGGCGATGCCGATGGTAGCGATCGCCAGGTAGTCCTCGCGGAGGCGTAGGGCAGAGATGGATAGGAGGAAGGCGAGGACTCCCGCAACGAGGGCGGCGCCCGCCACCCCGAACAAGAAGGGCAGCCACTGGTCGCTATCCAGGAAGGGCAGGAACGAGAGCTTCTCGCCGAAGCCCCCCACGTAGCGGACGTACTCTGTGCTGGCCGCAGGCTTGGTAATGATGGCTGCCGCGTTCGCGCCCACCAGGAAGAAGGCCATAACGCCGAAGTTGAAGACACCAGTGTAGCCCCACTGCACGTTCAGGCCCAGGGCGATGATGGCGTAGATGGCGACAAAGGTGGCGAAAAAGGTGAGGAAGCTGACTGTGCGTCCCAAGTCCCAGCCGGAGCGCTCGGCAGGCATCATGACCACGGCCGCGGTGATGGCCAGGAAAGTCAGGGGCGTGAGGAGGCGCTCCCCTTTGATCCGGCCGCGCCAGCGATCTGTAGCGAGCACCGTGGACAGATTCATCACGTCTTCGCTCCGAACAGACCGCGCGGGCGCAGAAGCAGGATCAGGATGAGGATGATGAAGGCCACCGAGAACTTATAGCCGGGGCTCAGGAAGCCCAGGCTGACGGCGACCTCCTGGGTGATGCCGACGATCATGGCGCCGAAGAAGGCCCCCTGCGGGCTGCCGATGCCGCCGAGGATCGTGGCTGCGAACAGCGGCAGCAACAGGACGAATCCCAACTCCGGCTTGAGCTGGGACTGGAGCGCCAGCAGCGACCCGGCGATGGCAACGGTGACGCCGCCGAGCACCCAGGTCCAGCGAACGATCGCATCGGTATCTATACCGGCGACCCGAGCGAGGTCTGGGTTGTCGGCCATGGCCCGCATCGCCTTCCCCAGCCGCGTGCGGAACAGCAGAATGTACATGAGGGCGGCCAGGATGACCGCCGCAGCGAAAATGAAGATCTGGTCGGTAACGATGCGGACACCGAAGGGGAGGTCAGTCGTTGGGCGGATGCCGGCCACGTAGAACCGGGGCGACGAGCCCCAGAAGATAAGCATAACGCTCCGGAGGGAGATAGCGACACCCAGGGAGGCTACGGCAAAGATGGCTAGACCGCTGCCGCGTTCCCGCAGGCGGCGGTAGACGAGCCGGTCCAGGACGACGAAGAGGCCAGCGATGACCACAGCCGCCAGCGGTATGGCCAGCAGCAGGCCATAGCCGAAGGAGAAGTCCAGGATGGGGGTCGTAGCGCCCGGTAGGTCATCCAGGCTCCAGGGCAGCTCCACGTCAGTTCTGGTGCCGACCATCCGCCCGCTCAAGAAGAAGAAGGCGATGTAGGCGGCCAGCATCATGGAGTCGCCGTGGGCGAAGTGGGCGAACTTGAGAACCCCGTAAATAAGAGTGAGGCCGACAGCACCCAGGGCGAGGATACTGCCCATGACGATGCCGACGACGAACTGATCGGTGCGGTCGATGAGAGCCCAGAGGGCGATGGCGGCGACTACGAGCCAGAGCGCGGGGCCGCCCAGAGTACCGCCGATGTTACGGACCCTCTCGCGCGCCTGCACCCATACGTCGGCGATGGGTTCAGCGATGGCCATGAGATCGGGTCAGGCGCCCAGGTAGAGCTTGCCGACCTCTTCGTCCTCCAGTAGGTCTTGCCCCCGACCCTCGAGAGCGTTGCGGCCCGTTGCCAGGACGTAGCCACGGTGGCAAAGCCTGAGCGCATCTCGGGTGTTCTGTTCCACAAGAAGAATGCTGACGCCGGAGGCATTGATATCTAGAATCTTGGCGAAGATCTGCTCCACCATCTTCGGCGAGAGGCTGGCCATGGGCTCGTCCAGGAGGAGAACCTGAGGATCCAGCATGAGGGCCCGCGCCAGGGCAAGCATCTGGCGTTGGCCGCCGGAGAGCCTGGACGCCCGCTCTCCCTGCCGGTCGACCAGGTCCGGGAAGAGGCCCAGAACTTCGTTCGTCTTCGCCTCGACGCCCTCCCGGAGGATGTAAGCTCCCATCTCCAGGTTCTCGCGGATCGTGAGCGAGGGGAAGATGTTGTCCGACTGCGGCACATAGGATATGCCCCGGCGGACCACCTCCTGTGGCGGCAGGCCGGTGATATCGCCACCGTCCAGAAGAACCCTCCCTCCCTTGATCTGGAGGAGACCAAAGACGGCCTTCATAAGGGTCGACTTGCCAGCCCCGTTGGGGCCGATGACAGAGACGATCTCCCCCGGCTCGATCCGCACACTCACGCCGTGGAGGATCTCCGTCTCCCCGTAGCCTGAGACAAGGTCTTCGGCGACAAGTCGCGTCACCTGTACTGTCCCCCCAGGTAAGCTTCCAGCACCAGCTCGTCGTGGGTGATCTCCTCGGGAGAGCCCTCGGCGATCCTCTCGCCGTTGCTCATGACGATGATGGGGTTGCAAAGGCGTGTCACTAGGTCCATATCGTGCTCGATGAGGAAGAACGTAATGCCCTGCTCCTGGCACAGCCGTTCGATGGCGCTGACCAGCCGCTTCATAAGGGTAGGGTTGACGCCAGCACCCGGCTCGTCCAGAAGCACCATCTCGGGGTCGCACATCAAAGTGCGGGCGAGCTCGAGAAGCTTCTTCTGGCCCGACGAGAGGTTCGCCGCCAGCTCATCGCGGAGGTGGATGAGGTCAACGTACTCCAGCACGGAGAGAGCCTTCTCATAGATCTGCTGCTCCTGACGCCCGACGCGCCACGGCAGGAACCATGATCCGAATAGGTTCTCTCCGAGCTGGCCGGAGGGCACGACCATGAGGTTCTCCAAGACGGTCATCGACCTGAGGCCGCGAGGGATCTGAAACGTCCGCACCATTCCCTTGCGGAAGATCCTGTGCGGGGGCAGCCCATCGATGTGGGAGCCCTTGAAGGTGATTCGACCTGAGGTGGGCCTGAGGAAGCCGGTGATGAGGTTGAACAGGGTGGTCTTGCCAGCGCCGTTGGGGCCAATGAGCCCGGTAATGGTACCCCTCTGCACCTCAAGGGAGCAGTCATTGACCGCCTTGAGGCCGTCAAAGCTCTTGACAAGCTGTTCTACGCACAGCAGGCCAGTCACAGAATCACTCCAGCACTCGCCCCAGCTCTGCCCAAAGGTCCCTGAGCCGCTATTCAGTCCCTAATATACAAAACCCGCGCCTTCAGCGCTAATTACACCTAGGCGGAAGGGGAAAACTCCCGCCGCCGGAGGCGGCGTCCGACCTGGCCGAGCCGAGGGCAGGCTTTTCCGCATCCTGCCAAACCCTCCGCAGATAGGCTGTATGGCGTGTCGGTGAGGGAGACACGCGCCCGTCCCCAGTCTGCTTCTTAGGAGCTGGGGGTTGTGGTCAGGGGCCTGTTCCGATATCCGGCTCCAGGTCGGGCCGTGGCAGCAGGCGGTCTAGGAAACCGGGCAGCCACCAGATGGAGTTCCCCAGCAAGCGCATGGTCGCCGGCACCAGCACCACCCGGATGAGGGTAGCGTCCAGCAGCACCGCCACCGCCAGGGCAAATCCGATCTCCTTGATGAAGATGATGGGGGAGAGGGTGAAGGCAGCGAAGATCACGATCATGATCATGGCCGCCCCGGTGATGACCCCGCCGGTGCGCTCCAGGCCTGTGGCTATGCTGTCTTCGTTGCTCAGGCCGCGGTCGTGCAGCTCCCGCACCCGGCTCAGCAGGAACACCTCGTAGTCCATGCTCAGCCCGAAGAGCATGCAGAACACAATCACCGGCGTGACCCAGTTTACGAAGCCCGCTGCTTCGAAGCCCAGCAGCCTATCACCCAGGCCGTGCTGGAAGACCAGTACCAGCAGGCCATAGGCCGCCGCCACCGAGAGAAGGTTCATCACCACGGCCTTCAGGGGCAGCACCACCGACCGGAATAGAACCGTCAGCAGGACGAACGTGGCGGCAAGGACGATTGCGACGGCCACAGGGAAGCGGGCGTACAGGGCCCTCGTCATGTCGAGGTGCAAGGCGGTGCTGCCTCCTACCAGCACATCGAGCCCTTCCAGTTCGGGCAGCGAGGGGATGATCTGGAAGCGCAGGTCATCCACCAGCTCCTCGGACTCGCTGGAGCTGGGGTCGCCGTGCAGGAGCGCCAGCATCACTGTGGTGTCGGCGCCCGCCTCCAGATTCACCAACTGCCCCAGCCGGCCACGAAACTCCTCAGGCACGCGGGAGAAGTTGTCCCCGTAAAGCTCCTGGTACTGATCGAGCCTCCAGCCGGGCACCAGCGAGGTCAGGCTCACCACCCCAGCGAACCGTCCATCCTTCTCGATGGCTTGCGTCAGCGCATATATCCCGGCTATCGCATTCTGGTCGCCCACGCCCCGCTCCGAGGTGACTATGATCTGCACAGGTGACATGCGGCCCGCGCCAAACTCCTCAGTCAGGATGTCGAACCCCTTCCGGGATTGGGCGTCCTCCCCCAGCAAAGCCACGCCGAGGGAGCCCGTTCGTATGACTGTGGCAGGCGAGGCGATGGCCGCGATTACTACCACCCCTGCGCCCACGTAGATGATGGGACGGCGCATTACCTCCCGCGCCCACCGCTCCCAAAAGCCAGTGCGATGCGCCCGCATCAGCAGGCGGGTCACCGCCCTGGGGGCTTCGATGAGCGAGCCCAGGAACATCAGTATCGCCGGCAGGAGGGTGAGAGCCGCCGCCACCGCTACGAACACCGCCACGATGCCGCCGATGGCCACCGAGATCACGATGGGCTGGCCCGTGGCGAAGAGAGCGGACAGGCCAATGGCCACGGCGAACCCGGAGAACGACACCGCCCTGCCGGCGTGGGTCACCGTCTCTAGGACCGCTTCCGCTTTACTCCTGCCCGCCGCCATCTCCGAACGGAAGCGGTTGAGGATGAAGAGCGAGTAGTCGATCCCCACACCCAGCCCCAGCATGGTGGCCACGTTCTCCACGAAGATGGAGAGGTCGATCTTCTGGCCGATGAGGAAGGCCAGGCCCAGGGTGATGACGATGGTCACGACCCCCATGAGCAGGGGGATGCCTGCCGCCACCAGCGCCCCGAACACCAGTACCAGCACCAGAAGAGCCACCGGCAGCCCTACCCGCTCGGCATTCATCACACTCTCCTGACTGATGTCGGCTAGGTCAGCGCTGGCGGCCTCCTCGCCGGTGACGTAGGCTTCCAGCCACGGCGGCTTGGGGACAGCCTCGACCTCATCGATGATCTTTCCTGAAGAGACCATGCCGTCGGTGTGGGTCTTGGAGCGCAGGTTCAGGATGGCGTAGGTGGTGCGGCGGTCCTCGCTGACCAGGGATTCGTCGTCCGTCGAGTAGTAGCTGTCCGTGCTGGTAATGCGCCCTGTGCTCTCGGCGGCGGCGATGACCCGCTCGGCGGCCGCCTGATACTCGGGGTCATCCACAGAGCGGGAGGAGCTGCGAAACACCAAAAGCTGCTGGTAGGCGCTGCGGGCGGTGAACTCCTCTGCGACGACATCGGCGGCCTGCTGCGCTTCTCCGGTGCCGCCGGTGACGACCTCCCGCTCGAACACCTCTTGCAGGCGGGGTGCGAGGATCGCCCCCATGACCAGCAGGAGGGCCCAGACCAGGACGATCAGGTAGCGGAAGCGGACATCGAAGTGGCCCAGGCTGCGGAAAAACGTATTCATGGCTGCGAGCCGCTGAAACGCTTACCTGAGGGCTCCACCAAAGTCATATCGGCAGCTCCGCCTGTTTCCCCATCGGCCGAGCGAATTCGGAGAATTCATCCATTTTAGGGGCAAAGCGCATCTCCAGCTCGATGAGGGCGTCGTTGTCGGAGGGGCAGGCCTCGCGGATGGTGTATATGGAGCCGCTCAGCGCGTCTAGACTACCGAGTGCTCCCGGTACTCGCCGAACACCTTACGCATGACCCCGCAGATCTCGCCCAGGGTGCAGTAGGCGTTCACGGCATCCAGGATGTAGGGCATCAGGTTATCGGAGCCAGAGCAGGCGCGCTCCAAGGCTATAAGACACTCCGCCGCGCGCGTCCCGTCCCGCTCGACGCGGACGCGCTGGAGACGGGCGAAGTGGCGCCTCTCCCCCTCGGGGTCCATCTCCAGGATGGGGATGTCCGGCGGCCTCTCGTCCACGTACTCGTTCACCCCCACGAGGATCCGCTCTCCCGACTCTACCTCCTGCTGGTAACGATAGCTGGCCTCGGCGATCTCCCGCTGGAAGAAGCCCGCCTCGATGGCCGGGATGACCCCGCCCAGGGCCTCGATGCGCTTCAGGTAGTCGTAGACGTCCCGCTCCATCTCGTTAGTGAGGTGCTCGACGAAGTAGCTGCCGCCCAGGGGGTCCACCGTGTCGGTGACGCCGGACTCGTGGGCGATGACCTGCTGAGTACGCAGGGCCAGCAGGGCAGCCTTCTCGCTGGGCAGGGCCAGGGCCTCGTCCATGGCGTTGGTGTGGAGGGACTGGGTGCCGCCCAGGATGCCCGCCAGGGCCTGGAGAGCGACGCGAATGAGGTTCACCTCGGGCTGCTGGGGGTAGAGGCTGCACCCCGCGGTCTGGGTATGGAAGCGCATCCACCAGGAGCGGGGGTTGCGGGCCCCGTGGCGGTCGCGCATGAGGTGAGCCCAGATGCGGCGGGCCGCCCGGAACTTAGCGATCTCCTCGAAGAAGTCATTGTGGCAGTTAAAGAAGAAAGAGAGACGTGGAGCGAACTGGTCGATGTCCAGGCCGCGGGCCAGGGCGTGCTCTACGTAAGTGAGGCCGTCGGCCAGGGTGAAGGCCAGCTCCTGGGCTGCGGTGGCCCCCGCCTCGCGGATGTGATAGCCGGAGATGCTGATGGTATTCCACTGGGGCAGCTCCTGCGTACCGAACTCGATGGTATCGGTCACCAGGCGCATGGAGGGCTCCGGCGGGTAGATGAACTCGTTCTGGGAGATGTACTCCTTCAGGATATCGTTCTGGATGGTGCCGCCGAGCTTCTCCCGGGGGACGCCCTGCCGCTCAGCCGCGGCGATGTACATGGCCCAGATGACCGCCGCTGGCGAGTTGATGGTCATGGAGGTGGTGACCTGGTCCAGCGGAATGCCCTGGAAGAGGATCTCCATGTCCGCCAGGGAGGAGATGCATACCCCGCAGCGGCCGAACTCGCCGGCTGCTCCGGGATCATCAGCGTCCAGGCCCATGAGGGTGGGCATGTCGAAGGCGACGGAGAGACCTGTCTCGCCCTCCTCCAGGAGGTAGCGATAACGCTGGTTGGTCTCCTCAGCGCTGCCAAAGCCCGAAAACATGCGGAAGGTCCACAGCCGCCCCCGATGGCCGGTGGGGTGGATACCCCGGGTGAAAGGGAACTCTCCCGGCCAGCCCAAGTCGCGCTGGTAGTCAAGATCGGGCAGGTCAGCGGGGTCGTAGAGGCGGCGGATCGGTCGGCCGGAGCCCGTGGTGAACGAGGGCTTGCGCTCCTTGGCGTTGTCGGAGTGCTTCTCCCAGCGGGCGCGGGCTTCGGCCAGCCGCTGCATGGTCTCTTCGTCGTACATGGGCCTCCTCCGTGGGGCATGCTGGCGGTGGCTTGATTATACC
>JBAUEL010000160.1:0-6634 GCA_049678585.1 Dehalococcoidia bacterium
ATTAACTCTCCATCGAATAACCAATCATCAAGATGATCTAAGATGCCATTTGCACCCCAATAAGGATATGGTCCTTGCCTATAGCTTCGTTCTTCGGCATTGAGAGGAATTCTTTTTCCATCCAAGCACTCTGTCATATAACCTAGGCGAATTACATCCCAATTCCCTGGAATCTCCCCCAACCATTCGATCCCGGAAGCCTTCATTGGGGCGTCGGGGTTGAGGCCCTTGGTGACGGCGTGGGAGATGAGGGCGGAGCGTTTTTCCTTCAAAAGCTCGATCTGGCGCTCTTTTTTCTCGACCAGCGCGTCGATCCGCGCCGTCTCGCGGTCGAGGAAGACGGCGATGGCGCGTTGTTCTTCTTTGGTTGGCAATGCGATAGAAAACGTTACCAATATACTTGCATTAATTGCCGGATAGCTCACCCCAACTGAATTTGCGACTACTTCTTCAACGAAATATGGTGCTCGGAGAGCATAGGATGCAAACCTACTATCGAATCTTTCTGTTGGCCGAATAACTGCAAAACCAGTGGAAACTATTAGATTACTTTCAGAATTACTTATTGGAGCTATGGCACGAAGATATGTCCGTACAGTGGAGATGATGACATCCCCATCGATTACTTTTCTCCTGGCTCTCGAGGGAGCATTTTCGAAAGTCATCATCTCTTTCTTCTTAATACCAACAATCTTATCCACACTGCTAATATCTGTATACAAGATTTCAAAGTCGGGGTCCGTCGTTTCTCCCAAAGTATCATCGTTGTATGTGGCAATGTTCTTGAGACGTAATGCATTCCAGCCATCCGGTATCTCTCCCAACCACTCGATCCCGGAATCCTTGTATTCTGGATATGCGCACCGCCCTACCATCGCGCGGTCTCCTGATTTGGTGACAGCACGGACTGATTTTCCCGATCGAATTCCCTTTTCTCCGGGTTGTGAATAACCGTAATCCTGCGGGCGGATAGAACGGCGGTCCTCTTTCAATCCATCACCCCCTCCAGCATGTCCGCGATCTCTTTCTCAATAGCCACCAGATCTGCTTCAATCTTGTCCAATGGCCGCGGTGGAACATACTTGTAGAAGTAGCGATTGAAGTTGATCTCGCAGCCGACCTTGGTCTTTGTTTCATCCACCCAGGCGTTAGGCACGTGCGGTAGTACCTCACGTGCTATATATGCTTCGATATCCTCCTTGAGCGGAACGTTCTCGTAATCGCGCAATTTCGGGTCGGGTTCAGGATGCCCTTTCTTGTCGGTGCAGATATCCGCGGTTTCGTCTCGTTCAGAAAGAGCCGTTCGTATGGCTTTGAACAAGGCTGCAGGAATGGAAATATCCGCTCGCTTGAAGGCATCCGCCACCAACTCCGAAAACTGCTCCTGGTTCTTGATCAGCCCGTTCCCTCCCAGGGTTTCCAGCGCATCCAGGATCTCCTGCTGCTTCCGTTTACCCTCCGCAACATCTGCTTCCGCGGCCGCGGTATCTTTGCGTTTCTTGCTTGTTGCTAGATTCGCGAATTTCTTGTCTTCTTTCAACCGCGTCAGACGTTCCTCGTTCACGGCAAAGTTGAGCCGCAAGGGACGCTCTACGGTGATGCGGTGATAGCCAAAATCTTCGTTATCGAAGACCTTTACAAACTCACCCTCCATGAAATCACCATGCAGGCGTGTTATCTCGCTGATCTGCTCGTCGCTGATCTCATGGCGCTTATGGCCCAGACTTTTACGCATCTTGGTGGAGAAGCCGGTCGCGTCGATGAGTTGGATTTTGCCCTTACGACGCTTCTCCTTGCGGTTCGTTACGACCCAGAAATAAGTGCTGATGCCGGTGTTGTAGAAGAGTTGATCGGGCAGGGCGATGATCGTTTCGAGCCAATCGTTCTCGAGGATCCAGCGACGGATGTCACTCTCGCCTGATCCGGCAGAACCCGTGAATAACGGAGAGCCGTTGAAAACAATTGCCAGCCGTGTGCCCCCCTCTTCCTTGGACTTCATCTTGCTGATCATGTGCTGCAGAAATAGAAGCGAACCGTCGTTGATACGTGGAAGTCCGGCGCCAAAACGACCGCCATATCCCTGCTCTTCGTGTTCCCGTTTTATAACATCCGCCTCGGGCTTCCATTCCACACCGAAGGGGGGGTTAGCCAGCATATAGTCGAAGGACTTGCCGTAGAAATGGTCTTCCGTGAAGCTGTCACCAAAGCGGATGTTGTCCAGGCTCTGGCCTTTGATCATCATATCAGAGCCGCAGATGGCATAAGCCTGTTCATTATAATCCTGGCCAAAGACCGCCAGCCGTGCATCGGGGTTGAGTTCGCTCACATACGCTTCTGAGACAGAAAGCATCCCACCGGTTCCTGCCGCCGGGTCGAAAAGTCGCCTAACGATACCCTTAGTTGTGAGAATATCGCTGTCAGGGGTGAAGATCAGGTTGACCATCAGACGGATGACTTCTCGCGGCGTGAAGTGATCTCCTGCCTCTTCGTTGCTAGCTTCATTAAAGCGGCGGATCAACTCCTCGAAGATGTAACCCATCTCGCGGTTGGAAACCACATCAGGATGCAGGTCGATCTCACAGAACTTGGATACGACCAGATACAGTCGGTTTGCTTTGTCCAGCTTAGCGATATGCTCCTCAAAACCGAAATGATCGATGATATCGCGAGCGCGGCTGGAGAAGCTCTTGATGTACTGTGTCAGATTGGCGGCTATGTTTTCCGGATCACCTTTCAGCTTCTCGAATGAAAAGAGGCTGGTGTTGTGGAAAGCCTGTCCAGCAGCTCGGTTGAGGATCGGCTCCAGTTTCTTAACCTTCCCGCCTTCCAAGCTCTTGAGCTTGGCGAGAACATCGTCCTTAGTCGGCTCCAGCACGCAGTCCAGCCTTCGTAGAACCGTAAGGGGGAGCATAACGTCTTTGTATTGATTGGGACGATATGGTCCTCGTAGCAAATCCGCTACGGACCAGATGAAGCTGACTTTTTCGCTGAAGTTGTTCATGGATACCTTTCGATAACTTTACTTCACATTCGAGGAATATAAGCTGGATTTCGGTGATCTGATTATTACCGAGCGGATTAATAAATACATTCTCACATAAACCATATTTCAGGACCAACTCGGCTTTCCACCTATCCTACCGGGGCAATGTCGACAATACAAGCCAGACACTCTTTTGAGTCCTCTTTATTGCTTCCGATTACAGGAATAATAGGAATTAGAAATGGAACTTGCCTATCATCCGAAAAAGACCATTCGGACGTGAGCCCCGAGTTTTGGCGGAAAATCCTCCGAACCCCTCTGTAGAAGAGTTCCCGTCCAGTAAATGCATCAGAGAATATTGCCCGCAGCAGCTTCCAACTCACGATTACTTTCATAATCGATCACCTAAAAAAACACCGGTCGCCTCCTGCCAGACGTTAGCCGCCAGAAAACATCTCGCTAATCTTGTAGTAGATATTACCTGTCTGGGCAGCATGACGACGCTTTCTTTGTATAAGCTCCTGGAGGTCAATTCGATCCTCAAGAACTGCCATTAAATCTGCCCCATCCATAAGAATTATGACTCGACGGCCTGATGAAACTGCATTTACGCCTTCATCCGAAAAGCCGGATATCGAGAGGAATAATCCGAGAGTGTTGTCAAGTTTCCTTTGAATTTTCCCCATGAGAGAATCCATGTCAGCTGCAGTTACTAATGCATCCTGCCATTTTGCTTCAAAAAGATAATCCAAACCTTCGAATGAGAATGCTCCATCTATCTGCTCACCTTTGATCTTAAATGATGCCTTTGGGTCAAGATCGTATAGGATAAAAAGATCGCGCATAAAACTTTCTAATTCAAAACCTCGTTTGTTGTGATCATCTGAAGTAGCAAGGTCGATATATCTTGACTTGAGCTTTTCTAACTCAAAATGCATTTCTTTCAATCTTGACACAGATTCCTCGAATTCTGCCCTCCTTCGTTCAACCTCAAGTTTGTCACGGACAATTTGCTCAAATCCTTTCACCAAGGATTTAAGCTTAGTGACAGAAGCCTCAGCCTGTTGTGATTTCTTCATGCCGTCTTCAAGTCGCTCAAGATGACTAAAATCTCTAAAGTCCGATACCTGGACCATCAGATTAATGAGGTCACCCTCGTAGACTTTCTGATTAGCAATCATCATATCTACAAGGTTACCAACGATATTCCTCTTGTAATCATTCCAGTCGAGGCGGCCGAGTAATTCTTGATGCTCGATTGCAGAAGACAAAAAAGTACGCAAATCGCGCTTATACCAATATATATCTGCCAATGCTTCTTTTAGCGTTACGATTGCTTCTGGATTAATCTTTTTCTTCATAGAAATTCATCATTTTAGCTAGGCGGCAAACAGGTTCGAGGTGAGGCGCCGGGGCATACACCCTGGCCACGATTTCCCGTCACCACAGCCCTCATCATCGATAGCAAATTGCGCCGCACCCCCGGTCGCCTCCAGCGATACATTAGCTTCTCAATACTGCTTATTAGACCGAGAAATTCACTTTATAGCTCGCCCAAACTGCATCTTCAATTCCAGATTCGAGAATCTTGAGACGATTTGCACTATACCAGGTGTCCCAATGCTTAAGTATCACACCTCGCGACTTCCTCCGACATTGATCTGGATTGGGGTGGATCAAAAAAATCCTATTCAAGTTTGACTTGTACATCCACTCAACGATCTGAGAATTAATCCCCTTATCTCCAAATCCATACCCCGAAACCACGAGCACATTACTTTGACGAAGAGATTGCCTGAAAAGGCAATGAAGATCTGCGTAAATGCTGGAAGTGTAATCTAGCATCTTATTGAACGTTCCTGCTAAAAAGACCGGTCTACCTCCAAGCGCATTTTGGAGTAATCCAGATGGATCCTTAACATGCCAAATATCATCAGTTAGAGGGATTCCGACCACTTCAGGACCTGAGGCAACTTCATTTGGTGGGAACAAGAACCAACTGGTAGAGCCATGCAACTTGAATAACCTTACTTTGGTATCGGAATCGACTAGCAGTATATCGTTCCAATACCTTACTTCTCCAACTGGCTGCCCAAATCCATCAACGAATTCAATATCCGAAGAATTGAGGAAGTCCTCAAGTAATGTGTCGTGGTTCAAGGTAAAGATATCAACTCTCGAAGTATCAGGATCTATACAAGCATCACGGATAAAGCTTAAGTAATGCATCTCTTTAGGCTTCTTCTGGAGTAACCTCCATGTAACATCACGGATATAGTTTATTGCTTCAGAGAATAGCTCATAGTCTTCCCAAGGAATGGAATGCCTGTCACGAGCTAAACAGCGAATCCTTGCGATGTCTTGTCCTAATTCACTAAGGAAAGGCCCAACCAGAGGATTCTCGTATTCGCCCATTAAGCTGTCATGAATCTGACTGCATACATAGTAGAGGTCCTCATAGTTAATTTCGAATGAAACATCATAAAGATAGAATTTATCGATCTCCATGCGAAGGCGCCGAAGCAAGAGTATATTGCGTTCTGCAGGTTCTTCAAATGTCTTGGCATCAGGATAATCTATGTCTAAATAGTAAGTGCCATCAGTATGCCGTGAGATGTTATGCCCGGATAAAAGACGTGAAGTTATTTCGCTTGTCGTTGGAAAACCGGCATTTATCGAGATTCCAGCGCCAAATAGCATGGCAACATTGAGTAAGCTCGCGTTATTCACTTAATTCGCATCTTTCTGGGGCAATAGATTTCCCCATTGTGGACAGCGAACAGCCTCGAGCTGAGGCGCCGGGGTATTCACACTGGCTAGGAATTCCCGCCTCGTGCTCCCGCTCCATCGATCTCAAATCGCACTGCATCCCCGGTCGCCTCCAACGAGACGTCAGGCAGCCGGACTTGGATACTCAAGTCCGATACCGGAATGAGATGGGCACAGATCCTCTGTTGGAGTAAAAGCCTACTTGCCTCGTTTATTGTACTTGGGCTTTGATCGAGAAATTATATTGGATTCCTTTTTCTCCGCGTCCCGAATCGATGATTGCTGATCGATCTGCACCTTGACACCCCCCGGAACAGCATCCTTGTGTCCTGGGAGATGGTCGGCGAGTCGACTGCGTATGTTACCCTTCCCCGCGATGCCAGTGTAGATGTTTTCTCCCTTCCGATCCAATACCTTGTAAACCACCGGCTTGTCGTTCGGCAGTTTCTGGATACCATCTGAATTGAATGGAACGGTTGTCTTGCCCATCGTATCCTCCCTAGTATGCGTCTTGGCCAAATCTAATTTTCAGCGGTCCACCCCAAAGTGACATGGGCAGCTTTTGTGAACACGGCTCACTTTACTTTTAAATATATGGACTTTTATCCACATAAATTATATGAATCTATCCATATGAGGAAACTCGCGTAATATTTAGTGAGCCTCCGATTACGAAGGCAATCATTTGCCCCTACGATGCATGGATCGATGCAAGATATTCGCTTCTGTTCTCCAAGCGGCAGACCATGCGCAACATTCGGTTAATGAGAGGGCTTGGATCATGGGATCCCCCAACTTAAGAAGCTACTTCATTAATATATAGGATGAAAGCGAACAGCGCTATCCTACAACGGTAATGGATCCTCTAAGGCGAGAGATTGC
>JBAUEL010000161.1:0-13492 GCA_049678585.1 Dehalococcoidia bacterium
GGTTGGTAGCTCTGCCACTTCGCCTCCAGGTTAGGATCCTGAATGGTCTCCATCAGGTAGTTGGCGAAGTCAGCACCCTTGGCACCGGTCGGTCGGCCGGTGATTACCAGCTTCTTCTCGTACTGGCCGCAGACGTCCAGGGCCATCTCCAGCTTCTTGCCGCGGTCCGCGAAGCCGATGTGATTGAGCATCATAGCGCCTGCCCGAATGAGGCTGCTGGGATCGGCGTAGTCCGATCGCCCCTCTCGGACCATGCGGGGCGCGCTCCCGTGGATCGCCTCAAACATGCCGTAGCGCTTGCCGATGTTGGCGCTGCCTGCCGTTCCTACCCCGCCCTGGAATTCCGCCGCCTCGTCCGTCAGGATGTCACCGTAGAGGTTCGGCAGCACCATCACGCGGAACTCCGTCCGCCTCTTCACGTCCACCAGCTTCGCCGTCATGATGTCGATGTACCAGTCGTCCCACTGCACCTCCGGATAGTCCTTGGACACCTCACGGGCCACATCCAGGAACTTGCCGTCGGTGGTCTTCACCACGTTGGCCTTGGTAACCACCGTTACTCTGTTGATCTCGTTTCTCTTGGCGTAGTCGAAGGCCAGCCGGATGATCCGCTCCGCGCCCTGTTTAGTGGTGACCGTGAAGTCGAGGGCCAGGTCCTCGGTGACGTGGATCCCCCTGCTTCCCAGCATGTAGGCCCCTTCCGTGTTCTCACGGAAGAACATCCAGTCGAGACCCTGCTCCGGAACCTTTACCGGCCTCACGTTGGCGAACAGGTCCAGAGCTTTCCGCATGGCCACGTTGGCGCTCTCGATGTTGGGCCAGGGGTCCCCCTCCCGGGGCGTGGTCGTCGGCGCCTTCAGGATGACGTGGCACTTCTTCAGCTCCTCCAGCACATCGTCTGGGATGGCCTTGCTCTGGGCCGCCCGGTTCTCGATGGTCAGCCCCTCGATGGTCTTGAAGACGACCTTCCCGCTCTCCAGCTCCGGCTTCAGCAAGAACTCCATGATCCGCTGGGCCTCCTGGGCGATGTACGGCCCGATGCCGTCACCCCCGCACACCCCGATGATGATCGGCTTGACCTTCTCGTAGTCGACCCAGTCCTCCGCCTTCTTCATCTGCTCCACTCGCTCGAGCTGCTCCTTGATCAGCTCAGCGAGGTGTTCCTTCGCCCTTTCGATCGCCTGTGTATCCATGTTCTATCCTCCGCAAAAAACGACCAGCCTATATCATCAGGTTTAATACCAGACCGCCCCCACCCTAGATGACCTCTGCGCTTCGTTCAAGGGCCATAGTGACCGTTTTCACGTAGTCGCCTCAGGCGCCCTCGGCCCGCTCCTTCACATAGTTCAGCAGCCCGCCCGCCAGCATGATCTCCCGCTGCCGCTCCGTCAGGCCGTGCCTGACCCTGAACTCCCCTCCCTGGGTGACGTTACGCACCGTCAGCGTCTCCTCGCCCCGCCTCAGGGCATCGCGCACGCCCGGAATCTCCAGCTCATCCCCCTGCTGAATGCCCTCATACGCCTCCTCGTCCTCAAAGGTTAGCGGCAGAATGCCGAAGTTCACCAGGTTGGCCCAGTGGATGCGGGCGAAGGACTTGGCCAGCACCGCCTTCAGCCCCAGATACATGGGCGCCAGGGCGGCGTGTTCCCGGCTGGAGCCCTGCCCGTAGTTCGCCCCGCCGATCACCACGCTCCTGCCCGCTTCCTTGGCCCGCGCCGGGAAGAGCACATCAAGCGGCGTGAACACGAACTCGGAGATGGCCGGGATGTTGGAGCGCAGCGGCAGCACCTTGGCCCCGGCGGGCATAATGTGGTCGGTAGTGATGTTGTCCTCCACCTTCAGCAGCACGGGCGCCCGGATGCTCTCCCCCATCGGCTCGGCCATCGGCAGGGGCTGAATGTTGGGCCCCCGCACGATCTCCACCTCCTCAACCCTCTCGCAGGGCGGGATGATCATGTTGTCGTCGATGTGGAACTCTCTGGGCAAACTCACCTGGATGGGCTTGCCCAGGTCGCGTGGGTCCGTGATCACCCCGTGAAGGGCGGTGGCGGCGGCGGTCTCCGGGCTGCACAGGTAGGCCTGGTCGTTAGGGGTACCGCTGCGTCCGGGGAAGTTGCGGTTGAACGTGCGCAGCGATACGCTCCCCGTCGGCGGCGCCTGCCCCATGCCGATGCACGGGCCGCAGGACGACTCCAGGATGCGCCAGCCCGACTCGATAAGGTCGGCCAGCGCCCCGTTGCGGGCGATCATGTTGAACACCTGCCGCGACCCCGGCGTCACCGTCGCGCTCAGGTTCGGGTGCACCGTCTTACCGCGAAGGGCCGTGGCTACGGTCATGAGGTCAGTGAACGAGGAGTTCGTGCAGCTCCCCACGCACACCTGAGCCACCGGCGTACCTGCCATCTCCCGTACCGGCACCACGCTGTCCGGGCTGGAGGGCCGCGCGATGAGCGGCTCCAGCCGGCTCAGGTCGATCTCCACCACCTCCTCGTACTCCGCATCCGGATCGGCCTGGAGGGGCTGCCACACCTCCTCTCGACCCTGGGCCCGCAGGTACTGGCGGGTCACCTCGTCGCTGGGGAAGACGGAGGCGGTGGCCCCCAGCTCCGCCCCCATGTTGGTGATGGTAGAGCGGGCGGGCACGTTCAGGTCGGCCAGCCCCTCGCCTCCGTACTCGAAGATGCGGCCCACCCCTCCCTTCACCGTGAGCCGCCGCAGTATCTCCAGGATGACGTCCTTGGCCGAGACCCAGGGCTGGAGGTGTCCCTTCAGCTCCACCCGCACCACCCTGGGCATGGCCAGATAGAAAGGCCCCCCGGCCATGGCCGCAGCCACGTCCAGACCGCCCGCCCCGATGGCTATCATCCCCGCGCCGCCCGCAGTGGGCGTGTGGCTGTCCGAACCTAGCAACGTCATGCCCGGAACGCTGAAGCGCTCCAGGTGCACCTGATGGCAGATACCGTTGCCCGGCCGCGAGAAGTAGATCCCGTACTTCGCCGCAATGCTCTGGAGAAAGCGGTGGTCGTCCGCATTCTCGAACCCCGCCTGCAGCATGTTGTGGTCGGCGTAGCTGACAGAGAGTTTCGTGCGGACCCTGGGGATACCCATGGCCTCGAACTGGAGGTAAGCCATGGTCCCCGTGGCGTCCTGCGTGAGCGTCTGGTCGATGCGCAGGGCGATCTCCCTGCCCGGCGTGGGATCGCCCGAGACCAGGTGCTCATCGATGATCTTGCGGGTCAGGCTCCGTCCCATCCCAACCTCCTCTGGCGCGGATTACCAGGACGTGAAAAGAGGGCCCTAGCACAGCGCTGGTCCACTTCTGTGGATGCGACGTGGGCCCTTTCCTTCTAGATAACCAGCTCTTGCCTCGCCCCGCTCGCGACTGCCCCCAAAAGGACCTGTTGGGCCCTAGCTAGGGAACCGATGGGGCCGCGGCAAACCCATTATACTCCCTCCGGCCAAGCCCTTCTAGCAGGACGCAGGAAAACTCCCGCCGCCCCCGCTATGGACTCCGCGCCCGCGTCCGACTATTACCTTGGAGGCCTCATGAATCGAAGGGAAGCCTACAAAGTCCTGTGCGTGGCCCCCTCGGCCGACGCCGACCTCGTCAAGCGCGCCTACCGGCACCTGACCCGAAAGTATCGGCCGGAAGCGGGCCGGGACGGCCAGGCCAAAGCCAGGCTGGATGAGCTCAAGGAGGCCTACAGCGTGCTCGCCGCCAACGGGAAAACGCCGGCCCCGAAGCGCCCGCCGCCCGAGGCCCCTGAGCCGCCCCTGATCGAGGTCTTCCTGCTGTGGGCCCGCGAGCTGGCTGCCTCTACCGCCGCCCGCTGGGAGGGACACACCGCCGAGATCACCGTCCTCACGGCCTGCCTGGCCGTCCTCGCGATCCTCGCCCTTCTTGGTGGCGCCAGCCTGCTGCTGACCATGCTCGTGGCGGCCGTGGCCGCCGTCACCATCTGGTCCCCCTGGCGACGCCTCCGCTAGTCCCGGCGACCCCCTATCCGCGGCCCGCACTCATGGTGCCGGCGCCAGAGGGTTAGGGGCGCCCTGCCTCCATGCGTAGGAGTGACCGGATCTTAGTGCAGACACCGTCCGAGCAGGTGAGGAGCTCGCCGTTCCGGTTGTAGAGACGGTACTGAATGTGAGCATCGGGCTCGGCGGGAACGTCCAGGAGCAACTCCCCGTCCCCGGAGTGGATCTTGAGCCCGCCGGGGAAGGACTCGAGGCGTCCTGATTCGGCCGCCAGGCAGCCGTGGGAATCGTAGAGACGGAAGTACATAAAGGGGCGGCTGTCTTCGTCCAAGCCGACGCGTAGAAGCACTTCGTCAGTGGGGCCGTCCACGAAGGTGATCAATGTGTCTGGCCGTCGATGTCGTAGCTTCGTAAAGTCCTCCCGCGCGTTGCGCCGCGCCCGCCCTCAAAGCAACAAACCAGCAACGGCGCTCCAACCATGATCGGACGGAGCCCCCGTCTGGCGGTATCGATGAAACCGGCGCCTTTAGGCCTGCGCGGCCCTCAGCGCCTCCGGCGGAAACCGCCCCGCTTGCGCCTGTCCCGGCGCCGCCCGGCCGACGGTGGGCGATCCACGACCACATCCATCATCCATCCCTTAAGCTCGGTGCCTTTCAGGGCTTCGACGGCGGCAGCCGCGGGCTCGTCCTCAAGCTCGACGAGTGCAAAGCCGCGGGGGCGGCCTGCGCGGTTGCGGGGGACGCGGATGGAGCCGATCTCTCCATAGACCGAGAAGACCTTCCGCAGATCACTATCGGTGACCTCCGGAGATAGATTGCCCACAAACAGGGTGGTCAATGGATTGTTCCTCAGCGGACGGTTAACTCACCTTGCGGACGTGGGTGGCACGGCTCCGGCTTGGCTGCCGGGGATCCGGCTCGGTTTCGAACTCGACCTGCTGGCCCTCGTTCAGTTCATCGAAGGTGGGACTTTCCACCGCGCTGCTGTGGAAAAAGACCTCCTCCGTGGCGCCCTCGGGCTGAATAAAGCCGAACCCTCGACCGCGGATCAGGCGCTTGATGGTGCCTACTTCCATGATATGGACCTCCTCACCGGGTGTGCCGGGCTGTCTGAGAGAAGGCGTCCTGTGCGACGGCCTCCCCCTGTCTAAGTGGTACGGTGACCATTGCTCGAGCGCGCCCTATCGGCGCGCTTTCGCGCCCGTCGCGCCGCCTTGGCGCGCGCCAGCCGCCGCGCCTCGGACTTCGATACGAAGTGGCGCTTCCTCCGCGCCTCCCGCAGGATGCCGTCCCGCTGCACGGCCTGCCGGAACCTGGCCAGCAGGCGTTCCTGCGATTCACCATCCTTGAGCTCGACAAACATGTGGGTTCCTCTCTGGGCGCACGGACCATCATTCCCGAGCCCGGCTTCGCTCTATAAGCTGGGCCAGGAGCTAGCGTGGGCTAGGGTGGGCGCCAGCGCGCAGCGCGCGCACCTCGTTCCACTTCGACTGAATACCATGCTCCAGCGCCCGCAGCTGAGCGTCCTTGCCAGCGGATACGGGACCCCTGCGCAGGTTCTGGAGCCGGACCGAGAGCTTGTTAATCTCCTTGAGCGCCTTCTCGATCCGGTCCTCACGGTTCGCCCTCTGGTTCTCCGGGCCCTGGGTGAACGGCGATCCCTTGCGTGCGTTGGGCATTTCCCAACTCATGTAACAGTGTCCCTAACGGCAAGCATGGATGGTTCCCTCTCTGCCATGAGCCCGCTGGGGTCCTACGTCGGAGCCTGCCACGACGGCCCGGTCTCCGGAAGTCTGAGGCGAGTTGCTGCCGCCCACAGGGTGCGGATTTCGTGCCACTTGGCCTGCTTGGCCGCTTCCAGCTCGCGGATGCGCGGGATCTTGTCTGCGGAATGAGACAGGCGCAGGGCGGCGATCAATGCGGTGATCGCGTTCACCTCCTCCAGCAGGCGAGTGTGCTCATCGCTGCGATGGTCAACAGCCGGCATCGAGAGAGCAGATGTGCCCGTATCACCGCGTTCCGTAGTAGCGGTGCGCCGCAACACGATGCGGAGGCCGGTCTCCCCCTCCTCACTGTCGATGCTCAGGCCCCAGAGGTCGCGGGATACTCCGTCGCCGATGACGAGCACGGGGCGCCCCCTGTGGTGAAAGGTCAGGTCGCCAGCCCTCACTTCGTCGAGGGCCAGGGTGTGATGACCATCGGCGACGCTTAGGCGCAGGACCTGCTTTTCCTCCCGCCCTTCAAGGAGCGAGGCGAGCACGGCCTTGGCTTCTTCAGAGACCCGCACACCGGGCTCCTCTCGAACCGCAATAGGAATGCCACAGCGCTCATCGCGGCCAAAGGCCGCACCTCTCCAGGATGACCCCCGGGTGAGGAAGAACTGACAGCCTAGCTTCCGACAACCGGCGACCCGGCGTGCTTAGTAGCGGCTCCGCTCTGGCTGCCGCTTCGCGTAGCAGGTGCGGCAGTACACAGGCCGGTCACCGCGCGGCTCGAACGGGACCTCTGTCTGCTGACCGCACTCGGCGCAGACGGCCGGGTACATCTGGCGTGACGAGGAGCCGTAGCCACCGCCCTGACCGCGCTCGCCCTTGCGGGCCTGGCGGCAGGAGGAGCAACGCTTCGGCTCATTGGTGAAGCCACGGCTGGCGTGGTATTCCTGGTCCTCGGCGGAGAACGTGAATTGGGCGCCGCAATCGACGCAGGTCAGGCTCTTGTCTGTAGACACTCGACGACCTCCTTAGGTGTCTGCTGTTCCTAGTCGTCGAGTGCGAGACGAAACGGAGGAAATTCGCTGCAGTTCGAGGACGAGGAAGACTTCTTATCGGGGCATTATAACACACCCATGGCCCTGCTGCCACTCAGGGGCGCTATTCGACCCGGCGGCCCCCTATCCGCCGCCTGACCTCGACAGGGCCTTCAGGACATCAGCCACCGGTAGCTCAACCACCACCGTCGTACCCTGTCCCGGTTCAGAGCGAATATCGAAGCCGCCACACAGGAGGCGGGCCCGCTCGTACATTCCCAGCAGCCCCAGCTTGCCCGTCGTGGCCAGGTCGCTGATATCCTTGGGCAGTTCGAACCCCCTCCCGTCGTCCCGCACCGTCATCTTCACCCGGTCCCCGCAGCGCCGCAGCGAGATCGTGGCCCGAGAGGCACCCGAGTGCCTGCCCACATTCCGCAGCGCCTCCTGGGCGATGCGGAACAGAAGCAACTGCGCCTCCTGAGAAAGCTCCGGCAGGGCCTCGTCTACCTCAACGCTCGCCTCCACCCCATACTGATGGGGCAGGTCATCGGCCAGCCACTCCAGAGCCGGCACAAGCCCCAGGTCGTCCAGGATGCGCGGTCGCAGGTCCTGAGTCAGGCGCCGCAGGTTCGCCAGCGTCTGCAGCACCTCCCCCCGCAGCTCTTGCATCCCCTCCGCCAGGTGCGCCGCCGTCTCCCCGCGAGGACTCGACCCCAGACGGTCCAGCCGTTGCGCGGTCAGAAGCAGAGACTGAGCCGTCTCATCATGAAGCTCCCGCGCGATACGCTGGCGCTCATGCTCCTGGGCCCTGGTGAAGTGCTGCAAGTAGAATCTCAGGTTCTGCTGCAGCCGCGTCTGCTCCGTGATGTCGCGGGCGATGAGCTGAAATGCTCTAGGCTGGCCATGGCTGGTAATCAGGCTGGTCGTTAGCCACAGCCGGGCGTGCGTGCCGTCTCTCTTGATTATCTCCTGCTCATACGGCCCATCGATGGTCTGATCGGCAAGCAGCCTCCGGCGAACCTCTCTCGCCTTGCTTAGGGCCTCCTCCGAGAGAAAGTCCTCAACCCTCATCCCCACCAACTCTTCGGGCGTGTGGCCGGTTACCTCGGCGCAGGCCCTGTTGGCCATGATGATCGTGCCTTCCATGTCCTGCACCCAGATGGCATCGTGGGCATTGTCGAACATCTCTCGATAACGCTCCTCCGATAGCCGCAACTGCTCCGCCATGAGGCGGCGCCGCTCCTGTTCTCTCCGGATGCGCTCGAACCCGACGTTGATCACCGCACCCGTGATGACGACAGCGGTGACGTCCACCAGGGCATCGGACTGATGCGCTGATATGAAGAGAGCCCTTGGCAGCATGATGACGAGGGCGAACACCGAGGCAGCCAGACCCGCCCTTATCCCGAACAGGAAGCCGACGTAGGTGATGGGTAGGAGGATGAAGACGCGCTCGATAGCGTGTCGCTCCAGACCCAGCACAGAGCCCGGGTCCTCTATGTCCAGGAAGGGCAGCAGATCCTCCGGATAATGCAGGGGGATAGCCACCACGAACATGGCTATCGCAACCCAGAGCTCGAAGCTGCGGATAGCTCCTGATACCCGACGGGTGGCCTGCCGCTTCATCTGAGACTTCATGGTGGGGACGCTGAGGCTAAGCTCTCTAGCAATTCCCTTGCTGCCACGGCCTTTGGCCGCCCCCCCTTCCAACCCCAGAGGCCCCCGCGCTCATTCCCCTCTCCGCTTGTGCGCCCTCACCGGCCTCGTGTCGTACAGGACTCCTAGTCATCACCGGGCCCCACCGTCCCCCTTGGCATAGGGACGTAGCCATACGTGGAAGCGTCCCCGGGATGCTCCCTGGGGGCAGGCTCCAGGAATGCCCCCGAAGCAGCCTCGGGCGCTGTGTCCTCCACCTCAATCCAGCCCCGGCACACCGCCTGCAATACCGCCTCCGTTCGTGAGGCAACCCCCATCTTATTGAAGATGTTCGCCAGGTGCGCCTTGACCGTAGGCAGACTGAGCGCCAGCTCCTTGGCGATCTCCTTGTTCGCTCCACCCTTGGCCGCAAGCCTCAGCACATCCAGTTCCCGCTCCGTGAGCAGCTCACCGCTGCGGGGCGCGATCGCTCGGCCTGGCGAGCGGGCCGCTCTGGCCAGAAGCCTGGCGGTCACCGCAGGGTGCAATACCGACTCCCCCGCGTGGACTGCTCGGATCGCGTAGATCACCTCCTGGCCGCTGGCACTCTTCAGAAGATAGCCCGCCGCACCCGCCTCTAAGAGGCCGAGGACGTAGCGATCATCGTCGTACGCGCTGAGGATCAGCGTGGCCGTAGTCGGATTAGCCTTCTTGATCTGCTTGGCGGCCTCAATCCCGCCCAGGCGTGGCATGACCACATCCATCAGCACCACGTCAGGCTTCACCGCCTTGGCCACCGCCACCGCCTCCAGGCCGTTGCCGGCCTCCCCAACCACCTTTATATCCGGCTCCTGCTCCAGAAGATTGCGCATCCCCTCCCTAAGCACGCCGTGATCGTCCACCAGCAAGACCTTGATAGTTTCCAAGGCACACCTGCCTATCTTTTGTGAATTGCTTCACGATAATTGTACTCTCTTTTACCGCCTGTGTCACCTCCTTTGGTACTAGGCCTTTAGCCTCTCTACTGTCCAAAGCATGACTCAAACTAGACCCCAGGCCGAAGCGGTCAGTGCTCAGGATGTGTGAATATGTTCACGAGTGGGCATTCATTAAGGAGGCAAGGCCATGAAAGACAGATCCTTCATCTACTACGGTAACCCCTGCACCATCTGTATGTCCGATCCCGTCCTCCAGAACTTCAGCGACGTTGAGGAGCACGGGCGGACCCCCTGCCGCTATTACCCTGAGCGGAAGGAGTGCGCTCCGCCCTCCTTGGGCTGCGTCCAGATCGCTGGCGTCGCCATGGCCCGCTACGTGCTCCAGTTCTACAGCGAGGCCACCGAAGAGACCGTCGCGATGGAGAAGGAGGAGTTCCGCCGACGGGCACCCCTCCCCCCAAACGACGTCGAGGCCTACATCGACACGCCCGACCAGGGCTACCGCCGGATCACCGAGCCGGACCTGGTGGTCGAGCGCGTCTGCGAGTATGCCTGCGCCGTCCTGGACCTCAAGCCCGGTGAGAAGATCTTCCGCGGCACCGAGGAAGATTGGGAACCGCCCATCAGCATCCAGATGGAGAGGGTCACCGGTGACGAGGCCGAGCCATCCGTTCCCGCCACCCAGCGCTGAGGACGGATATACCGGCCCGGTTCACTCCGTTCGCGGCATCCGTGTGAGAACCGGGCACCGCTAAGCAGAGGGGAGAGCGAGCCATGAGAGCCCCGGAATACGCCGAGCACCCAGGGCGCGTCCAGGAGGGAGGCAACGGCCATCGGCTGCTCACCGGGTTCATGTTTCAGGGCCAGTCGGTACAGGCCCCCTTCTCTCGGGCCCAAGCACTGGCACCACCAAGGCGGCTGCGCGCAATTACGTGGCCGACCCTGAGCGCCGTCTGGCTCGAGCTGGTCACCAGCGCCAGCGGACTGGCCCTGGCCGTCTTCATGCTCATGCACCTGGGCCTGCTGTCCACCGTGCTGATAGGCGCCCAGACCATGGATGACCTGGGTGGCCTCCTGGAGCGCTACTACCTGCTCCACGCCATGATAGGCCCCCTGATCCTGCTGGGGCTCGTCCATGTCTTTCTGGCGGTACGAAAGGTGCCTACCACCTTTCGCCAGCAGCGCATCCTGGTAAGCCGGGCGCGCGGCATGGCCCACTTGGATACTTGGACCTGGGCCTTCCAGGTGCTCAGCGGGGCAGCCCTGCTCATACTGGCCTCCATTCACCTCTGGGTCATCCTCATCGATCTGCCCATCGAGGCTAGCAAGAGCGGCGAGCACGTCTCTGGGATGTACCTCTGGCTTGACATCCCCTTTGTGTTGTTCGTGTGGGGACATATCTGCGTGGGCCTCTACCGCATTGCTGTGAAGTGGGGGCTTCTCGCCCGTCGCTGGGCCTACGGCCTGGTCGGGGCATACGCCGCCGCTGCCCTCGCCCTGAGCTTCGCCGTGATGGCAAGCTTCTATCGCCTTGGAGGGTGACCTGTGACAACCATAATGACCGATGTTCTGGTGATAGGCGCCGGCCTGGCCGGCGAGCGCACCGCCGTCGAGGCGGCCGCCCGTGGCTGTCGGGTCATCATGACCTCCCTGGTCCCGCCCCGGCGCTCCCACTCCAGCGCCGCCCAGGGGGGCATGCAGGCCGCCCTGGGCAACGTGGTCAAGGGTTACGACGACTCACCAGACGTTCACTTTGAGGACACCGTCAAGGGCGCCGACTGGGGCTGCAACCAGGACGTCGCCCGCTGCTTCGTCAACCTGGCTCCTATCGCCGTCCGTCAGATGGCCTGGTGGGGCGTACCCTGGAGCCGGGTGGTCGCCGGGCCCCGCGAGCTCCCCGGCGGCGAAGTCATCGAGGAACCGCCTGAGAAAGAGGGCCTCATCGCCGCCCGCGCCTTCGGCGGCACCAAGAAGTGGCGGGCCTGCTTCTGCTCCGACGGCACCGGCCACTCCCTCCTATACACCCTGGACAACGTGGCCCTTCAGCTAGGCGTAGACGTACATGACCGGGCCGAGGCCCTCGCCCTCATCCACGATGGGGAGCGCTGCTACGGCGCCATCGTCCGTGACCTTCGGACCGGCGAGCTGCGCGCCTATGTGGCCCGTGCCACCGTCATCGCCACCGGCGGCTACGGCCGCATCTACGGCCACTCCACCAACGCCGTCATCAACGATGGCACCGGCATGGCCATCGCCCTGGACACCGGCGTGGTCCCCCTGGGAAACATGGAAGCCGTGCAGTTCCATCCCACCGGCGTCGTCCCCGGAGACATCCTGGTCACCGAGGGCTGCCGGGGTGACGGCGGCTACCTCCTCGACAAGAACGAGCACCGCTTCATGCTCGACTACGAGCCCGAGAAGAAGGAGCTCGCCTCCCGCGACGTGGTCAGCCGCCGCATGGTTCACCACATCCGCCAGGGCTACGGCGTCGACTCGCCCTATGGCCCTCACCTCTGGCTGGACATCCGCCACCTCGGCCAGGACCACATCGAGAAGAACCTGCGCGACGTGGCCGAGATCTGCCGCGACTTCCTGGGCGTTGACCCAATCCACGAACTCATCCCCGTGCGGCCCACCCAGCACTACAGCATGGGCGGCGTTCGCACCGACATCGACGGCCGTGCCTACGGCCTCGCTGGCCTCTACGCCGCCGGCGAGGCCGCCTGCTGGGACCTCCACGGCTTCAACCGCCTCGGCGGCAACTCCGTGGCCGAGACCATCGTCATGGGCTCGGTGGTAGGCGGCTCCGTCGCCAGGGACATCGCCAGCTCCGGATTCCGCCTCCCCCAGGGCGTGGTTCGTTCCGCCACATTGCAGGTGGAGGAGCGCCTCCGCCGCCTGGCCTCCTACGGCGTCGAGTACGTTTACGACCTGCGCGACCGCATGTCCGAGATCCTCATGGAGAAGGTCGGAGTCTTCCGAAACGGCCTCCAGCTCCGCGAGGCCGTCGACGAACTCGTGGAACTCCAGGAACGCGCCGCCCGCCTCGGCTTGCGCTCCGTCGGCCGCGGCCCCAACCCCGAGGTCGCCGCAGCCCTCCGCCTCCCCGGAATGATCCGCCTGGCCATCACCATCGCCTACGGCGCCCTGGAGCGCACCGAGAGCCGCGGAAGCCACTACCGCGAGGACTTCCCCTCTCGCGACGACGACGAATGGCTCAAGCGCACCCTGGCTACCTGGCCTTCCCGCGCCCACCTACCGCATCTTGACTATGAGTCCGTCAAGATCACCGAACTACCCCCCGGCGAGCGCGGCTACGGTGAGGCCCAGGCAACAGCCCGAAAGGAGGGTGTCAGTGTCCAAGAGTAATCGCACCCTGACCCTATCCATCTTCCGCTACAATCCCTACGACCCGGAGTCCACTCCCCGCATGCAGGACTTCATCCTGGACGAAACCCCCAGGATGACTCTGTTCACCGCCCTCAGCCGCATCCGCGAGGAACTGGACCCCTCCCTCCAGTTCGATTTCGTCTGTCGGTCGGCGGTTTGCGGCTCCTGCGGCATGCTGGTCAACGGCCAACCCAGGCTGGCCTGTCGCACCCGCACGGAGGAACTCCCCAGCAAGATCACCCTCCTGCCTCTTCCCCTCTTCCGCCTGGTCGGCGACCTCTCCGTGGACACCGGCACCTGGTTCGCCCAGATGGGCCAGCGCGTCGAATCCTGGATCCACACCCTTCGCCCCTTCGAACCCGACGGCGAAGAGGAGCGCATGTCCGATGACAAGGCCCGGGAGGTCTATGAACTGGACCGCTGCATCGAGTGCGGCTGCTGCATCGCCGCCTGCGCCACCGCCCAGATGCGCGAGGACTTCCTCGGCGCGGCAGGACTGCTGCGCATCGCCCGCTTCCTGGTCGACCCCCGCGATCAGCGCACCGAGGCCGACGTCTTCGACGTCGTCGCAACCGACGATGGCGTCTTCGGCTGCATCGGCCTACTCGCCTGCCACGACTACTGCCCCAAGGGCCTCCCCCTGATGGAGCAGCTCGCCTACCTGCGCCGCAAGATGGCCCTCGCCACCCTCCGACGCCGAGACGGAAACGGCCGCCGAGGCAAGGCGAAAGAGGCCCCCGCTGGAGAGGCCGAGCGGCCCCCGGTTGTCACCGACTCGCCCCCATCCCGGAAGGCCTGAGCGCCGGTTC
>JBAUEL010000162.1:0-1741 GCA_049678585.1 Dehalococcoidia bacterium
GCCACGAACAGCCCCGAGTCCTTCTCCAGCCCCCGCAGGCCTTCCTTGAGGGCACCGCAGACGGTAGTGGTGACGCCGCTGGAGTGCCAGTCGAAGCCGAGGACGCAGCCGAAAGCCTGGAACCACAGCGGGTCCGACAGCTTGGCCAGCGCCTCGTGCGGCCCGTACTCCTCGACGATGACCAGGGTGATCTGGCGGGCCAGCCCGGTCATCCGCTCGAACAGCCACCTGGGAGCCGCCCCGTAGTGCAGGGGCAGGTTCGCTACGCCGGTGCGAGCGCCGGTGGACATGCCTGATCCTCCCCAGGCAAGGGTATCAGACGGCCGATAGGAAGTGAAGCGCGATGCGGCACGCGAGCTCCCGCAGGTTCTCTGGAATTAGCAGGGCGGCTCCCCAGCCCATTGCCGCCACGAGCCACGCGATGGCATCGGCCGGCAGGAGGGCGGTCGGCTGGGCCTCAGCGGTTCAGGCCCTCGGCTATTCGTTTGGCTTCCTCGAGCGACACCTGGCCACTGACAACCGTGAGGCCGAAGTCCTCCTTCACCACCACCTGAACCCCAACATCGGTTTCCTGCGCCGCCCACGAAGGCGGAGAGATGAAGACCGCCGGCCGTCCGGCTATCGTCCCCGGAGCCAGCCAGTCCTCACTGTAGACCGAGTACCAGGCGAGCTCCCCCGAGAGACGTCGGACAACAAGGTCGATGAGCCCTGGCTTGCGGCTGAACTCCGCCTCCACTAGATCGATGGTGCCGCCGCAAGTGAACCCCGATTTGTCGTGCAGCGAGTAGCCTTCGGGAAGGTAAGAGGGAAGGACATCCAGATCGGTGCCGGCCGGAATCTCAACTCCGTCGACATCTGGGTCTTCCAGCCCGTAGTTGCCCCAGAGGCAGCCCTCCTCCCGATTGTCCCCATCCAAGCCGTCATAGAAACGGATGCCGTTGAGGAGGCCTCTGAAGGTGTCTTTTCCCTGGGGTATGCGGACATCCTGGCGGTTGATCGCGGCGGCGATTTCCTCGGCCTGTTCCAGGCTGGCGGTGCGGGTGACGACGGTGAGGCCAAAGTCCTCGGCCACTATGACCATGGCTCCGCCGTACTCGCCCGGCTGCGTCGGGGAGACAAGGACGGCCGGGCGGCCGGCAACCGTCCCCTCCGATATCAGCTCTGCGGGCGCGGAGACAGGCCACTCGTGCGGGCCGTCAGCGAGGACGACGAAGGCGTCGTCGTAGATGTAGCCGACGGCGGTGATCCCGTGCTTGCAGACGCGGACATCGAGAAGTTCGTATCCCGGGGGCACGGTCAACTCCGTCAGCTCTTCGTCACGGATGCTGAAGACTACGGGGCCAAAGTAGGGCGCCTCCAAGCTAGGGCTAGCGCACAGGCTGCGCCCTTGGGGGAACCACGCATCGTACGGATAGAGCTTGATGCCGGCCATTGTGACAGGGCTGGCACTTGGCGATGGTGACGGGCTCACCGTACTCGTAGGCGATGCGGCTGGGGAAGGGTGCACTACGTCTCCCCCTTCGCTGCCACAGGCAACGAGGAGCAGAGCGCTTAGTACTACAAAACCGAACAGGATGCGAGCCATAGCCATGATCCGACAGTATGAACGTTGCTGGGTCGTCAAGGTTTCAATGCATCCGCCAAAATCTTACTCTCTCGACTGACTAGGGGTAGGCGATCCTGGCCAGGTGGCAGCAAGGAGATCGGCAATCGATCGGAGTGGCAGCCTCTTAGCAGAGCG
>JBAUEL010000163.1:0-33171 GCA_049678585.1 Dehalococcoidia bacterium
CGGCAGCTCTGTTGCTGAGCGGCCGCCGCCATCGCGGGGATCCCATCCCCTATGCTCCCTTCATCTCCCTGGGAGCGGTGGCCGTCCTGCTGTGGCAGGGAGCGGCCTTCCACTCGTTCACATAGACCATCCTCAGGTGTGGAACAGGCAGAGGTAGCGTGGCGCGCCGCGCCGGGCTGAGATAGAATTGTGCAGACACGGCCGCCCAGTAGCTCGAAGGGAATCCTCGATGGCCATCCAGGTGAAGCTCCTGGACCACAGCCACGACCCCATCCGCTCCCTCTACGTGGCCTTCCGCACGGCCTACTCGTCGCTCACGCCCATGCAGATCGTCGAGCGTATCGAGGGCGAGCGCATCACCCGTGAGCAGATGCAGGAGTTCATCGAGCGTCGCCTGGAGACGGGTCACTCCTCGCCGCTGGAACAGGTGTGGTTCGAGTTCGGCATCTCCGGGGTGAGCCGCGCCTTCAGCCATCAGTTTGTGCGGCACCGCATCGGCATCAGCTTCGAGCAGCAGAGCCAGCGCTACGTGGCCTTCAAGAAAGGGCAGTTCCCCTACACCGTGCCAGAGACGCTGCGAAAGGCCGGCTTCGGCGAGCGCGTGGAGCAGGCCTTCCAGGACCTGGGGTCGCTCTATCAGGAGATGCTCGACGCGGGCGTTCCTGCCGAGGACGCCCGCTTCGTCCTGCCCAGCGCCACTAGCACCAACTTCAAGATCACCGTCAACCTCCAGGAGCTTCTGCACATCGCCGACCTGCGCCTGTGCACCCGCGCGCAGTGGGAGTTCCGCAAGGTCGCCTCCCTCGTGCGGGCCGAGATCCAGCGTAAGTTCCCGGAACTGGCCCGCTACCTTCAGCCCAAGTGCGGGGAGCGCCGCCTGGGCTACTGCGACGAGGACTACGAGGCCTGGCGGGCCTGCCCCATCGGCCGCAAGCGCCCCCACAAGCGCGACCTCTTCGCCCTCTTCGACTCGCACGGGAGGGCCGAGCTGGCCTCTCTCGATGAGGGCGATTTCCGGGTCATCGAACAGCAGCAGATCGGCGAGCAGCCCGGGTACTGAGGCGGGCCACGTCGGTCCAGCGGCCTTGTCGCGCCATCTCCGCCGAGGAGAGGCCGTTGACACCACGCTCCGGTCCGCTAGAATTCGTTTGCTGTACCCGCCGATTTGCCCCGCAGTCCCCAGGGAGGTAGCCGATGCCCGACGAGCCTGACCGGCCATCCGCCCTCGACGACATCCGCGTCCTGGACATCTCCGGCGAGATGGGCCTCTACTGCACCAAGCTCCTGGCGGACCTCGGCGCCGATGTCACCCAGATAGAGCCGCCGGGAGGCCATCCCGCCCGTCGCATTGGCCCTTTCTACCACGACGAGACCGACGCCGAGAAGAGCCTCTACTTCTGGAACCTCACCACCAGCAAGCGCAGCATCACCCTCAATCTGGAGGACGGCGACGGCCGCGACCTGTTCGGGAGGCTGGTGAGGACCGCCGACGTGGTGGTCGAGACATTCCCCCCGGGCTACCTGGACGGCCTGGCGCTGGGCTACGAGGGGCTGCGCCGCATCAAGCCGGACATCGTCCTCACCTCAATCACAGGGTTCGGCCAGTGGGGGCCGCACGCCCACTACCTAGCGCCCGATATCGTGGGCCTAGCCATGAGTGGGGTCATGTGGATGGCGGGCTTCCCGGAGGACCCGCCCAACCTGCTCTACGGCCAGCAGGCGTATCTGTCCGCCTCTATCCAGGCCGCCGCGGGCACTGTCATGGCCCTCTACCACCGCGACCTCACAGGCGAGGGCCAGCAGGTCGAGGTGTCCATGCAGGAGGCCCTCTCCATCTCCCAGGAGACCGCCATGCAGACCTGGGATATGCGGAAGGAGATGCGGGGGCGCCAGGGCGTGGGCAGGCTGGGCGTCAGGGTCCCCGGCATCGGCCCCTATGAGTGCACGGACGGCTGGGTGTACTGCTTCGTAGGCACCCCGGGCGGCGCCCCCTGGTCCGATCTGCTGGCCTGGATGATCGAGGAGGGAAAGGCCGAAGACCTGGAGCAGGAGCCCCACAAGTCCATGGCCGAGAACATCAGCATGCCCTTCCTGACGAGCATCATGCTCGAGCCCGAAACTGCCGCCGAGAAGATCTCCAAGCTGGCACACGTGCACGAGGTGCTCGAACGGTTCATCGCCTCCAAGAGCAAGTGGGACGTCTACCAGGAGGGCCAGAGCCGCAGGCTCCTCATCGGTATCGCCAGCACGCCCGAGGACCTGGTGAGGAACCCCCAGCTCAACTTCCGGGGCTACTACCGGGAGGTACACCACCCGGAACTCGCCGATACCCTGCGCTACCCGGGGCCGCCCTACGTGCTCTCCGAGACGCCCGCGGCGCTCCGGCGGCGGCCCCCCCTCACCGGCGAGCACAACGAAGAGGTGTACTGTGGGGAGCTGGGTCTCACCCACCAGGAGCTCGAGGCCCTTGATAGGGCTGGAGCCATATAAGGCTGGACCATCGGTGATGGCACGCGAGGATGACGAGGATGACTGAGCGGAAGCTACCCCTTTCAGGCCTCCATGTGGCCGATTTTAGCTGGTTCGCCGCCGGGCCCATTGTCACCGAGGTCATGGGCATCTACGGCGCCGAGGTGGTGCGCGTAGAATCAGAGGCCCGGGTCGATGGCCTGCGCACTATTATGCCCTTCGCCAAGGATAAGACCGGCTACAACGTCAGCGGCTGGTTCAACAACTACAACGCCGGCAAGCTGAGCGTGACCCTGAACCTGAACACGGAGAAGGGCAAGGAGCTGGCCTATCGCCTGGTCCGCTGGGCCGATGTGCTCGTCAGCAACTTCACCCCGCGGGTGGTGGAGCGCTGGGGCCTCACCTACGAGGAGCTCAGGAAGGTGAAGCCCGACATCATCGCGGCCTACGAGCCCATGCAGGGCTTCGAGGGCCCTCACCGGGACTTCTTAGGTTTCGGCGCCATCCTCACCCCCATCACCGGCTTCGCTCACCTCACCGGCTTCCCCCACCAGCCGCCCGTGGGAATGGGGACCAACTATCCCGACTACGTGATCAACCCCATACACACCCTGACGGCCGTCCTGGCCGCCCTGCGCTACCGCCACAAGACCGGCAAGGGGCAGCGGATCGAGCTGGCCCAGCTCGACTCCTCGGTCTCCGCGCTGGGGCCCGCCCTCATGGACTACGCCGTCAACGGTCGCGTCCAGAACCGTGCCGGCAACCGCCTGCCCCACGCCTCGCCCCACGGCGCCTTCCCCTGCCTGCCCCTCGAGGGCGCGGGCTTCCTGGGTGAGGACGAGGACCGCTGGTGCGCCATCGCCGTTTTCGATGATACCCAATGGCAGGCCCTCTGCAGGGCCATGGGCAATCCCGCGTGGTCCCAGGACCCCAGGTTCGCCACCCTCCTCAGCCGCAAGAAGCACGAGGACGAGCTGGAGCAGCAGATCGCCGAATGGACCGGCACCAAGACGCCCCAGGAAGTGATGGAGACCCTCCAGGCGGCGGGTGTGCCTGCAGGCGTGGTCCAGAACGGCCGCGACGTGCTGGAGGGCGACCCCCACCTCAAGGAGCGCGGGTACTACGTCTACCTGGACCACCCCGAGGCGGGCCGCACCGCCTACGACGGCCCCGGCTTCCGGCTCACCAAGACGCCGGGGGTGCTCCGCTCGCCGGCCCCCTGCCTGGGCGAGCACAACGAGAAGGTGTGTAAGGAGATCCTCGGGCTCGACGACGAGGAGATCGCCGAGCTGCTCATCGAGCAGGTGCTGTACTAGACTTGCCCGAACCTGCTAGCATCTCCCTCCCAGAGCAGGCGCCATTCCACATGGAACAGGGGTGACATCATGGCCCAGATAGACGGCGGCGACCTCGTCGCCCGAATGCTCAGGCAGGAGGGCATCGACACCATCTTCACCCTCTCCGGAGGACACGTCCAGAACATCTACGACGGCTGCCTCGACGAGGGCATCCGCATCATCGATACCCGCCACGAGCAGACGGCCGGCCACGCCGCCGAGGGCTACTCGCGCCTGACCCGCAGGTGTGGCGTGGCCGTGGTAACGGCCGGCCCCGGCGTCACCGACGCGGTGACTGCCGTTGCCACCGCCTACCAGAACTCCAGCCCCTTGCTCCTCATCGGCGGTGCCGCGCCCGTCGCCAATCTGCTCCAGGGCTCCCTCCAGGAGCTCCCCAGCCAGGTGGACATGCTGCGGCCCATCACCAAGTGGTCGGGCACCTGCCATACCACCCGTCGCATTCCAGACTATCTGGCCACGGCCTTCCGCACGGCCCTCACCGGCAGGTTCGGCCCGGTCTTCCTGGAACTGCCCGCCGACGTGCTGTTCGGACGGATGGAGGAGTCGGATGTGCCGCTGCCCAGCAACTACCGCTCCAAGGGCCGCGTCCAGGGCGACCCCCGCCTGGTAAGGGAGGCCGCCCGCCTTCTCGCCCGCGCCGAGCGGCCCGTGATCATGGGCGGCACAGGCCTCTTCTGGTCCGACGCCGCCGAGGCCCTGCGGGAGCTGGCAGAGAAGGTCGGTGCCCCCGTCTACCTTAACGACATGGGGCGAGGCTGCCTCCCCCAGGACCATCCGCAGTTCTTCAGCCGCAGCCGTCGCGCTGCCTTCCAGGAGGCCGATGTCATCCTGTTCGTGGGCACGCTCATGGACTTCCGCCTGCGCTACGGCCGGGGCTTCGAGCAGGCCAGAGTCATCGACATCGACGTGGACCCCGGGGAGATCGGCCGCAACCGGGGCGCAGAGGTGGGGATCGAGGGAGACCCCCGCTCTGTGCTGGAGCAGATCAGCGGCGAAATGGGCGATACCCGCTACGAACACCCCCACTGGCTCCGCGGGCTTCGCGACCACGAGACCAAGGTGGCGGAGATGCGGCAGAAGTGGCTCCACTCCGATGCCGTTCCCATCCACCCCCTCCACCTCTGCCACGAGATGGCCGCCTTCGTGGACGATGACACCATCGTGGTAGGCGACGGGGGCGACATCGTGGCGCTGGCCTCCCAGGTCCTGCCCATCAATCACCCGGGCCAGTTCATGCACCCGGGGCCCCTGGGCACTCTGGGCGTGGGCACGGGCTTCTGCATCGCCGCCAAGGTCACCAACCCCCAGAAGAAGGTGCTCATGGTGAACGGCGACGGCTCCTTCGGCCTCAACGGGTTCGACTTCGACACTCTGGTGCGCTTCGAGCTGCCGGTGGTGTCGGTGGTGGGCAACGACCGCCAGTGGGGTCAGGTCCTGGTGGGCCAGGAGCGCATGTACGGCCCAGAGAGGGTGGTAGCCTCCCGCCTGGCCGACAATGCCCGCTACGACAAGGTGGTCGAGGCCCTCGGCGGCCATGGCGAGTTGGTCACCGAGCCGGCCCAGATTCGCCCGGCCATCGAACGGGCCTTCGCCTCGGGCAAGCCTGCCTGCGTCAACGTCATCACTGACCAGAAGCCGGACGGGGTGACGAGCGGCTACGAGTTCCGCTAGGGAGGGCCCGGTCTCCCGCCCGGCGAAGCGGCTGGTGGCGCTCGCCCCTAGGTGGTTCGACGTTGACGTGAAGGTAAATCCATCGCTAGGATAAGGTCATCTCCAGACCAGCGGCGGAGGGTGCCCCGAGCATGACCCAGGACATCTCCCCGGAAGAGCCTTCGGCGCTAAGGGGCCCGCCGGAGGCCCCTGCCCGCCGCACCCTGGCCACCTTCTCCTCGCTCCGCTATCGGGACTACCGCCTGCTGTGGACAGGGCAGGTGGGACACTCGGCGTCCCTGTGGATGGAGATGGTCATCCGGCCAGTGCTCATCCTCCACCTGACCGACTCCGCCCTGCAGGTCGGCCTGGTGGTAGCGACACGGATGGTACCCACCCTGCTCTTCGGACTCATCGCCGGGGTGGTGGCTGATCGCTTTGACAAGCGACGGATCCTCCTGGCCTGCCAGACCGTGACCATGTCCATGCACTTCCTGCTGGCGATGCTGGTGCTGAGCGGCATGGTGGAGGTCTGGCAGGTCTTCGCCACTGCCTTCGTCTCGGGGACATCCATGGCCTTCAACCAGCCGGCGCGCCACTCGCTGGTGCCGCGCCTGGTGCCGGAGAGGGAGCTGCTGAATGCGATAGCCCTGAACACGGCTGCCATGAATGTCATGCGCATCGCCGGGGGCGGGCTGGCCGGCGTTCTCCTCATCCCCCTGGGAGTGGGCGCCGTCTACCTGCTCAACGGCTTCCTCTACATCGGGGTGATGCTGACCACGGTCCTCATGCGCGTTCCGCCGCAAGGCCGCGCAGCCAGCGGGCCCAGCCCCTCCTGGGTCGAGGACCTCAAAGAGGGCTTCGCGTTCGTGGGCCGTAACCCCGCCATCCTCTACATCCTCGCGCCTGCCCTCATCCTGTTCGTCTTCGGGTTCCCCTACAACAGCGTGTTCGTCCCCCTGCTTGCCAAGCAGGTGCTGGACCTGGGCGACTCGGGGGTGGGAGCTCTCCTGGCCACCACGGGCGTCGGCGCCCTTGCCGGCTCCCTGGTCATGGCCTCGCGCAGCGACATCAGACGACGGGGCCTGTTGATGCTGGTCTTCCTGGCGATCTTCAGCGGCGCGCTCATCCTCCTTTCCCGCAGCACTTTCCTGCCCCTGGCTCTCCTGGCCCTGCTGCTGGTGGGGAGCGCGGGTGTGTCCTACATGGCTCTCACCAACACCCTGCTCCTGGAGAACAGCCCTCGGGAGCTGCACGGGCGAGTGCTGAGCCTGATGAGCCTGGACCGGGGCCTGGTACCTCTTGGGGCGACCATCGCCGGCGCTCTGGCGGCGACCCTGGGCCCTCAGAGCGGCCTGCTGGTGATGGCGCTCATCTGCCTGGGGCTGACGGCCGTGGTGGCAGTGGGGGCGCCCACGCTGCGACGGCTGGGCTAGGAGGACCCTCCCTAGCCCTGGGCGGCGAAGCGGCTGATGTCGATAAGGGCCCGCCAGTGCGTGCCCTCACCGATCTTCACCCCATCCTCGCTGTGGCACTCGACGTCGAAGGTGAAGCGACGGCCGTCTTTGATCTCGCGCAGCGTGGCCCTAACTGTGACCTTCTTGCCGATGGCGCTAGGGGCCAGGTGTCGGATGTCCGCCCGATAGCCCACGGTCTGCTCGCCAGGGTCCATGTAGCGGGACATCAGGGCAACGCAGGTCCCTTCGATGAGGGAGAGCATGGCTGGTGTGGAGAACATGGAGGGGACGCCGGGGCCCAGGTGGACGATGCCCATCTCCGGGGTGGTGGTGATGGTGTTCTCCTCGCTGACGCCTACTTTCAGGTCGGTCTTCAACCCGCAACCTCCTTTGAACGTGCTCCCCGCCTTCGAGATGGATACTAGCATAGCCCTGCGTCCGAGGCACTTCCCAGCTTCGGGAGGGCGCTGCAAGCGGTGAAGTGCTGCCCTGCCCCTCAGGCCAGTGCTGGGCTGGACGTGGGGCGGGGCTCCACGCTGCCCAGGTGCACATGCTATAATCTTCATAGTCATTCTCACCCGTATTCATAGACGCGCTCAATGGCGCCCGGTCAGGGCAGGCATGGACCTAGGGCAGATCGAGGCTTTCGTTCAGGTAGCGAACCATCGCAGCTTCAGCAAGGCGGCGGAGGCGCTCTACCTCACCCAGCCTTCGGTCAGCGCGCGTATCCAGGGCCTGGAGCGGGACCTGGGCGAGCAACTCTTCGCGCGCGACGGGCGGGGCGTTCGCCTTACCGAGGTGGGAGCATCCTTCCTTCCCTATGCCAGGCGGGTGTTGAAGACCCTCCAGGACGGCCGTGACGCCCTGGAAGGCGTGCGCAGCCTGGAGATGGGCGCTTTGCGGCTGGGCTCGGTGGTGACGGTGGGCACCTACGTGCTGCCGGGCATCCTCAAGGAGTTCTGCTCCCGCTACCCAAGGCTGGAGGTATCCGTGCACACGGGGCCCTCAGATCAGGTCCTCCAGATGGTGTTGGCGGACGAGGTGCAATTGGCGCTGGCGCGAACGGTGGCGCATCCGGACGTGGAGGCGGTGCCTCTGTACGAGGACGAGGTGGTGCTGGTGACGGCGCCTCAGCACTCCCTGGCGGCCACGGGCAGGGTGGAGATCGAGGACCTGAGCCGCCAGCCCCTGATCATCTTCAGCAGGGGCTCCGGGTACTACGCCCTGGTCCAGGGGGCCCTGCGGGAGGCCGGGGTCGTGCCGCGCACGGCTATGGAGATGGACAGCATGGAGGCTACCAAGAAGATGGTGGAGGAGGGGCTGGGCATCGCCATGCTGCCTCGGGTTTCGGCCGAGCGAGAGCTAGAGCAGGGCATGCTGTTGGAGATCAAAGTGAACGGAATGACCATGCCCAGGCGAGAGATCTCGGCGGTTTACCGCCGCAATCGACGCCTCAGCCGAGCCGCCCTTGCCTTCTTGGAACTCCTGGGTGAACGCTACGAGGTTAAGCTGCCGACCCTGACCACGGGCGTCAGGTAGACGCCTACTCCGCCCCCACCTTCGCCCGCACAGCCTTCAGGATATCCACGTTCTCCTTGTCGGGGCCTTCGCCCTGAAAGCCGGGTACCTCCAGCAGGAAGGGGATATCGCGGAGGGCAGGGTGGGCCATGATCACCTCGAATCCCTTCCTGCCGATGTGACCCTCGCCGATGTTATCGTGGCGATCCACCCCCCCGCCCAGAGCGATCTTGGAGTCGTTGGCATGGACAGCCACCAGGTTGGCGAGGCTTAACTCGCGGTCCAGCTCTTCCAGGGCCGTTTCCAGGCCGTCTTTGTCGGCCACGTCGTAGCCAGCGGCGTAGGCGTGCTCGGTGTCGAAGCACACCTTCACTCGGGGGCTGCCCACCCCCCTCATGATGGCCCCCAGCTCCGTGAGCTTGGAGCCTACGCTGCCGCCCATGCCCGCGCTATTCTCCAGGATGACCCAGGCATCCTCCGGGGTGGCTTCCAGCACCTGCTGGACGGCGGCGACGATCTGCGGCAGCACCTCCTCGAACCCCGCGCCCTTGTGGCTCCCCACATGGAAGATGCTTCCGAGTGCGCCGATACGCGAGCAGACGCCTACCGAAAAGGACAGAGAGTCGACGGACTTAGCCAGCAGCTCGGGGTTGGGGGTCGCCAGGTTAATGAGGTAGATGGCATGTATGAACACGGGCTCGATCCCCGTCTCCACCATCCTCGCGCGGAAGGTTGCCGTCTCCTCATCGCTGGGCTCCTTGTGGCGCCAGCTCTGGGGCGGCGAGCCGAAGATCTGGATGGTTTCCGCGCCGATGTCCTGAGCCCGCTTGAAGGCAGTGGACAGCCCGCCTGCCGTAGACACATGTGCTCCGACTTTCACGGGCCTTCCCCTTTAAAAGGCAAGCATCCTGCCGGTCCCGCCTCACTCCAGGCCGTCGATTGGCGCGACCATAATAGCACGTAACCCTTGCCCGACGACAAATGCGAACGTATACTAGCGTTTACTTCCGTAGGCCCTGATTTTCCGCCCGACCAGCGCCCATGCCCAGCATCCTTCGCGTCGATATGTCCGCCCTTCGCGCCTCGCGAGAGGAGACGCCCGAGGAGTACCGGCTGCTGGGCGGCCGCGCCCTGACCTCCCGCCTGGTCCTGCGTGAGGTCGACCCCCGCTGCAATCCCCTCAGCAGGAGTAACAAGCTGGTGCTAGCACCGGGGCTGCTGGGAGGCACTGCCCTCGCCACCTCGGGCCGCACCTCTGTGGGGGCCAAGAGCCCCCTCACCGGAGGCGTCAAGGAATCCAATGTGGGAGGCATGCTGGGCCACAAGCTGGCCAGGCTAGGCATCAAGGCTATCGTCGTCGAGGGCGCGCCCCCGGACGGTCGCTGGCGCGTGCTGCGCATCGATAGGAAGGGCGCCCACCTGGAGCCCGCCCCCGACGGCCTGGAGGGCCTGGGCAACTACGAGACGGCCGAGCGTCTGCTGGAGGGAAAGGTCCGTACGGGCTGCGTAGTATCCATCGGGCCGGCGGGAGAGCATCGCCTGGCTGCCGCCTCCATCGCCGTCACCGACCCGGAGGGCCAGCCGACCCGCCACGCGGGTCGAGGCGGCCTGGGGGCGGTGATGGGCGCAAAGGGGCTCAAGGCCATCGTCGTAGATGACGCGGGTACGAAGTACGTCGAGGCCGCGGACAAAGAGACCTATCGCCGCCTGGCCACCGGGTTCTCGAAGCTGACGCTGGAGGACCCGCGCACGAAGAACATGTCCCTCTACGGCACTGCCGGGGTCATCCGCTTCGTCAACCGGGAGAACGTGGCCAGCTTCCCGACGCGCAACCACCGGTTCGGCACCTTCGCCAGCGCAGAGAAGGTCAGCGGCCAGCGCATCGCCGAGCTCGCCCCCGAGCGCGACGGCAGGATGCTCCCCTGCATGGCCGGCTGCATCATCAAGTGTTCCATCCTATTCAATAGTGAGCGCGGGGAGCACCTCACCAGCGCGCTGGAGTTCGAGACCATCTCGCTCCTGGGCGCGAATCTGGAGATCGACGACCTGGAGGCGATCGCCCGCATGGACCGCCTCTGCGACGACATCGGGCTGGACACGATCGAGACGGGCAACGCCTTAGGCGTAGCTATGGAGGCGGGAGTGGCGCGCTTCGGCGACTGGCAGGCCGCCCTCGGCCTCCTCGACGAGATCCGCCGGGCGACGCCCCTGGGGCGCATCCTGGGCGGCGGCACAGTGTTCACCGCGCGGGCCTTCGGCATCGCCCGGGTGCCCGCGGTGAAAGGGCAGGGGCTGCCCGCCTGGGAGCCCCGCACCCTCAAGGGCATGGGCATCACCTACGCCACCAGCCCCCAGGGCGCCGACCACACCGCCGGCCTGGTCGCCGCCCGCGACGCTACCCCGGAGACCTACCTGAAGTCGTCGCAGCTGGAGCAGGTCCTCCAGGCGGCGGTGGACTCGCTGGGCCTCTGCCAGTTCTCGAACCCGGTGGAGGGCGACATGGCCAGGTTCGTCAGCGCGCAGTACGGCATCGACTGGTCAGGCGACGACGTGATGGCGCTGGGGAAACGATGTTTGCTGGACGAGCGCGAGTTTAATCAACGCGCCGGCTTCGCCCGCGACGCCGACTATCTGCCCGACTTTCTGCGCACGGAGCCCCTGCACACGCCCGACGGCCCGCAGGTCTTCGACCTGCAGGACGAGCTCATCGATAGCTTCTGGGACGAGCTGTAGCTGCGCCCCGCTACTCGCCCAGCGCCGCCCGCAGGGCTTCCCGATCGGCCCCCGCGAAGGCGCAGACGGTCACGTCCAGCTCCGGGAACTCCTCGATGGCGCGAATCATGGCCCGCGCCACCTCCTCTCGGGGCAGGCCAACCACGCCCGCGCCCAGCAGAGGGAAGGCGATGCTCGTGTGACCCAGCTCCCTAGCCAGGTCCAGGGCTGCCTTCGTGCCCGCGTAGATCTCCTCAAGGGAGGCGCGGCGGCGGTTCTTGTAGTCGATAGTGGGCACGTGGATGACGTGCTTCGCCCCCAGCGAGCCCGCCGTGGTGGCGACAGCCTTCCCCAGGTCGCACCAGCCGATAGCGTCGCTCTCGCTCTGGATGACCTGCCCTCCGGCCCGCACGATAGCTGCGGCCACCCCGCCGCCGTGCTGGAGCTGGGTGTTTGCGGCGTTGACGATGGCGTCGATGTCTAGCTCAGTGATGCTCCCCTCGTAGATCTCCATTGCTGCCCCTCTCCCTTGCCCGCGCTCCCGCCTCCCGCTTCCAGCCTCCGCTTACGGCCACATGAGGCGCTGGGCCTGCTGCCGCAGCTCCGTCCGGAAGCCCGGGTGGGCGATGGCGATGAGCTCCTCGGCACGCTGCCGGTGGTTCTTCCCCCACAGCCGGGCAATGCCGTACTCGGTGATGACGATATCCGCGAAGTAGCGGGGTATCGTCACGATAGACCCCTCCTCGTGCATGGGGACGATTCGGGAGACCGCGCCCTCCAGGGCAGTGGACGGCAGGAGGGTCACCGCCCGCCCCCCGCGCGAAAGCAGCGCGCCGATGTGGGCCTCCGGCTGGCCGCCGGTGCCGTTGATCATGCGGGGGCCGAACACGCTCTCCGAGTCGATCTGGCCGATGAGGTCCACGGAGATGGCATTGTTGATGGACACCATGTTCTCGTTGGCGGCGATGGTGCGGATGTCCAGCAGATAGTCGGGCTCGTAGAGCTCGAAGGCGGGGTTGTCATCGATGATCTGCAGGTCCTCCGCGGTGCAGCCGGTCCAGGCGATGGCCACCACCTTCCCCCTGTGGATGCTCTTGTAGGCCCCGGTGGCGATGCCCTCGTCCACCAGCCGGGCCAGGTCAGGGCTGCCGAGCTCCGTGTGGATGCCCAGGTCGTGCTTGTTCTGGAAGGCGCCGAGTCGGGCCATGAAGGCGGCGGGCTCTCCCACCCCGATCTGGATGGTGTCCCGATCCTGGACGACCTCGCTCAGGTAGCCAGCGATGTCCCGGAAGACCTCGGGCGGCTCCAGGATACCCATCAAGCGCTTGAGGGCCTGGGGGTCCACGACCTTGAGCAGGGGCAGCAGGGGGCCCAGCGGCTGGAGGTCGGTCACCTGGTCGAAGATCTCGTCGTACTCGGCGCGGCGCTCCGGCTCCAGGCCCTCTAGCTGCTCATCGACAATCTCCCGGGTGACCAAGGGGGGATCGTACTCCACGATGTGGTCAAACTCGGAGACATGGATGAAACAGTCACCGTAGGTCTTGATCTGGCTGGGGTCCACCTCGGCCACCACCGTCTTGGCCCGACGGACCAGCCCCCGCTTGGTCCACAGGTGCGGCCCGAAGCTGCAATAGCCCTGCTTGTTGGGAGGCGTCACCGTCACCAGGGCTACGTCCAGCGGCCGCCGCTGAGGCCGCTGGTCATCGTGCTCCTTGAAGCAAAGGGAGAAGAGGTTCGGGAGATAGGTGCCGCGCCTTTCGTCGGTGACGTGGCGGGCGAAATCCCCGATGAACAGCTCGAACTCGATGTCAAAAGCCTCCTCCGCTCCCGGCTGGAACCAACCGGGGTCGCTGGCCGGGGCCATCACCCGGATGGTGACATCGGCCAGCTCATCCCGCCGGGCGAACAAGGCAGGCAGCACGGTTCGCGGCGGAAAGATAGGCAGCACCACGGTATCGCGGGACTTCACCACCCGCACTGCCTCCTCGGGGGTGGTCAGACGGCGCTTGTAGATCTCCTGCCAGTCCATGGGCACTCCCTCCTTCCTATGCAACCAAGACCTGTGGCTGGCGCTGCCAGCTATTATGGCGATGGCGGTTAGGCTTGCCAAGAGCCAAATCGCCTTGACAGCCATGATCGGACCGCTAAGATGGGTGCATCCTCAGTCCCTAGCTATGAAAGGTCTCCACTGATGAAGGTCCTGAACTATCGCGACGTCGATGCCGACAGGGAGATCCCAGGCGTGGCCCTGCGCACGGTCATCGGACCCCAGGATGCTCCCCGCTTCTCCATGCGCGTCTTCGAGGTGGAGCCGGGCGCCTCGACCCCCTGGCATTCCCACTGGTGGGAGCACGAGGTGTTCATCCTGGCGGGCCGCGGGAAGGTCAGGAGCAGCGAGGGCGAGACGGACCTTCAGCCCGGCGATGTCGTCTATGTCGGCGGCGAGGAGCAGCACTCTTTCAGCAACGCGGCGGAGGAACCCCTGCGTTTCATCTGCTGCATCCCGCACGTTCAGGAGCCCGCCTCCGACCCGCCGCCCCGACAGGGGTAGGCGCCCATCGCATCGCCCGCTTCGCGATGGCTCTCGACGCTCAACAACCCGACGGCGGCGAGCCTCTGCGCATCGAGACGGAGCGTGGCCCCATCTCCTGCCTGTACCATCGCGGGCAAGCGGACGCCGGGGCCCTTATCATGGTGGGCGGCACCGACGGAGGCTTCCAGGGCCCCGCCGACGCCATTTATCCCGCCCTGGCCCACGACCTGCTGGAGCACGGCATCGGCTCCCTGCGTCTGGACTTCCGCATCCACGTCGCGCCGGGCCCGGTGGAGGAGGGCGCATACGACGTGCTGGCGGGCGTTTCGTTCCTCAAGGGGCAGGGGGTGAGTAAGATTGGCCTCATCGGCCACTCCTACGGCGGGGCGGTGGTGATCGCCGCTGGCGCGCTTTCCCCGGCAGTGAGCGCCGTGGTCACCTTGAGCACGCAGAGCGCAGGCGCGACCCTGGCCCCCCAATTGGCGCCCCGGCCCCTGCTGCTGATCCATGGGGCCGAGGACCGTAGGCTGCCGCCGGACTGCTCTCGCTACGTCTACCGCCTGGCCCGCGAGCCCAAGCAGCTCCTTATCCTCCCGGGAGCCCGCCACAGCCTCCGTCAGCGCCGCGAGGAACTCAGGGGGCTGCTGGTAGAGTGGCTGCACAGGGCCCTGACGCCCACCACGAGACCCGAAGGCCAGGCCTGAGCCCGGCATCCTCCGGAGGAGGGCATCGACGGGGACAACCCAGGCCCTACGGCACCAGCACGATCATTTCAATCCAATTGCGCCGTCTTCCGACTTGTGGACGGAAAGCCACAACTTGAACGTATAGGGGCCCAGGCTCGCTGATTGTTGGGGCCATGCCGCAACCTCTGAGGTTACCGCTGCGTTGACATCTTCCGTAGCCTGGTACACAATCGCCCCATCCGCGAGAGCTTCCGAGGCAACGCGGAGGGAAGGCGGGGCGCCATGTTCTGCCCGTCCTGCGGCCACGACAATCCAGAAGGCGTCAAGTTCTGCGAGGAGTGCGGTACCTCTCTCAGTACCGTAAAGAAAGGGGGCGAAGATGCCAAACGTGCGTGCAAACGGAATCAGCATTGAATTCGAGGAGTTCGGCGGGCAGGATTCGACACCGTTGCTCCTGATCATGGGGCTGGGTGCGCAAATGGTGATGTGGGAGGAGAGGTTCTGCAAGCAACTCGCCGACCGCGGCTTCCGCGTCATCCGCTACGACAACCGCGACGTAGGACTTTCCACCAAGTTCCATGAGGCGTGCCCAAATCCGGCGCAGCTCGTTGCCGACCTCTTGCAAGGGAAGAGCGTCGACCCTCCGTACACCCTGGATGACATGGCCCAGGACGCGGCCGGACTTCTCCAAGCGCTGGGAATCCCATCGGCGCATGTAGTCGGCGCCTCCATGGGTGGAATGATTACCCAACTCCTCGCTGTTCACTATCCACACCATGTGCTCACCCTCACTTCGATCATGTCGACGACCGGCAACCCGGATCTGCCTCAGCCCGAACCGGACGTGCTCGCACTGCTCATGCAGCCGATGCCTACCGAGCGCGAGGCCGCCATCCAGCATGGGATGCGCGTATGGCGTGCCATTGCCGGTCCTGGCTTTGAGTTTGACGAAGCGCGCATTCGGGAACTCGTAGAGTTGTCCTACGACCGAGACCCCGATCCTTCGGGGACCGCTCGCCAGCTTCTGGCCATCATGACCGCCCCTAGCAGGAAAGACGCGCTCCGGTCGGTCACGGCGCCCACTCTGGTGATCCACGGCGATGCCGACCCATTGATACCGATCGCCGGAGGTTTCGACACGGCTGAGGCGATCCCGGCCGCCAAGATGCTGGTGATTGAGGGGATGGGTCACGAACTGCCCGAAGGCGCCTGGCCCCACGTGATGGACGCCATCGTAGAACTGGCGGAGTGAGCCACCTAGGTCGATGTGTACCCCGGCTCCAGGCTTGACGCCGTCAGCGAACCCCGCCGCGACCAGGGAGCCTTGGGGTACCGCTGCGTTGACATCTTCCGTAGCCTGATCCAGAATCGCTGCGTCCGCGAAAGCTTCTGAGGCAACGCGGAGGGAAGGCGGGGCGCCATGTTCTGCCCATCCTGCGGCCACGACAATCCAGCCGAAGCATCCTTCTGCATGCGTTGCGGGGCGAGGCTAGAGCCTGTCTGTCCCCAGTGCGGCCGGGCCAACCTACCTGAGGCCGCGTACTGCATCTCTTGCGGCACGAGCCTAACTGAGGCCGCGCCTCCACCACGCACGCCACCGCCAGCACCATCCCCCGCCATGCCCACCTCCTTCGCCGCGGGCCGCTACCAGGTGCGGCGCTTCCTGGGCGAGGGCGGCAAGAAGCGCGTCTACCTGGCCCACGACACCCGCCTCGACCGCGATGTGGCCTTCTCGGTGATCAAGACCGAGGGGCTCGACGCATCCGGCCTGGCTAGGGTCCGCCGCGAGGCCCAGGCCATGGGCCGCCTGGGGGACCACCCTAACATCGTCACCGTCTTCGACATCGGCGAGGAGGAGGGCCGACCCTGCATCGTCTGCCAGTACATGGAGGGCGGCTCGGTCGAGGACCTCGTCGAGCAGGCCCCTGACCACAGGCTCCCCATCGACCAGACCCTCCAGATAGCCTCCGAGGTCTGCCAGGCCCTGCGCCACGCCCACGAGAGGGGCATCATCCACCGCGACGTCAAGCCCGGCAACATCTGGCTGACCGCAGACCCTTCGGCAGGCTCAGGGCAGGCTCTCACTGCGAAGCTGGGCGACTTCGGCCTGGCGGTGGCCCTCGACCTCTCCCGCCTCACCCAGGCCGGCATGATGGTGGGCACAGTGGCCTACATGCCCCCGGAGCAGGCCCTGGGCGGCAAGGTCGACACCAGAAGCGACCTCTACGGCCTGGGGGCTACCCTCTACGAGATGGCCACAGGCAGGCTCCCCTTCTCCGGCCACGACCCTGTGGCCGTGGTCTCCCAGCACCTGAACACGCCGCCTGTGGCACCCTCCTTCCACAACCCATCGCTCCCTCCTGCCCTCAACGACCTCATCCTCAAGCTCCTGGCCAAGAACCCCGAGGACAGGCCCTCCTCGGCTGATGAGGTCCTGGCAGCGCTGGACAGCCTCAGCCAGCAGATGGAGCGGGGCGAGGTAGTGGTCCCCGCCGAGCCTGCCGCCGTCACCCCCATCGGCCGGGTGGCCTGGGGCACCTTTGTGGGCAGGGAGAGGGAGATGGAGCAGCTCAAGGAGAGGCTGGCCGATGCCTTCTCCGGCCTGGGGTCGGTGGTCATGGTGGTGGGAGACGCCGGCATCGGCAAGACCCGCCTCCTCCAGGAGTTCGCCACCTACGCCAGGCTGCGGGGCGCCCAGGTGCTCTGGGGCGCCGCCTACGAGGGTGAAGCCGTGCTCCCCTACGGCCCCTTCGCCGAGGCGTTGCGGGACTACGTCTCCCGCACCTCTGTGGAGACCCTGCGCAAGGCGGTGACCGAGGGAAGCTCCGTGCTCGCCCCCCTGGCCCCGGAGCTTAGGGCGAAGCTGCCCGACCTCCCCGAGCCCTCTCCCGTGCCCCCGGAGGCCGAGACCTACCGCCTCTTCCAGGAGGCCACGGAGTTCCTCAAGAACGCCTCTACATCCGCTCCCCTGGTGCTGGTGCTGGAGGACCTCCAGTGGGCGGACAAGGGTACCTGCTCCCTCCTGCAGCATCTCGTGAGACGGCTGGCCGGAGGCAGGCTGCTGGTGGCCATCTCCTGCCGGGAAACGGAACTGGAGCCGAGCCATCCCCTCAGGGAGGCCCTGCCACAGGTCAGACGGGAGAGCGGCTTCTGGGAGCTTCCCCTCAAGGGCCTGCGGGAGTCAGAGGTCAGGGAGCTTATCACCGCCCTGGCAGAGCATGGAGTCCCCCAGCCCCTGGTCCTGGCCCTCCACCAGGAGACCGAGGGCAACCCCTTCTTCGTCCAGGAGACCCTCAAGCACCTCATTGAGACGGAGGTGCTGTATCAGGAGGAGGGGCGCTGGACGACCAAGGCCACCACCATCTCCGACATCGGCCTGCCGGAGAGCGTGCGGGACGTGATGGAGCGGAGGCTGTCGGGGTTGTCCGAGGAGTGCCGCCGTCTGCTCCAGGTGGGCTCAGTCCTGGGCCGCCGCTTCAGCCTCTCCCTCGCCCAGCGGGTTGCTGAACTGGAGGAAGAGGTCATCCTGCGGGCGGTGGAGGAGGCTCTGGTTGCCCAGGTGGTGAGGGAGCAGCGCCAGGAGAGGCGCACCTACTACCAGTTCACCAGCACCCTTCTGCGGGAGAACCTGTACGGCCGTCTGAGCGCCCCCCGGCGGGAGCGGTTGCACCTGCGGGCCGCTCACGCCCTGGAAGAGGCCTACCCCGAGCGCCTGGAGGACTATGCGGCCGAGCTGGCCTATCACTACCGTGAGGCGGGGGAGGGTGCCCCCGCCGACACGGCCTACCGCTGGACGGTGAAGGCTGCCCAGCAGGCGATGGCGGCCCACGCGCCCGCTGAGGCGGTATCCCTCTATCGCTCCGCCCTGGAGCTGGCGGATGCCGTGGGCCTGTCCCAGGGGGAAAAGGCAGCCCTCCTGTCGGATCTGGCATTGGCTCAGCGGGGCGCCGGTGACTTTGAAGGGATGATCCAGAGCTACGAAGAGGCGGCCCGGGGGCTCGAAGGGGCGGGCGATGTGGCCGGAGCGGCTGACGCCTACAGCCTGCTCGCTGCATACCTTCTCTGGCAGGGGCAATTGGAGCGCGGCCTGCGCTTCGCCGAAAAGGGGCTAGAGCTGGTCGGCCCGGCAGACCGGATGGAACGGGCCCTCCTGCTCGCTTCTCACGCTCTCACCTCGCTGTGCCTCCACCGCTTCGAGACGGCGTTCAAGGAGGCAGCCGAGGCGGAGTCCCTGGCAGAGCACGTCACCGACCCCCAAACACTCGGCGAACTGTTCAGTGCACTCTCCTACCTCTACTGGTTTGCATGCTTCCCCCAGAAGGCTCAGGAGGCAGGCGACCGCGCTGCGGCCGCGCTCGAAGCGGCTGGAGATGTCGCCGGGGCCTGCTACCCGAGAATTCCGAGCCTGGTGTCGGCCACCACGGAGGGACGGGTGTCGGCCGGTGGCTCCGAGTGGTCGGAGCTGCGCCGGGTCTCCGAGCAGCGCCTTGCATTCCAGCCGGCCTACACGGCTGCTCTCTACGTCGCAAGGCAGCGTCTTGTTGCCGGAGACCTGGTGGAATCGGAGCGCATCGGCGAGGAGGTGCTCACCCTGGCCTCCGAGATGCGGGTCTCCGCGCTTGTGCCGGCTGTCTTGGAGTACTCTGCGGTGCTCATGATGCTAACGCGACGCTACGACCAGGCCGAGGCCCGCCTGCCGGCGCTGGAGGCCACCTATGAGGCAGCGGAGAAGGCTGCGTTCCTGGCAGGCTCCTGGCCCTTCCGAATCCGCCTCTGCCTTGAGAAAGGGAATATGGCCTCAGCGAGGAAACTCCTCGCTGAGCGCCCTCAGTGGCCATTCGAGGAACCGCTGAGCACGGGAGCGGCATACAGCCTGCTCGCCTGCGGGGAGGCCCTTGCCGAGCTCGGCGAGGTAGAGGGCCTGGACGCCTGCTACCAGCGTCTGCGCGAGCTGAACGGACGGGGCGTAGAGTTCCTTTGGCCCACTCTGGTTCCTCGCATCATGGCCATGATGGACGCCGTCAGCAGGCGCTGGGACGACGCCAACACCTACTTCGAGAAGGTCCTCAGCCTGGCCCGGCGCCTGGGCTACCGCCTGGAGCTGGCAGCCACTCTCCTGGCCTACGCCAAGATGCGCCTGGCTAGAGACGGCCCCGGCGACACCGAGGCCGCCACGTCCATGCTCAACGAGGCCCTCCAGCTCTATCAGGACATGGGCCTGCCTCAGAGGGCCGAGAAGGTCCTCGCCGTCAAGATGGAGGCCCAGGAGAAGGTAGCGCCCGCCCTAACCACCAGCCCACGCAGGGTGAGGAGGACCCTGCGCTCCACCATCGAGGAGATCCTGCCATCGGCTCTGGCCGATGCCCCCAGCCTGGCCCGCCACTCCGACGAGCGGGGCACCGTCACCATCCTCTTCACGGACATCGAGGGCTCTACCACGTTTTCCCAGCGCCTGGGCGACCAAGCTTATCACGGGCTCCTGCGGGAGCACAACCGCATCCTCAGCGAGCAGGTCGCCCGCCACGGCGGCCACGAGGTCAAGCACACGGGAGACGGCTTCATGGTGGCCTTTGCCAGTGCCTCCAGGGCTCTCTCCTGCGCCGTGGACATCCAGAAGGCCTTCGCCGCCCACAACGAGGAGCACCCTGAGGAGCCCATCCGGGTGCGCGTGGGCCTCAATGCAGGCGAGTCCATAAAGGAGGCAGGGGACTACTTCGGCACGGCCGTCACCCTGGCCGCCCGCGTGGCCGACAAGGCCCAGGGCGGGCAGATCCTAGTCTCGGAGCTGCTGCGTAACCTTGTCGGCTCGCTGGCGGGGGTGGAGTTCCGCGACGCCGGTCGCAAGCAGCTCAAGGGCATCAAGGGCCGCCAGCGGCTGTACGAGGTGGTGTGGGAGTAGACCGCTTGCGGGGAGATAGGTCAATACGAACCACTGCAGAAGGAGCGTGAACGTGAGAGAGTTCAGAGACAGGGTAGCGGTCGTTACCGGAGCGGCCAGCGGCATCGGGCGAGCGATGGCGGGGCGTTTCGCGGCGGAGGGAATGAAGGTTGTCCTGGCGGACATCGAGGAGGGGGCTCTGGCCGAGGCCGAGGCGGAGCTGAAAGCGAAGAGTGCAGCGGTGCTGGCCGTACCTACCGACGTTTCGAAGGGCGGGGATGTGGAAGCCCTCGCGAAGAAGACTATCGATGCCTTCGGTGCGGTGCACGTCGTCTGCAACAATGCTGGCGTCGCCGTCGGTGGCGTGTCGTGGGAACGGACCGTGGCCGACTGGGAATGGGGGCTGGGGGTCAACCTGTGGGGGGTGATTCATGGTATCAGGGTCTTTGTCCCCATCATGCTGGGACAGGACACGGAAGGTCACATAGTGAACACGGCGTCGATGGCAGGGCTGGTCTCGCTCCCTGCGATGTCCGTCTACGCTGTGAGCAAGCACGGCATAGTGACGCTGTCGGAAGCGATGCACCATGAACTGGCGCTAAGTGGCGCCAAGGTGAAGGTCTCGGTGCTTTGCCCGGGATGGGTCAACACGCGGCTCATGGATTCGGAGCGGAATCGCCCCAGCGAGGTCCTGAACGACCCGGCCGAGAAGGTGAGCGACCCAGAGAGGGAGGCGATCGAGCAGACGGTCCGTGAGCTGCTGGTAACGGGACTCGCGCCCGAACAGGTTGCCGACCACGTCGTCAGCGCCATCAGGGATGAGAAGCTCTACATCCTGACCCATCCCGAGTGGAAAGACATGGTACGGACCCGCATGGAAGATATCCTTGAAGAGCGCAACCCAGTCTTCGACCCGGCAGCCCTTGCGGGAGAGGCCGCTGGAGGAGAATAGGTCTCCCGGTCGCACGCCAACGTTGTTAGGATAGTTCCACCATGGAGCCGCGCACCCAGTACGCGCAGACCGCCAACGGGGTGAGCATCGCCTTCGCGACAGAGCCCTAGCAGGAGAGAAGAGCCGCGACAGAAGAGATTCCGGCACCGGCAGGCTATCCAGTCACCTACGACGTCGAGCCTCAGATGACTGACCGCAACCGGCTGATGGTCGCCTACCGACTCCATCGGCAACTCCTCCATCGTCTTGGCTCGAGCGTTAGGAATCGCGGAGGGGCAACGCGGTTGAGCAGCGAAACACCCATCCCTCGACCCGCTTCGCGTCTCCTGGTCATCGACCGACGCAACAGGCTTCTCATGTTCCGCGCGCAAGGAGACTTCCATGATGCCACAACGCTGTGGATAACGCCCGGGGGTGGACTGAAACCGGGCGAGACGTTCGAAGAAGCAGCCGCCCGCGAGCTGTGGGAGGAGACCGGCATAAGCGGTGTCGCACTAGGCCCGTGCGTCTGGGTGCGAAAGCATGTCTCTCGTTGGCGCGAGACCCTCTATGAGGCGCGTGAGCGGTTTTTCGTGGTTCGTGTGGACGACGTGTCAGTGCACCGGGAGAACTGGGACGAAGGCGACCGGGAGTTCATCACTGACCACCGCTGGTGGACGCTAGATGAGATCGCGGCCTCAAGTGAGGTCTTCGTCCCGAGAGCGCTGCCTTCATTGCTGGCGCCGATTCTGTCGGGCAAGTATCCGGAGGAGCCGATCGAGACCGGAGCCTAGAATCGTTTGCCGCGCGTGGAGTCCTGCTACCCCACGGCGCCGATAGCTGGGACGCCTCCGATTGCGCCAGCAGCAGAGCATGTGGTACGGAGGGACCTAGAACAGCACACCCTGGTGGCCTAGCTTCAGTCCAGGCTCCTCAGCTCCTGTGAGCAACGATGCTGGTCCAGCATAAATGGCTCGTCCTGGCGGCGGCGGTCTTCGGCCTGTTCATGGCCATCCTCGACGCCTCTATCGTCAACATCGCCATTCCCACCATCGAACGCGATCTTGACACTGACATCGAGACGGTCACCTGGGTCCTAAACTCCTACAACCTGGTCTTCGCGGTGCTGCTGATCCCGGCCGGCCGCGTGGCAGACAGGTTCGGCCGGAAGAAGCTCTTCCTGATCGGCATCATCATCTTCTCGCTTTGCTCACTAGCTGCCGGCCTGTCGGAGCAGATCGAGATGCTGATCGCGTGGCGCGCGGGTCAGGCCATCGGCGCAGCGATCATGGTCCCGGTGAGCCTCGCCATCGTCACCCTGGCCTTTCCGGCCCACCAGCGCGGTCTGGCACTAGGCATATGGGGCGCCATCTCAGGAGTGGCAGGAGCAGTGGGCCCCACCCTCGGCGGGGTCCTCACCGAATACGTGGGCTGGGAATGGATCTTCCTTGTCAACGTTCCGGTTGGACTGGTGGCGGTGCTGGTGGGCCTCGTTATAATCGAGGAATCCAGGGACCCGGAGGCGCGCCACCGCATAGACCTGCCCGGGATCGCCATGCTCTCCATCTCACTGTTCTCGCTCACTCTCGCTCTCATCCGCGGCCAGGATGTCGGGTGGTCCTCGGTCTTCATTACCGGTCTACTCGCCACATCGGCAGTATCCGGAGCGCTCTTCTTCCTAGTGGAGAGTGTCGTCAGTCACCCAATGATCGACCTGCGTATGCTACGTAACAGGACATTCTCGGCTGCCAACGTCACGATCCTCCTGTTTGGGCTTGGCTTCTTCAGTGCGTTGTTCCTCGTCATCCAGTACCTCACAGTCGTGGAGGGCTACTCTGCGCTGGAGGCAGCGTTCGCCATCACGCCTTTCCCGGCATGCATTATGCTCACGGGCCCGCTGGCGGGACGCCTGAGCGACCGCTTCGGGCCGCGCGCCCTGGTGATAGCAGGGGTGCTCATCTTCGGGGTGGCCCTGTTTTCCTTTTCCCGTCTGACGGGCGGAGTGCCCTATCCACAGATAGTGTGGCGCCTCATGCTCGGTGGCATTGGAGCGGGCCTGATCTTCGCTCCCCTGACCTCTGCTGCGATGGGCTCGGTAGTAGGCGGAAGGGCAGGCGTGGGTGCCGGAGTGTTCAATACCGCCAGGCAGGTAGGATTTACCCTGGGACTGGCCGTTCTGGTAGCCGTCTTCGTGGGGACGCTGCCCTCGCGCGTGGCCACGGCTCAGGAGCAGGCGGCGACCGTGGTCGAGCAGTCCGATCTGCCGGCGCCGGCCAAGCAGGGGATCATCGAAGGGATGCTCAGCGCTCCGGTGGAGCAGGCAGGGCAGGCGGCGCGGTCGGGCACAAGGCAGACCTTCGACCTTTACGATCGGCTGAGGCAGACCGCCGGGCCGGAACTCGCCGACCGCTTCCGGCCAACCCTCGACGAGCTGTCGCAGGAGCTGCAAACCGTGTTCGCAAGGAACATCGCTGGCGCCTTCAGCCGGGCATTCCTGGTGGGAGCGATCATCCTCTGGATGGGCGTCTTCCCAGCGCTCCTCGTGACGCGCGCGGCCGCGGGAAGGTCTGGCCCAGGGCTCGAGAAGAAACCTCCGGCGGCTATGGGCTAGCGGTCGTCACTGATGACCAGCGCAACTTCTTCGAGCTGCGCGGCGGCCCTTGCGAGGGAACGAGGCCGCCTGCTCCGCTGCCAAGGGAACCCCCCGCGTGCAACCTTGCCTGGCTTGGCCAAGCATCATACATTTCGAGGCGGAGGGTGGTGGACGTATGCCCGCGACGACGAGGAAGGATTTCGCCTCTGCTGAGCCGCATTGAAACGCAAGGAGAGGGACAGGGGCACTGCAGTCATGAACCGCCGCGAGATCGATGAAGGCGCCACGTACCTGGGGTACTCGGAGGCTCTAGAACTTGTCCTCTCGAACATGCTCCTTATGGGCAGCGAGGAGCTATCCCTCGAACGGTGCGTTGGCCGGATCGTGGCAAAGGACATAGTGGCGCGCGTCAACAGCCCCTCAGTCGACGTGTCCCTTAAGGACGGTTTCGCAGTAAGGTCCGCGGATGTCGCGCAAGCCTCACCGCAGCGACCGGCTCACCTGCAGGTCATCGGCTCGCTCTACGCCGGTTCCCGATTTGAAGGAACGGTTCGCCCCGGCACTGCCGTCAGGATCTGCTCGGGCTCGCCCATCCCTGCGGGAGCCGATGCGGTGGTGTCCGGAGAGTTTTGTGAGGAATTACCCTCCGCGGTGCGCGTCGGGGCAGACGCCGAGGCCGGTCGCAACATACTCCCCGCTGGAGAGGACACAACGGCTGATAGAGTAATCATGGAAAAGGGGGAGATACTCCTCCCAGGCCGCGTGGGCCTTTTGGCCGCTGCGGGGATTGACCGAGTGGCGGTCATTCGCAGGCCGAAGGTTGCTATCGTCGCCGTCGGCGACGAGGTGGTGGCCCCGGGCAGACAACTTCGTCCCGGGTACCTCTATGCCAGCAACCTGGTCACGCTGGGAGCGTGGCTCACCTTCTTCGGTATCCCTTGCGAGACGGTGGTAATCAGAGACGACGAGGAGAGCATTCGTCGGGAACTTCGAGGGCACTTGCCAAGAACAGACGTCATTCTTACCAGCGGTGGTGCCTGGGGAAGTGAACGGGACCTCGTCATCCAGGTGCTTGAAGATATCGGTTGGCAGAGGTTATTTCGCCGTGTCCGAATGGGACCGGGCAAAGGGGTAGCCTTCGGCCTCTGGAAGGGCAAGCCCGTATTCTGCCTGCCCGGGGGTCCGCCCAGCAATGAGATGGCATTCCTTCAGCTAGCACTCCCAGGTATTATTAGCATGGCTGGAGAGGGGTGGCAGCCGTTCCAGGTCGTTTCGGCGAAGGTGACGCACGACCTGCGAAGTCGCCACCCTGCCTGGACCCAATTCATTCGCGCTACTCTGTCTCAGGATTCGAAGGGCAACCTTTTCGTGACACCCCACCGCCCCAAGAGCCGTCTGGAGTCCATAGCTCGCGCCACCTGCCTTGTAACGATCCCCGAAGGTGTGCGCGTTCTGCATCGGGGCGAGGACGTCCACGTGCAAGTTCTCTCTGCAAGAAACCGAGTAGGGCCAAATGGCGCTTCCATACCGCAGATGCCCCGCGCACAATAGCCACGGCCGGTTGTGGGCGGCAGGGCAACTAGCGCCAATGTCGCAACGCCTATTTTGAGGGGGTTCCGCTCTCGCTTTGGATGGTGCTCGCCGACTCGCCCCAGACCCGAACGGCCCAGCAAGAGTTCTGTGAATCCATACAAAGGAGGAGGCCATGCCTTGGGAAGACGTAAAGTCGGTCTTCCGTCCAGAAACCGCCCACATGGGCGTGATGACGGTGGACCCGGAGAAGTGCACCCGACCTCGCGGTTCTCAGTGTCAGTTGTGCTTCGAGAACTGCCCCTTCCGGGCCTGGGAGATCCCAGGAGAGAACGAAATCCCCCGGCAGAAGGAGGAGTACGAGTGCTTTAGCTGCTACAACTGCATGGTGGCCTGCCCGCGGGACGCCGTCTCCATTGTCGACGTGTACCACGTGGACGATGGTTTCTGGGCCACCGAGCCTCATCCCCTACCGGCCAAGATGCCCCTTGAGCCCCAGGACGCCGAGGGGAATCCCGACAAGTGGAATGCTATCGAGCAGGCCGTGTTCTACCGACGCAGCGTCCGGAACTATAAGGACGAGCCGGTGCCCGAACCCATCATCAGGAGGGTGCTGGAGGCAGGCCGGTTCGCCCCCAGCGCTGGCAACTGTCAGCCCTGGAAGTTCATCGTCGTCACGGACAGGGCCCTCATCGAGGCGATGAATGAGGCTATATACAGTGTGATGAACACGCTGTACAACGTGTACAAGAACGATGAACTGGTGACGAACCTGGTTCCCACGTATGAGGCTGACCCGAATCCGGGGCTCTACGACCCCCGCGTCATCTTGGGCGGGTTCGGAAGCATTGCCAGAAGATACGGTCCGGTTTTCCTGAACGCCCCTGCGGTGATCCTGATCGCCGCCGACGAGCGCGCCATCAGCGGCACCGACATCAATGTGGGCATCTGTGGACAAAACATGAACCTGGTGGCCAACTCCCTGGGTATCAGGGCCTGCTGGCTCGGGTTCAGCCAGGTAATCAATATGATACCTCCCCTCCAGGAGAAGCTCGGGCTGAAGCCTCCCTGGAAGATCAGTTCAGCCCTGGTTCTAGGATACCCGAAGTTCAAGCAGGATGGTCTTGTGCCCCGGGAGTTCCGGCCCATCACCTGGTTCCGGGAGGGCTCCGAGGTTCCCGAGATCGAGGAGTAAGCCGGCAGGGCGCCACAAATCTATTGGGGCTGCCCATCCCAAGCCCTCTAGCAAGAGGATAACCCAGGCTCTACGGCACCAGCACGATCTTGCCGAACTGCTCGCGGTCCAGCATGCGCTGAACGGCAGCTTGGATCTCGCTGAGGGGGTAGACCCTGTCCACCACCGGCCGGAGCTGGCCCGTCCGCAGGTAGGGCACCACCTCCAGAAGCTCGGCCTTCGTGCCCATGAAGGAGCCCAGGAGGGTCTGGTGCGACATGAAGAAGCGGGTGATCTGGAGGGTAGCCTGGTTCCCGGCGGTGGCACCGCAGGTGACCAGGCGGCCATCGCGGGCGAGGGCGCGCACGCTCGCCTCGAAGAGTTCGCCGCCCACGTGCTCGAAGACCACATCTACGCCCCGGCCGTCGGTGAGCCTGAGGACCTCCTCGGCCAGGTCCGAGGTGCTGTAGTTAACGGTGTCGTCGGCGCCCAGCTCGCGGGCCTTGGCCAGCTTCGGCTCGGACCCGGCGCTGGCGATGACGCGCGCCCCCACCAGCCTGGCCATCTGGATACCCGCCGTCCCCACGCCGCTGCCCGCAGCGTTCACCAGCACCGTCTCGCCGTGGCGCACCTGCGCCCGCGTGATGAGCATGTGCCAGGCGGTGAGAAAGACCAAGGGGACAGAGGCAGCCTCCTCGAAGCTAAGGTTCTCCGGCCTGGGGATGAGGCTCTCCGGGGGCACAACGATGAGCTCGGCCAGGCCGCCGTCGCGGCCCTGGCCCAGAAGCCGGTACTGCGGGCACATGTTGTCGCGGCCGCCCAGACAGGCCTGGCACAACCCGCAGCTCACTGCCGGCTGGAGCATCACCTCGGAGCCGACCGCCACGCCCGAGACCGCCGAGCCCACCGCCTCGACCACGCCGGCCACGTCGCTCCCCAGGATGCGGGGTGCGGGGAATGTCGTACCCGGAGGCGCCTTGGCCGCCCACGCCTCCAGGTGGTTGAGGGCGCAGGCCCGCACGCGCACCAGCACGTCGGTGGGGCCCACCGCCGGGCCCGGAGCATCCTCATAGATGAACTTGTCCGGGCCGCCGGTCTCGTGCATGCGTGCAGACTTCATGGCCGGGTCTCCTTCGAAAAGCGAGCACTCCTCTTTGCAGCCGGTTCAGCCGGCCCTAGAATAGTAGGCAACCGCCTGCGGTGGGTCAACGGAAGGAAGCGGGGCGCTGGCTGCAAGTTGCCGCGAGCACGATTTGCGGCTCCTCTTCTTAAGAGCGCCCGGATGCATCAGGAGGGACCATGCTCCAGCTAGTCGATGTAGGTGTGCAGGCCTTCGGCCCCTATGACGAGTTCGTGGGTGAGGAGGTCGTCCAGCAGGTCCGAGACAGCGCCCGCGACCTGCAGGGCGTCCGCGTCCTCCATCTGAACGCCACCCCCTACGGCGGCGGCGTCTCAGAGCTGCTCCGAAGTCTGGTGCCGGTCCTGCGCGATCTCGGGCTGGCGGCAGACTGGAAGGTCATCGTCGGCGACACTCCCTTCTTCCAGGTCACCAAGAAGATGCACAACGCCCTCCAGGGAGCCGATTACGACCCGCCCCGCGAGGACCGGGAGAGCTACCTCGCCCAGAACCAGCATAACGCCTCCCTGCTGGAGGCGGAGTACGACGTCATCGTGGTCCACGACCCCCAGCCCCTGGCCATCCGTCACTTTCGCCAGGAGGACCGCACCCGGTGGGTCTGGCGATGCCACATCGATACGTCGGAGCCCTCCGCACCGGCCTGGGAGTTCCTCAGGTCCTTCGTGGAGGGGTACGACGCCATGGTCTTCACCATGGAGGAGTTCGTGCCGCCGGGGCTGGACCGCAGGAAGGTGCACGTCATTCCTCCGGCCATCGACCCTTTGAGCCCCAAGAACATGGAGTTGCCCTCGCGCCTGTGCCGAAGCATCGTGAGCTGGACGGGGGTGGAACCGGACAGGCCCCTCATCACCCAGGTCTCACGCTTCGACCCCTGGAAGGACCCCGTGGGCGTTATCGCCGCCTACCGGCGGGTACGCAAAGAGATGCCAGAGGTGCAACTGGCCCTGCTGGGGGGTATGGCCCTGGACGATCCGGAGGGGTGGGACATGCACAGCCGCATCACCGAGGAAACGAAGGGTGACCTCGATATCCACGTCCGCACCAATCTCACCGGCATTGGGGACACCGCGGTGAACGCCTTCCAGTCCCGCTCTGACGTGGTCATGCAGAAGTCCATCCGAGAGGGCTTCGGCCTGGTGGTGGCGGAGACGCTGTGGAAGGGCACCCCGGTGGTGGCCCATCGGGCCGGCGGCATCACCCTCCAGATGGCCGATGGGGACGGCGGCTACCTGGCGGACTCCGACGACGAGTTCGTCGAGAAGCTCCTCTACCTGCTAGAGCACCCTCAGGTGGGGCAGGACCTGAGCTCCAGAGGGCGGGAGCGAATCCGAAAACGCTTCCTGCTCCCCCGCATGGTGCTGGACGAACTCCGCCTCCTCCGCTCCCTGGTACGGGTAGGGAAGCAGGTCCCTTCCGAGGAGCAGCCGTAGGCTGGCTGCGAGGGGAGGTTTGGCATGCCGAGAGCGAAGAGCTATCGCGCGGTCTTCTTCGAGGTGGAGCCCTGGGAGCGTGAGGCGCTCTCATCGTCCCTGGCAGACCTGGAACTCGCGTTCCGTGAGGAGCCCCTTTCATCCGGCACCTGTGGCTTGGCCGAAGGGGCTGCGGTGGTCTCGGTGTTCATCCGTTCGCGTATTGACCAGGCGGTCATCGACTGCCTGCCCGACCTGCGACTCCTCGTCAGCCGTTCCACCGGCTTCGATCACATCGACCTGCCAGCCTGCGACCGCCGGGGTATCCCCGTCTGCAACGTCCCTTTCTACGGGGAAAACACCGTGGCCGAGCACACCTTCGCCCTCATCCTGGCCCTCTCCCGCAACGTGCACAAGGCCTACCAGCGCACCAGCCGCGGCGATTTCACCCTGGAAGGGCTGCGAGGATGGGACCTCAAGGGGCGGACTATCGGCGTGGTGGGGGCCGGCAGCATCGGCCTGCACGTCATCCGCATCGCCAAGGGGTTCGGCATGGAGGTGCTAGCTCACGATGCTCGGGAGAACCGTCTGATGGCCGAGGTGCTAGGCTTCCGCTACGTCCCCCTGGACGAGCTGCTGGCTCAGTCGGACATTGTGACCCTGCAGGTCCCCCACAGTGTGCGCACCCACCACCTCATCGACAGGGAGGCTCTCCAGAAGATGAAGCCGGGGGCACTCCTCATCAACACGGCCCGCGGCGGAATCTTAGATACTAACGCCCTGGTGTGGGCCCTGGACCAGGGTATTGTGGGGGGCGCCGGCCTGGACGTTCTGGAAGGGGAGGAGCTTATCTCGGAGGAGAAAGAGCTCCTCTCGGATCAGGTGGCCGAGGACAAGCTCCGGGTGCTTCTCCAGAACCACATCCTCATGCACCGGTCCAACGTGGTGATTACGCCCCACATCGGATTCTTCAGCGAGGAGGCCCTCCAGCGCATCATCGACGTCACCGTCAGCAACGTGCGAAACTGGCTGAGGGGCCACCCCGAGAACGTGGTGAATGACCCGCAGGGCGGTCTATCCTAGCGCCTAGCGCAGGCCCCCGGTGAGGGCACGCGCGATGACGATCCGCTGGATCTCGTTGGTGCCCTCGAAGATCTGGAAGATCTTGGCGTCGCGCACCCACTTCTCCACGGGGAACTCCCGCATGTAGCCGTAGCCCCCGAGGATCTGGAGGGCCTCGATGGTCACCCGCATGGCCACGTCTGAGGGATAGCACTTGGCCATGCTACCCTCGGCCCGCAGGAAGGGGACGTTGTTGGCGGCCATCCAGGCAGCGCGCCAGATGAGCATGCGGGCGGCGTCGAGCTCGATCGCCATGTCCGCCAGCTTAAAGGCGATGGCCTGCCGCGTGGCGATGGGCCTGCCGAACTGGATGCGCTCCTTGGCGTAGTCCAAGGCGTACTCGAAGGCAGCGCGGCCTACCCCGAGGCCGAAGGAGCCGATAACGGGCCGGGTGCGCTCCAGGGCGCCCAGGGCCCCCATCGCGCCGCCCCTTGGCGCGCCCTCCTTGGCCTCGCCGGGGGGCTCGCCCAGGCGGTGGTCCAGCGGGACGCGGCAATCCTCCAGGATGACGTCGGAGGTGTGGGAGGCGCGCACACCCATCTTCTTCCACACCGTGCCCTCGGAGAGCCCCGGCGTGCCCTTCTCGATGGCGAAGGCGCAGAGGCCACCCCAGCTCTTGCTCTTGTCCTCGGTCGCGAAGACCACGTGCACGTCGGCGATGCCGCCGTTGGTGGCGAAGCGCTTGGTGCCGTTGAGAATGTAGTCGTCGCCGTCGCGGACGGCGGTGGTGGAAATGTTGGCGACGTCGGACCCCGCCTCGGGCTCAGTCAGGCAGTAGGCCCCAATGCGGACCTCGTCTTCCGTGCTCATGCACATGGGCAGGAACTTGGCCCTCTGCTCGTCCGTGCCCATGCCTACGATGGCCGCAGCGGCCAAACCGCTGGAGACGATGGCCAGGGCGATGCCCCCGCAGCCCCATGACAGCTCCTCCACGATGATGACACCGCCCAGGGCGCTGCTCCCACCGAAGGCGCCCCCGGCCAGGCCCAGCTGGGCGGCCTTCTGGACGACGGGGGTGGGATACTCCCCCTCGTGCTCGTCGTAGTACTCGGCGACGGGGCGGATCTCTTTCTCCGCGAACTCGTGCGCCAGGTCTCTGATCATCCGTTCCTCTTCGGAGAGGGCGAAATCAACCACGGCTATCTCCTTTGTGTATGCTCACTCACTTTCTCCGAAGGCATTGTACGGCGTGGTGCCTCCTCAGCCAAGGGCCGAACGGCCAGTGACATTCCGCCTTATCGCCTTGCGCGCCCCAGGTGTCCTCCCTATACTCCTGTCGATAGGGCGCTAATCGGGCTCTCGGCGAGCGAGGGAGAGACGTGGCCTACGGTATCATCGAGACCTGCATCGGCTGCACCGCCTGCACCAGGCGCTGCCCCACCAATGCCATCTCCGGCACGCGCAACGAGGTCCACGTCATAGACCCCAGGCTGTGCATCGATTGCGGCGCCTGCGGCGTGGTCTGCCCGCCCGAGTCCATCCTGGACGAGATGGGCGATGTATGTCGCAACTTCCCCCGCAAGGAGTGGCCCAGGGCCATCGTCATCGAGGACAACTGCATCGGCAGCGGCTGCGAGCTGTGCATTCAGAGGTGCCACTTCGAGGCCCTCAGCCTGGGGGAGACCGACCGGGTGGTGGGTGACTTCTTCGGGGTGGCCGTGCTCAACGAGAAGAAGTGCACGGGCTGCCGCCTGTGCGAGGAGGCCTGCGGCTGGAGCGCCATCCACGTTGATCCGCCGCGGGAGATGCTCAAGAAGAAGGCCTGGCCGGAGGACGCCCCGGCCGAGGTCGAAGAGGCGGCTGCGTCCGCCTAGCAGTCAGCGAAGGTCCCGCGGTCGCCGCGCGGATTCCTTGGCGTAAGATTCCACCACAGGCGCAGGGGGCGACTGCCCCGGAATCCCATGACATTGCCGGACGATTCTCGCACCAGCGATGCACCCGTACTGAGGATCAAGCGGCTGCGCCCTCGGGCCCGGCTGCCCCGGCGGGCCACCGAGGGCTCCACCGGCCTGGACCTCTTCGCCTGCCTGGAGGAGCCCAGCTACCTCATCCTCGGGCGCGACCCTATGCCCGTGCCCACGGGCATTGCCCTGGAGATCCCGCCTGGCTTCGATGCGCAGATCCGGCCCCGCTCCGGCCTCTCCGTGAAGGGGGTGGGCGTCGCCTTCGGCACCATCGACAGCGACTACCGGGGCGAGGTGCTGGTTACCATGTACCTGTTCGGCTCCCTCGACGAGTATCGCATCAACGATGGCGACCGCATCGCCCAACTGGTGGTGACGCCCCTGGCCGATGTGTCGCCCGTGGAGGTGGAGGAGCTACCCCCCTCCGCCCGGGGGACGGGCGGGCACGGCTCCACCGGTCAGTAGGTCGGGGCCGGAGGTCCATTCCCCATGCGCGAACGTCACGTCGTTACCTGCTTTCTCCTGCGCACCGACCCGCAGGGCCGGGACGAGGTTCTCATCCTACGGCGCAGCCAGGCCGTGGGTACCTACCGCGGCCGATGGGCCGCCGTCAGCGGCTCCGTGGAGGACGGACCGCTGGAGCAGGCCTATCGGGAGATCCGGGAGGAGACGGGACTGACACGGCAGGACATACGGCTGGCGGGCGAAGGCCAGCCGCTCGAGGTGCCCGCCCCGGAGCTGGACACGGTGTGGATAGTCCACCCCTTCCTGTTCCGTCTCATAAGCGAGGCCGGTCCCACCCTGGACTGGGAGCACACCGAGGCCCGCTGGGTCTCCCCGCGGCGGCTGCGGCGCTTTCGCACCGTCCCTATGCTGGCAGAAGCGCTGGAGCGAGTATATCCGCCCACTTCGCGGGCGAGTGCAGAGCAGGCGTGAGCAGCATTCAACAGGCCGTCGAAGGGCTCCGGGGCGACCATCGCAGCGGCGCCAGCGCGCTCAGCCGCCGGGTGGCGGAGGCGCTGGCCGAGTTCGCCGCTCGGACCCCTGCCAGCACGCCAGACGAACTGATGCAGGGCCTGCGAGGGGCCGCCAGGGCGCTGGCAGAAGCC
>JBAUEL010000164.1:0-14471 GCA_049678585.1 Dehalococcoidia bacterium
TCCGCGTTCAGGCGGCTGTGCTCGATGAAGGCCACCACCTTGGAGATGACCTCATTGGCGTGACGGCTGCTGTTGGACACGCAGGTCACGCCCAGAGAAGCGATCTGCCAGCTCTCGTTGTTGCCCACCTCGGCTACGGAGACGTTATACCGGCCGTGCAGCCGCGTGACGAGCGACTTGATTACCTGGCGCTTGCCCTTCAGGGAATCGTTCTCCGGCAGGCGCAAGGTGATAAGGCAAGCACCGACGTTCATCATGGTACCCCCTCGCCGCCCTGGGCTTCTTCCTCCGGTTCGCTCAGGGGCGGCAGATCGTCCGGCCTCTCCAGCCCAAAGTACTCCAAGAAGCGAACGGTGGTGCCGAGCAGCACCGGCCGACCCACCGTGCTGGCCCGTCCCACCTCCTGCACCAGCCCCCGCGCCATCAGCGTGGCCACCGAGCGGTCCGAGTCGACCCCGCGGATGGCGTCGATGGCCGCCCGGGTGACCGGCTGCCGGTAGGCGATCACGGCCAGCGACTCCAGGGCCGCCCTGGACAGGCGCTGGTGGTCCATGCCCAGGAAGCGCTCCACGTAGGGTGCGGCCTCCGGCGCGGTCACCAGTTGCACCAAGTCACCGTTCCGCTGGATGCGGACTCCCCGATCGCTACACTGCTTGGCCAGGCCTTCCACCGCCTCTTCCGCCTGGGCGCGGGAGACGCTGAGGCTGCGCGCCAGCACCCCCATCTCCAGCGGCTCATCGGCCACGAAGAGGAGGCTCTCCAGCATGGCGGCGAGCCGCTCAGCCGGTGGCGGGGGGATCCTCTTCTGTCTCCTGCGCTTCAGCTTCATGGGTCATCTCAGCGGAGGGCTCAGCGGCCTCGCCGGGCGTCTCGACGCCCGCCTCGGTCGAGGGAGCCTCAGCCGCCGGTGCGAGCTGGATCTCCTTGTAGCGGAGGTGAGCCCGTGGTGGCTGAAGGAGGGCGATGCCCATCTTCCCCTCGGCCAGCTCTCGGGCCCGCCGGCAGGTCTCCTCGGCCGTCTCCGAAAGGTTGGCCTGAGGGTCCACGTGGAGGTCCAGCTCCAGCTCCACGCCCCGTCCTCGCCCCAGGACCTTCACCGCCGCCTCGCTCACGTGAGGGACCGATGCCACTTCCTGCTGGACCCGGTGCTCGATCTCCTGGGTGCTGATGACCGCGCTGCCCGCCTTCACCTGCTGCACCCTCACCGCAGCGCTGGCAGGCGGGCTGACCTCGGCAATGATGAGGACGACGGCCACCAGCATGAGGATGACGCCGCCCAGGGTAAGGATGATCCGGGAGAGGTTGTCGGTGTGGTCGTCCAGATACTCCACGAAGTCTTTCAGGGCGTCGATGCTGTTCTCCGGCGCGCCCCAGGCCAGCAAGACCACCACCAGTATGAAGAAGACCCAGACGAAAGCTCCGGCAACGATGATGACCCGGTTGGTGACGTCCATCCTTCCCTCCCGGGGGCCGCCAGCCTCAGGCCAGCAGCTCCCCCTCGAAGCCGCCGTCGCGACCGTGCCTGAGTCGCACCGGCAGCAGACCATTCCGCAGGTCCCGCGCGGACCGAGCGTAGACCCGTATATAGTTGTCGGTCAGACCCTCCCACAGCGGCGGGCCGCCGTCGTCGGCCTCCCGAGGCCGCTCCCACAGCACAAGCATGGCCCGGCCGATGAACCGTGCCAGCCAGGCTTCCTCCAGCTCCCGAGCGAGCGTCAGCATGCGCTCGACCCGCCCGCGCCTCACCCGCTCGGGCACCTGATCGGCCATGCGGGCCGCCGCAGTCCCGGAGCGCCTGGAATAGGGAAAGACGTGCACGCGAGCGAAGCCCATCTCCCGGCAGAAGGCGTAGCTCTCCTCGAACTCGGCCTCGGTCTGGCCGGGGAAGCCCACGATGACGTCGGTGGTGATGGCCACGTCCCGGACCGCCTCGCGCACCCGTGCTGCCGCGCGTCGGAACCCTTCAACCGAGTAGCGCCGCCGCATCCGGCACAGTACGGGGTCGCTGCCGCTCTGGAGGGCCAGATGGAAGTGGCGGCAGAGGCGGGAGTCCTTCCAGAGCGCAAGCAGCTCTGGGGTGATGTCCTGGGGCTGGAGGGAAGAGAATCGGAGACGCGGCACGGAGGTCCGCGCCAGCAGCGCGCTGATGAGGTCTCCAGGGCCCACACCGTCGCCGAGGTCCCGACCGTAGGCGCCGAGCTGGGTGCCCGTCAGCACCACCTCCCGGACGCCCTCGGCCTCCCGCTGGCGCACCGCCGCCACCACCTCGTCGATGGGCACGCTGCGCTCGCGCCCCCGGGTGCGGGGCACGATGCAGAAGGCGCACACGTCGTTGCAGCCCTCCTGCACCTTCACGAAGGCGCGCGTCCGGAGGCCCATTCCCGCCGCAACAGGGCATCGGCCCCCGCCCGGGAGGGCGTGACCGTTCGCCCGGCCCAGGAGGGTGCGTACCAGCGTCGCCTTGGCTTCATTGCCCAGGGCCAGGTCCGCTCCCACCGCCTCGGCCAGGCCGGGGCGGCCTGTCTCCACGCAGCAGCCCGTGACCACGACCGGCGCCTGGGGCGCCAGGCGCCGGGCCAGCCTCACCAGGTGGCGGGACTTGCGATCGGCCACGTGAGTCACCGAGCAGGTGTTGATGACGAAGGCATCGGCGGTCGAAGGCCTGTCCACCACGCGGCAGCCAGCCGCTGCCAGCTCACGGGCCAGGGCCTCGGAGTCGGCCTGGTTGAGCTTGCAGCCCAGGGTCAGCAGAGCAACGGTGCGGATGCCAGAGGAAGAGGTGGCGCCAGTCATAATCAACCCGGAGCCTTTGCCAGCGGCGCGGCTCTCAGGGAATCATACCCTATCCCTCCGAGGTGTCAAAGCAGAGGGAGGAAGCGCCGGATGCTGGACGGCTTTCCGAGGGGTCCGGCGGCTCCGGTGGGTGACGAGCGCTTCGTCTTCGTGAGGGGTGGCCTCACCGCCAGGAGCAGTGGGTGAAGCCGCACACGGGGCAGCAGACGCAGCCCTCGCCGTGGACCAGGGGGCCGCCGCAGTCGGGACAGCGGGGGCCCTTGGGCATGATGCGCCTCATCGAGAGTGTCCTCAAGTACATATGTTCCAACATCACGCCCCAACATATCAGAACATGTGTTCCTTGTCAAGCCCTCGCGGCAGGAAATTAATGAGTGTTTGAGAGGCGATGCGGGGGCGTGCCTACTCCGTCGTCAGCCAGTCAATGAAGCCGCGGAGCTTGCCCACCAGCCACTGCAGCCGGTCGCGGTCGGTGAAGAGGAGGATCCCAACGATGAGGATGGCCAGACCTAGCTCCGCCATTTCTGCAACCCCCGTTTGAAAGAGCGACAAGGGCAGGATAGCACGCTGTCCCCCTTTGTCAACCTGCTGCCTGGGGTATCCTTCCTTGTTGGAGCGGCGACGCTGCCCTATGATGGGCTGGCACCCGGCCTCAGGAGGCCCATGACCTTGCGTGTTCTCATCGCCCCGCAGGAGTTCAAGGGCAGCCTCTCTGCACGAGCGGCAGCCCGGGCTATGGCTCAGGGGCTCCGTCGCGCCCTGCCCGACGCCCTCCTCGACATCCTGCCCGTGGCCGACGGCGGCCCGGGCACGGTGGAGGCCCTCGTGGAGGCGGCCTCCGGCGACCTCAGGGAGATCACCGCGCAGGACCCCCTGGGCCGGCCGGTGCAGGCCGCCTGGGGCCTCCTGCCCGACGGCACCGCCGTCATCGAGATGGCGGCCGCCTCCGGCCTCTCCCTGCTGACGGCGGCGGAGCGTGACCCTCGCCGGGCCTCCACCTACGGCACCGGCCAGCTCATCCGGGCAGCCCTGGACACAGGGTGCCAGCGCATCATCGTGGGCGTAGGGGGCAGCGCCACCAACGACGGGGGCGCCGGCGCGGCCCAGGCCCTGGGGGCACGCCTCCTGGACGCCCAGAATAAGGAGCTACCCCCTGGAGGCGCCGCCCTCGCCCGCCTGGCCCGCATCGATGCCTCCAGCCTCGACCAGCGGCTGGCGGACTGTCAGGTGCTGGTGGCCACCGACGTGACCAACCCCCTGTGCGGCGCGGAGGGCGCCTCCATGGTCTACGGGCCTCAGAAGGGGGCCGACCCCGAGCTGGCCCGCCAGCTCGACGCAGCCCTGGCTCACTACGCCCGGGTCCTTCAGCGCAACCTCGGCGTGGACGTGGCCGAGCGGCCCGGGGCGGGGGCCGCAGGCGGCCTGGCCGCCGGGCTGGTCGCCTTCGCCGGGGCGGAGATCCGCTCGGGCTTCGAGCTGGTGGCCGAAGCGGTGGGCCTGAGGGAGCGGCTGCGGGAAGCCGACCTGGCCCTCACCGGCGAGGGCCGGCTGGACCTCCAGACCGGCTACGGCAAGACCACCGCGGGCGTCGCCGGTCTGGCCCGAGAGGCGGGCGTGCCGGTCATCGCCCTGGTGGGCGGCCTGGCGGAGGGCTACGACGTGTCTGCCAGCCCCTTCCACGCCGTGCTTGCCATCACGTCGGGACCCATCTCCCTGGAGGAGGCCCAGGCTCGCGCCGCTGACCTGGTGGCAGCCGCCGCCGAGCAGGTCGGCCGGCTGGTAAGGGTGGGACAACAACTGAGGCGTTGACGGAGTGTGCGCCTGCGGAGTCTAACTTTCCCCTTCGGGTGACTTCTCCGGGGCGCCTGCGGCCTCCTTCGCCTTGGAGGGCACCGGGGCCTGTCGCTGCATCGCCCAGACGTATAGCAGCAGCGCCAGGAAGATCCCCGCCACCACCAGAGGGAGCGCCCCGTCCTCCAGGTCCCGCTCGCCCGCAATGACATCGTAGGCGGTGGCCACGATCACGCCCGCCTGGACAGCGTAGGGGAGCCACAGCAGGAAGCGGTACTGCTGGGGCCGCCAGGCCAGCACCAGGTAGACGGGCACCAGAGCCAGCAGGTGGACCCCCAGGAGGCGCTGAGCCGCCTCATCGTCCAGGCCCCCCGCCAGGGTGGCCGCGTTGACCCCCTGAAAGACCGCCAGGGAGAGCCCGGAGAAGGCCGTCCAAATCGCCAGCAGCACCAGAAGCACGCGAAGCGCCCCCGCGGCGCTGATGACCGACACCGTGGGCGGCTCCGGGCGCTGCTCCTCCTGGGAGGCTGGTTGGCTTGGGCTCATCGCGCGCGAACAGACCTCCGACCCATTCTATCACGCCCCTCAAGGTGCGCCCCGCTGTCCTTAGTCCAGGCCGTACTCCTCCAGGGCCTCATCGGAGATACCGAAGTGATGGGCCAGCTCATGCAGGACGGTGCGGCGCACCTCCTCCACCAGCTCCTTGTCGTCGCGGAAGTCCCGCTCCAGGGGCTCCTGAAAGATGGTGATCATATCGGGGAGGACCATGCTGTAGTTGCCGGCCCGCTCCGTCAGGGGCACGCCATGGTAGAGACCGTACAGGGATTCGCCGGGGCCCAGGCCGGCGGTGCGCAGGTCGGCGGGGCCGGGGCGTCGCTTGACCACCACGTCCACGTTGGCGAGCCGGTCGCGAAAGGGGGATGGGAGGCCTTCGAGGGCCTCGCGGATTAGCCGCAAGAAGCGATGACGCTGCATCAGCGAAGAAGGACGAACACTCCCCTCGGGGTCAAGAGCGGCTGCGCTCCCACAGGGGCTGATATCCCTCGCCCAGGATAGCCTTGCGGGTCTCCTGCCGTTCCATCTCCAGCAGCTCCTGAAGCACCTCCTCGCACTGCCGGGCGACCTGGGGGAACCCCCCATCTACAATGCGCTCCGCAATCGCTGACCATATGCCGTGCTCCACCAGGCTATGGATGTGCTTCGGCCACCAGATGGCACTGATCTTCTCGGGCAGGTGAAAGCGGGGGCGGAGCTGCTTAAGGCTGCGGAATCGCTCCTCGGCGGTGCGCACCCTGGGGACCAGCTTTATCAGCGGCGGGTCCAGCTCAGTGAAGCGATTGTCGATGAGGAGGCGCTCGCTCACCACGAGGAAGCGGAAGGTGATCACCTCAGCGGTGCGCAGGGTGTCGATGATCTCATCGTAGTTCAGGTGGTAGTCGTTATCCATCATATGGCAACGCCTAGAGCGAACGGGGGCTTTCTTGGATTCTAGCATCCATCCCCGAATCGCTTCAAGGCGAGAGGTTCTCGGGATTTGGCCGCCGGCAGCGGCCGCCAGCGGTAAGCCTTTGAGCTCCGCGGCCGATAATAGCTAGGTGCGCCCCATGTTCTTGGGCGCGGCGCGCCCTCTCTGGCCTCTATAGACGTGGCACACGACGGATGCTGAGATGGATTACAGGAGCATGGAGGCGCCGCAGACTAAAGGACGAGGTTGAGGAGAATCTCAGGGCCGGCGTCGGTCTGCACCGGCGGGAGTGGCTGCTGACGGGATGTCCCATCAGCAGGGCGACCCTGAGAACCCTGGGCGAAGAGATCGCTGCCTGGTGCGCCGAGACCATCGCCCAGACCCGACGTCCCTACGGCATCGACCACCTGGCGGCGGCCATTGCCTGCGCCCGTCCCGGCGATGCCCCCCTAGCTAGCGCCTCCTTCGGCCTCTTCCAGCCCACCGACTTCTACCGGCAGGGCGGCACCCGCGATAGCATCTTCCACTTCGTGGAGTGTCTAGACCCTGGGGCCCTAAGTGCCGAAGGGGGCCAGGTCCGCTTTGCGGTGGCACTATTTAGCTGGGGTGAGGTGGCGAGGGCGATGTTTGAGAAGGAGGGGTAGACGCGGCCCTATTCCTGGGCCAGACCTACGGCGATCTCCTCGGCCATCTCTTGAACCAGACCCCCCTCGGCGGCCAGCACCTCGCAGATACGCAGCAGCTCCTCACAGTCACTGGAACGCAGCCTGCGCACCCGGGCGATGTGCATGGCACGACGCAGAAGACGAGGCGCCTCGGCGGGGGAGGTAAGACGCTCTGTCGCCTCCAGCATCTGCTGTCTTATTGCCGCCTGCTCCATGGCAGCTCACTAAGAATACGCTTACGTAGTCCACGGGGCCTTCCCTAGGCCCTTCGCTATTAGGGTAGGCCCTACATCTGGGGAAGCACATCGGGAAAGGCCCTACACGGCGCCCGCCCAAACCCCGATCCCCGCGTTTGACCCTAAGCGTTCATGCGCTACAATCCCCAGGGTTGGCTCGGCCAACATGAAAGTATTCGCTCTTCCTGGGAAGGCCCTGGCCGCATGGCTTTTGCTGTCGCTGGCACTGGCGGCGTGCGGGGGCGGCGGCCCTGAGGGAGACGCTGACAAGCCCCTGTCGGCGGGCCCAGTCCGCGATTTCCACATGGGTATCAGCTCTCTACCGCCAGAGCTCAGCGAGGAGCGGTACGAGGAGGTCTTCACCCTCGCCGGGGAGTTCGGTGACCTCATCCTCATCCAGCGCACACCCCCCTGGGAGGAGTTTCTGCCCGACGGCACCATCTCCGACGATACCATCCGCACCACTGAGGCGGAGCGGACCCTGGCGGAGAGAAATGGCCTGGCGCTCTTCCTGGCCATCGACCTCACCGATGGGGCCAAGGGCCGCAGCCGCCTCGCTGCCCTGCCCGACGACCTGATGGGCAGCGGCTTCGAGGACGCCGACGTGCGCGCCGCCTTTCTCTCCTACACCAAGTACGTGGCCCTGAACTACCAGCCTGACTACCTGGCCCTGGGCGTCGAGATGAACATGTACTACCAGCACGAGCCGGAGGACTTCGACAGCTTCGTCAGCCTCTACTTCGAGGCCTACGACGCCGTCAAAGAGGTCTCCCAGGACACCCTGGTCTTCTCCACCTTCCAGATGGAGGAGCTACAAAGCCTCCTGCCCACCGGCGAGATCCATCCGCCCCAGTGGCACCTGTTCCGCCGCTTCGAGCCCAAGCTGGACCTGCTGGCCATCAGCACCTACCCCAGCTTCGCCTTCGAGACGCCCGAGGACATACCCGCCGACTACTACGAACAGCTCCGCCGTTACACCGACCGCCCCATCGTCATCGCCGAGATGGGCTATTCCTCCGGGCCATGCCGGCAGGGCATCAACGACGGCACCGAGCGCGAGCAGAAGAACTTCCTCAGGAACATCCTGCTTCGGGCCGAGGCCATGGAGATGCCCTTCCTGGTGTGGTTCGCCGGCTGGGACCCCGCCTTCGCCACGGACCCGCCCCTCGACCTCTTCCAGCACATCGGCCTGATACGGGCCGACGGCACCAAAAAGCCCTCCTGGTACCTGTGGGCGCAGGCGGCCCGCCGTCCCCTGGCCGAGCCCGAGGACTCCCGCGCGGGAGGCTAGTAGGGGCGGTTCGCGAACCGCCCCTACGGATAGACCAGATCCCTCTCCAGGAGCGCCCGGGCGACCACCAATCGCTGGATCTCGCTGGTCCCCTCCACGATCATGAGCTGGCGGGCGTCACGGTAGTGGCGCTCCAGGGGGTGGTCCATCATGTACCCCTGCGCCCCCAGCACCTGTAGCGCCTCCGAGGAGGCCCGCACCGCCATCTCCGTGGCGTACACCTTGGCGATAGAAGAGTAGACCGCGTCCTCCCGCCCGTAGCGCCCCTGGTCCACCATCCAGGCCGCCTGATGGATGAGGAGGCGGGCCGCCTCGATCTCGATGGCCATCTCGGCAAACTTGAACTGAATGGCCTGGAGGTCGGCGATGGGGCCGCCGAAGGCCTGCCTCTCGCGGGCGAAGTCCAGGGCGTAGGTCAGGACGCCCTCGGCCAGGCCCAAGCCGCGGGCGCCGACCACCGGCCGCATGGTGTTGAGGGTAAGCATGGCATGGCGGAAGCCCTGGCCCTCGCTCTCGCCCAGCAGGTTCCGCCGGGGGATGCGGCAGTTGTCGAAGCCGAGAGAGGCCGTGGGCACGCCGCGCACGCCCATCTTCCGGTCGGTGCGAATGACCGAGAAGCCCGGCGCGTCCTTCGGCACCACGAAGGCGGAGATGCCCCGAGTGCCGGCGGTCGGATCCGTGCGCGCGAACACCGCCACGTAGTCGGCCACGCTGCCCCCGGAGATGAAGGCCTTCTCTCCGTTCAGGAGGTAGTCGTCGCCATCGCGGACGGCGCGGGTCTCCAGAGCGGCGGGATCGGAGCCGTGGTTGGGCTCGGTGAGGCAATAGGCGCACTTCCACTCGCCCCGGGCCACCGGGCCGCCGTACTCGCGCTTCTGCTCCTCGGTGCCCCCGATCATGATGGGCTGCGTGCCCAGGCCGGCCAGGAGGATCATGAGGCCGGAGGAGCAGCAGTACTTGGAAGCCTCCTCCACGGCCAGGGCCATAGCCAGGACGCCTACCCCGCTGCCCCCGTACTCCTGGGGGATGGTGAGGCCCAGGAGCCCCACCTCGCGGAAGGCCTCGAAGATGTCGTCGGGGTACTCTGCCTTGTCGTCGATCTCCGCAGCCCGGGGGGCGATGCGCTCCTTGGCGATGCGACGGGCCGTCTCCTGGATAAGTCTGTGCTCCTCGCTGAGCTGGAAGTCCATGATGCGCGCTCCCTTTCTCTCCCTAGATAGGGCAAATCACAGGCCCACCCAGTGTACGCCAGGCATCGCTGCGACGCACCCTAAGAGGCTGTTGACAAACCGTTCTGTCCGGTCACCCTGAGCGAAGCGAAGGGTCTCCATGAAACAGATTCTTCGCTGCGCTCGATTCTTCGCTGCGCTCAGAATGACGGGGGCGGCGCAAGAGCGTTTTCCAACACCCTCCTAGAGGCCGTGGTCCTTCCACTGCTCGGGCATGCGCTTGTGCTCGGCGAAGGCGCGGGCGCCCTCCGAGGGGGTAACGCTGCGGTACTGGAGGGTAGCGCCCAGCTCCGCCTCGATGCGGTAGCCCTCCTCCAGGGGCCGACCGAGGCCGAGGAGTAGCGCCTCCTTGTCGCTGCGGAGGGCGCCCTGAGGGAAGGAGCAGATTGTTGCGGCCAGCTCGCGGCAGCGGGGCATGAGCCGCTCCAGGGGCACCACCTCGCTCACCAGGCCCATGTCCAGGGCCTCCCGGGCGCTTATCCGGCGCCCCGTGATGAGCAGGTCCAGGGCGCGGCCCAGGCCCACGATCCGGGGCAGCCGCACGGTGCAGCCATCGATCGAGGGGACGTTCCAGCGGCGGTTGAGCATGCCGAACTCGGCGTGCTCGGTGGCGATGCGGATGTCGCACCACAGGGCCGTCTCGAAGCCGCCGGCGAAGCAGTAGCCGTTGACCGCGGCGATGGTAGGCTTGAAGATGTCCACTCCGCGGGTGTAGCCGATCGCTCCCGGCGAGTTGTAGACGGAGACACGCTGACGGTCGACGTTCGCCCGCAACCCGCCCAGGCTGGCCACCCACTTGAGGTCGGCCCCGGCGCTGAAGGCCCTATCACCCACGCCGGTCATGATAGCCACGAAGGCTTCATCGTCGTCGCGGAAGGCCTGCCAGGCTTCCACCAGGGCCGCCGCAGTCTCCCCGTCGATGGCGTTCATCACCTCGGGCCGGTTGATGGTGATAGTGACGACGTGGTCTTCCCGCTGGTACAGCACCTTGGAGCTCATGATTCTCCCTCCAACAAGCAGGACGCGACCTCAGTTCGGGGGCGCCAGCGGCTCCGGGGGCGGCGCCTGGACGGCGGCGCCGCTGGAGAGCAGCACCTCGATGCGCCCCTCGCCGTAGGCCAGCTCGCGCAGGACGTCTCGCGTGTGCTCGCCGATCAGAGGCGCGGGCCGCTGGAGGTTCCCCGGGGTAGCCGAGAACTTCACCAGCAGGCCTGTCTGCGTGACCGGCCCCCACTGCGGATGCTCATGCTGGGCGGCCAGGTCGTTGGCCTCCACCTGAGGCGAGCTGAGCATGGCCAGCGGCACCGGCGTGGGCGCGCAGGGGACGCCCGCGGCATCCAGGCGCTCCCGCCAGGTGCTCACCTCGGCCTGAGCAAAGCGGGCTGCTAGCTGGCGCGCCAGGGGCCCGCGAGCGGACGAACTCAAGGCCTCTTCAGCTGAGAGGCAGGCCAGGGACTCCGGGAGGTCCACCGCCCTTGCCAGGGCCGGCCAGTGCTCTTCCTGGCACGCCCCCACGAACAGCCAGTCATCGGCGCAGCGAAACAGGCGGTAGGTGGCGGAGCGGCCTGGCAGGTCGGGGCCGCCGCGGTCGCGGTCATCCATGCCCTCGTAGAACAGGAACTCCCCGCTCTGGACAGCCATGATCGAGCGCATCAGGGCGATGGAGACCTTCTGGCCCTGGCCGCTGCGCTCCCTGGCGTACAGCGCGGCGCAGATACCGTACACCGAGAGCATGGCGGCGGCGTAGTCGGTGATGGCGATGCTGAAGAAGTACACGGGGGGATATCCGCGCCCTCCCTGGGCCACCATGGCGCCGGAGCGCGCCTGCAAGAGGGGGTCGAAGGCGGGCAGCTCGCGCAGAGGCTCGTAGCGGCCCCAGCCGCCGCTGCTGGAGTAGATGAGGCGTGGGTTGATCCGGCGCACCGCCTCGTAGTCGAGGCCAAGGCGCTCGGCGACCCCGGGGCGGAAGTTCTCCATGAGCACGTCGGCGCCCCGGAGGAGGTCATAGACGGCCTCCCGGCCCTCCGGCCGCGCCAGGTCCAGGGCGACGCTGCGCTTCCCCCGGTTCCAGCCCAGGAAGGCGAAGGCGGTGACCCGGAAGGGCTCCCCCTCCGGCGGCTCTACCTTGATCACGTCGGCTCCATAGTCGGCCAGGAACATGGGGCAGACGGAGCCGGCTATGTAGGCGGTGAAGTCCACCACGCGGACTCCCTCCAGTGCGTGGCGGGGCAGGGGCTCCCGCGCCGGCCGGTCCTTTGGGACCGCCTGGGGGAGCTCCGCCAGCACCTCCTCGGTGTGCTGGCCCAGCAGAGGGGCGGGGCCCTTCACTAGACCCGGAGTGCCCTCCAGCTCCAGGGGCAGGCCCATCTGGACGGTGGGGCCCAGCTCGGGGTCCTCCAGTTCCAGGCGCATGTCGTTGGCCCGCACCAGGTCCGAGTCGATGTAGTCGGCCCGCTCCTCCACCAGCGCGCAGGGCACGTCCTGCTCCTGCAAGATGCGCAGCCACTCCTCCCTGGGCCGGGAGGCGATGATAGGGCTCACGATCTCCACGAAGGCGTCGCGGTTCTCCTGGGGGACGATGAACCAGGGGGCGTTCTCGAAGCGGGGGTCGGACACTAGCTCCGGCCGGCCCAGGGCCAGGCAGAAGCGGTTGAAGAACATGTGGTGGCCGCAGGCGATGAACAGCCAGCCATCGGAAGCCCGGTAGAGGCGGTAGGCGGGCAGGGGCCCCAGGGAGTTATGGACGAGGTCGGCACGTGCCGAGGAGAAGTGGTGGGGCAGGACGGCGGTGCCCGTTTCCATGGCCAGGGCTCCCGCCAGCAGGGACACCTCGATCTGCTGGCCCCGGCCGCTCTTCTCCCGTACGAACAAGGCTGTGGCCACCGCCCCCGCCGCCAGGAAGGCCGCGCCATAGCTGGCAAGGGGAAGGGTCAGGTAGACGGGGCCCTGGTGGTCGCCGGGCTGGCCCGCCATGAGGCCACCCAGAGCGGCCGCCAGGTCGCTGGAGGGCGGGCGCTGGGCCTCCGGCCCGGCGCTGCCGTAAGGGGGCAACCAGCAGTAGATCAGGCCGGGATGACCGGCGGAGAGCGTGTCGTAGTCCAGGCCGAGCTGCTCGGCCTGGCCCGGCAGGAAGTCGACCACCAGCACGTCGCAGGTGGTGACCAGCCGCTGCACCACCTGCCGGCCGGCCTCGTCCTGGAGGTCGGCCACCATGCCCCGCTTGCTGCGATTCCAGACGTGAAAGCCGGGGAGGCAGCGCCCCTGGTCGCCGGAGGGCGGCTCCACCTTGGTGGCGTCGGCCCCCTGCTCGGCCAGGAGCATGGCTGCGTAGGGCCCAGCGATGCCCTGGGAGAGGTCCAGCACGCGCACGCCATGCAAAGCGGGGGGCATCAGGTCCTCCGGCGGCGAATCGAACGAGCTAGAGACGCGCGGCCAGTATAGCGTCGAGGGCCGTGCTAGGGGAACGGGGCGCGGCCGCCCCCTCGACCCTTATTTCACCTGCCAGGGCTTGACGGGCCTCTCGGGGCACCGTAGGCTTCGATTTGCCTTTGCGCCTACCTGACGATGGTCGAGCATGGCTTCCAGCGAAGAAAAACAGGCCCTGGATCGAGCCACCCCGAGGGCAGCGCCCGAAACCGCCGGACGCAGGTGGCTCCCCACCTGGCGTCTTGAGTACGTCCTGCTGGGGGCGGTGGTCTGCCTCATCACCGCCCTGGCCTTCGCCTTCTTCTACTTCGACATCGACATCGCCGAGCTCACCACCTACGGCTATATCGGTGTCTTCGCCATCGGATTCATCAGCGCCGCCTCCATCGTCCTGCCGATGCCGGGGCTGGCGGCCATCGTAAGCGGGGGCGCGCTCCTCGACCCCATCCTTGGTATTCCCGCGCCCATCATGGTGGGACTGGTGGGAGGCCTGGCCGAGGCGCTGGGAGAGATGACGGGCTACGCCGCCGGCTTCGGCGGGAGCGCCGTCATCCAGGAGCGCTCCTTCTACCCCATGGTGGAGAATTGGATGCGCCGCCACGGGCTCATCACCATGTTCGCCCTGTCAGCGTTTCCCAACCCGCTGGTGGACGTGGCGGGAGTGGCTGCGGGCGCCACGCGCATGCCCATCCCCCGCTTCTTCCTGGGCGTATGGGGAGGCAAGACCGTGAAGAATATCTACCTGGCCTCGGGCGGCCTCGCTCTGGGCGAGGCCCTGCGGGCCCTCTTCGGATAGATGCGAAGCGAGCCAACCGCCGAGCCCCACAGCCGTCGGCCCGAGGTGGGCGCGGTCATCGTGGCGGCAGGCCGTGGCAGGCGCATGGCGGGCGTGGACAAGCTGCTGGCCCCGCTGGCCGGCCGGCCGCTGCTGGCCCACACCCTCGCCGCCTTCCAGGCGTGCCCGTCGGTGGAGCGCGTGGCCCTCGTGATGGCGGGGGAGCGTCTGGAGGACGGTCGCGATCTGGTGCGCGCGCACGGCTTCGACAAGGTGGCGGCGCTCTGCCAGGGCGGTGAGCGGCGCCAGGACTCCGTGCGCGCCGGGCTGGAGGCGCTGGGCGTCTGCGAGTGGGCTGTGGTGCACGACGGCGCCCGGCCTCTGGTCACGCCCCGGCTCATCGAGGACGGGCTGGCAGCGGCCCGCGAGACGGGCGCGGCTATCTGCGCCGTGCCGCTATCTGATACGATCAAGCAGGTGACCGCTTCGGGCGAGGTGGAGCGAACCCTGGAGCGCCAGGGCCTCTGGCTCGTCCAGACGCCCCAGGTCTTCCGCTACGACCTGCTGCTCGAGGCCCACCGCCGGGCCACAGCGGAGGCCACCGACGACGCCGCCCTCGTGGAGGCGATGGGCGGCCGCGTGCGGGTCTACATGGGCTCGCCGCGCAACATCAAGGTCACCACGCCCGAGGACCTAGCGCTGGCGGAGGCGCTGATGAGGCAGGAGACATGAGAGTCGGCATCGGCTTTGACGTGCACCCCTTCGCCGCCGGGCGGCGGCTGATGCTCGGCGGCGTCGAG
>JBAUEL010000165.1:0-3583 GCA_049678585.1 Dehalococcoidia bacterium
CTCCTGTATGTGGAGCTGAATCAGGGGACAGGTAAACCTGTAGCGCCGGGACGAGAACATTCGCCGAGGCTGCTGCGGCCAGTAAGATTACCATGGCGATGCCCTGCTGCAGGGCACGAGCATGTCCGATCACGTCGCCAGTGGCTGTTGCTAATTGTGCCTGTGCAAGATTGACTACAAGTGACACAAAGAAGTAAAGGGCGATCAAACCAGTGAATATGGCGACCAATTCGTCGACCATTGTGTTCAAGGCTTCCATCTGTAATGTCTCACCACTCCGTATTCACGCCAGTCGCAGACCTGGCACTGGAGACAACGCTGGCGTTGAGCCCTCTGATGCCAATGAGGGGGAAACTTCCAAAGATTGTGCTGGCTGTTCCGTTGACCCTTACTTCCACCTCCGAGCCGTTTACTTTTACCGATGTCAGCGATATGGTCATCCAGTCATCTTCGGTGATCCTACCCTGCATAGCCGTAACCGCTTCGGATGCGCGTTGTTGCGCCCAGCTTTCGTTAAGGACGAAGTTTCCTCTCGCTGCTTCGCGGATGTCTAATGAGCCGGCCGCGGCCAGCGCGGCAGAATCGGCGGCGATCCTGATCTGATTGCGCATGATCTGGTAACGGCCGAGATCGAGCACGATAAACAGCGCAAGGATGAAGACTGGAATCAGTACGACGAACGCGACGACGATCTGCCCGCTCTCGGATCTATGTGTCTCAGAAGAGCGCATATCCTGAGTCCTAAGGGCGCAATGTGTTCGGTGTGATCCAGCCATTCTCAGAACCTGCTGACATAAATGGGGAATACATGAAGAACGCCGTTCCCTTCGGTGTGTTCGCGCCTCCATCGGAACTGAAGATCTCCCAGAAATTCGACCAGGTCAAGGCCGATATATGGATGGTCATACCACTCCCACCCTGCCGTGACCATCCATGCTCTGGGTGGATATATATGTCGACGGTGCTCGATTCCCACATCTGTTTCATGCCTTCATCCGCGTGCAGCGTCGACAGTTGCGCAAGCGTGTTTCCCGCAAGACCATACCGTTCACGCGGCATGTAAACCGCGCCACTATACGCCGCATTCTGGGCGGCCAACTTGAGATATGTCCACCAACCGACGTAGGCGATCAAGAGCACGAAAAGCCCCATGACTGGAAGGATGATCACCAGCTCCAAAGTCGCCTGACCCCTCTCTGACTTTCTCACGAAGGAGGGCAAATGCATCTTCAAGGTTTTTCTCCTTTTATGGAGCCCCGTTGAATTCCCATACCGGAGCGTAGGTCGTCCCTCGAAGTAGGGCATCCATGTGTATCCCAAAGGGCGACCAGGGGAGGTTCACATTGCCCAGGATGGTGAATCGCTGACCACGTACCCCGTTTCCGCTGAGCCATGCGTAGGGAAATTCGGCTATTTCAGTCGTCAAGCTAGAGCTTGGAGCTGTTCTATTGCCTGTAGCAATGGCAAATCCCATACCTTGGCCAGGCTTGGCGGACTCAAGCGATGCACCTTCAAGCGATAAGGAAGCAGAGAGGTGATGAACGTGCCAGCCTACGGCCAGAGCAAGCGCTAAAAAGAGAATTCCAATGAAGAGTGGGAAAACGATGACGAATTCGAGCGTAGCCTGGCCGTGCTCCGAACGTTTGCCTCCGATCCTTAACATGACCACCCTCCGCTTCTGCTCTTTGCAGCGGGTTCAGTGAAACGAATAAGACCGAGACCGTCTGGCGAGAGATCTGGGAACATAACCTTTCATTCACCAAGCCGCGCATCTAGGCTTGATGTACTAGAGCGACCGTCCTCCGTTATCCCTCCAGTGACCTCGGTCAACATTACCAGGCGATTTGGGCGGCACGTTGTTTGACGTAGTTTCCAACGATTGCGATCACGGCAATGGCAACGAGCACGACCAGAGCTGCGATTGCCGTCCACTCGAGGGTGTCCTGGCCCTCCTGGTTGGACAGAATGCCTTGCATTAATAGGTCTTTCATCTGAGGCCTCCTGCATCTCATTCGGGATTTCATTATGCCAGTAACGCTTCGTTCGCCTCACTCTAGCATATGGCAGCACCGTTGAACGTTATGTGTTCGTTAGTTGAGGCCGTGGACTATCTGCTGTGTATTTTCTGCTGAATTCTCATGTGTATGCCTGGAGAATCCATTTCGTATTCCTTGGTATATGTAGCCAATTTGTAAGTCAAACGAGGTTCTGTTTTCGAGGAAGCCTTGTGGAGTATTCGTAGGCGTGATGTGGGCTAATTCGGATTCCCCACCATTGCTGATTTCTGTGCCTATTCAGGCACAATCAGGGTTGGGAGGTAAGGGTCCAGATTGCAACTTGGCGGTCAAACTCGTTGTCGACAATCTCGAACCACAATTGGCCAGGGTCAATTTCTAATGTGCTGATATGGAAGTACATCCAGCCACTGGTCAGGCAAAGCAATGTTGGTGAGTTAAAGCGACCAAAGTTCTCAACATGGCTTGTGCGTATCACGTTTGTCTCACCCAGATTTGGATATGCAAGCCTGAGAACATTCCCATAATCTCGCTCATCGGGTGTCATACATCCCGCAATTTCAAGCGGCGGTAGTAGTGCCTCAGGTTCGACATCAACCTGCACCATGACCAGCGTCGCATTCGGCGGGATGAACACTTCGGTGTTCTTGCTGAAGTCGAAAAGGTTCGTGCGCAGCCCATCCGGGGCGGGCCTCTTCCTTCCGGTCGCCGGCTCATAGGCCAACGGCCCGTTTCCACCCGGTACGATCTTTACTTCATTCACCGTGAACGTCTTGCCGGCGATCTCCGCGGAATCACCAAGGTAGCGCATCAGCGGCCAGTCGGTGAAATCCCGACTCATCATGCGTCCAGGGAAAATCCCCGTTCCCTCACCGCCAGGACGAAAACCGGGGAATGCGAGCTGTACCCGCTCTGCAGGGCTCATCACCGGCGGCTCAAGCTCTTGCCGATCCATCACGATCGCGGAAATCGTCGAGACTAACAAGGAGTCATCTCCGGCCAGTACCGTATCCCCGGCGTACGCTGCAACGGACAAAGCCGTCAGAAGTATGGATACGAACATCACCTTCCTTGAAACTCTCATTCCTTTATTCCTCTGTCTCCTCGGAGATATACAAAGTCGTCACGAGCAATTGATCTACTAACCTTGCTCTTTCAAAAGACCAATGCTCTCCAAGGAATAAGCCAATCTCAACACCATCGATCACTGCAGTCTCCAGGTCGGCCCGGTGTTGCCCATCACCAGGATCACATCGGCCAGGGATACGCCTCTCGGCAATGTTCCCATTAGTGCGAATCCCTCATCCGCCGTCCGCACTTCAGCGTGTACCGCATAGCGGACCGCGAGGTCGCCGGCATTGTTAGTGTAGAGTGCCACCATTTCCAGTGATTCGAGTTTGAAGCTTCCACTTCCGTCTGGATAAAGGATGTACATGTCTCTCGCCCGATCCGTCACCGTGGCGATCTCGACGAACAGCCATGGATCGGTCCTCTGGCGAGGTAGAAAATCCTGTCCGTGCAGATTATCGTTGACCAACACCGTCTGGCTTATCGTCCATGCCCTGCGC
>JBAUEL010000166.1:0-26596 GCA_049678585.1 Dehalococcoidia bacterium
CCCCTTGACTCCCCCGAACCCATGTTCTATAATTGCCCCGTGGACACCCGGTAGGGGCTGCGCCATCGCCCCCCACCGGCCCGGCCGACATCAATCAAACGCAACGGCCCCCAGCCGAATCTGAAAGACCCCCGAAGCGCGATCTTTTTCACAAACAACTGGTCAATCAAAATGCCATCCGCCAGCGCCTCCCGACCAGGCACCCGCACCGGCACCGCCGACTCCCCCCTCCACTACGGGCCCGCCCCACGCTGGCTCTTCGACCGCATGACCCGCCTCGCCCGCCAGATCACCCTCGCCGTCGTCGAGGAGTACGGCCCCCACGAGATGCTCCTCCGCCTCTCCGACCCCTTCTGGTTCCAGGCCTTCGGCTGCGTCCTCGGCTTCGACTGGCACTCCTCAGGCCTCACCACCACCGTCTGCGGCGCCCTCAAGGAAGGCCTCCGCCCCGTCGGCTCAGACGCCGGCCTCTTCCTCGCCGGCGGCAAGGGCAAGACCTCCCGTCGCACCCCCGACGAGCTCGCCGACTACGGCCAGCGCCTCAGCCTCGACGCCGCCTCCCTCATCTACTCCTCCCGCATGTCCGCCAAGGTCGACAGCGCCGCCCTCCAGGACGGCTACGAGATCTACCACCACAGCTTCGTCTTCACCAGCGACGGCCGCTGGTGCGTCATCCAGCAGGGCATGAACACCGCCGCCCGCTACGCCCGTCGCTACCACTGGCTGTCGTCCGAACTCGACGACTTCGTCTGTGAGCCCCACAAGGCCGTCTGCTCCGACGCCCGCGGCGAAGTGCTGAACATGGTCGCCATCGAGGCCGACCCCGCCCGCCGTCTCAGCGCCGAGCTCTCACACCAGCGACCCGACAGGACCACCCACGAGCTCGAACACCTCCAGTCGCTCGAGCTGCCGCGCCGTCACCACGTCCTCCTGGAGGACGTGAGCCCCCGGCACATCCAGAAGATCCTGCTTAAGACCTATGAGGAACGCCCCGCCGACTTCGAGGCCCTCCTGGGCATGCAGGGCGTGGGCGCCAAGACCATCCGCGCCCTGGCTCTCGTGTCGGAGCTGGTCTACGGAGCCAAGGCCAGCTTCCGCGACCCCGTCCGCTACAGCTTCGCCCATGGGGGCAAGGACGGTCACCCCTACCCCGTGGACCGGGAGACCTACGACCGCTCCGTGGAGTTGCTGCGCAAGGCGGTGCAGCGAGCCAAGCTCGGCCAGCGGGACAAGCTCGAAGCCCTCAAGCGCCTGGCGGCGGCCTGATGGGGGCGGGTCAGGGCCCTGTTTCGGGTGCCAGCTTCAGTGGCTCGCCGATGGCGTTGTTCTCGTCGGCGGGTGTCCTGCACACTACCCAATACTTCCCGGCTCCGTCCGCCGTGAACTGGAAGGTGAGAGTGCCCGGGGTGGGTGTGGCCTCCGGCTCCCCCTCGGGATGGAGGGGTATCGTGCCGTCGCCGATGACCTTCACCCTTTGCTCGTCTTGCTCCAGCCAGCAGCGCACGTCGACGTCGACCGGGTAGACCTGGGTGTAGTCGAGCTGAACGGTGATCTCCCTGCCCGCTACGCGCTCCCCCTCGATGGTGAGGTCAGCGAACAGCTCCGTCCCCTCGGACCCGCCGCCGAAGTCAATGCCGCACCCGCAGAACGTCGCCGCCAGGCCCGCCCAGAGTGCGAGGAGAGCGCCGAGCCTGATTCCTGTGCCGCCTCGGCGCCCTCGGGACCTGACCGCTCCGTCCTCTGACAAGGTGCTTGAAAGCTACCACGGCGGCTTTGACGGGTCAACCTGAGGGCGCTTTCGACTGACACGCACCGCCCGATATAATGAGGTTGTGAAACTTCGCGATCTTCATCCCTGGTCGGTGAGCCCGGCCGAGGCCGTGCAGATCCAGCGAATGCTGGCGCCTCAGGTCATACGCCGGGGCGAGCCCGCGGAGGTGCGGCTGATAGCAGGCGTGGATATCTCTGTGGACGCCTCCCGACGGCGTGGCATCGGAGCCGTGGTGGTCCTGAGCTATCCCGACCTGCAACTGGTGGAGGTGTCGGTGGAGGAGGCGGACCTTGACTTTCCGTACGTGCCCGGGCTGCTGTCTTTCCGGGAGACGCCGGTCCTGCGGTCGGCCCTGGAGAAGCTGTCCAGCCGGCCGGACCTGCTCATAGCCGACGCGCAGGGCCTGGCCCATCCGCGGCGCTTCGGGCTGGCCTGCCATCTGGGTCTCTTGCTCGACCTGCCCACTATCGGCTGTGCCAAGTCCCGCCTCACCGGTGAGCACTGGCCGCCGGGCGAGGAAGTGGGCAGCCGTGCCGATCTTATCGATGAGGGGGAGGTAGTAGGCAGCGTATTGCGCACGCGGTCAGGCACGCAGCCTGTCTTCGTATCCATCGGCCACCGCACCTCCCTGGGGGCGGCTGAGGAGTGGGTGCTGCGCTGCTGCAAGGGTTACCGGCTACCCGAGCCGACTCGCCTGGCCCATCAGGCCGCTGGCGGGCAGCTCAAGGCGCCGGTGCGCCAGGCCCCCAGCCAGGAGCAGCTTCGCCTGCTCTGAGCAGCCCGCGGGGGCCCCGGAACACCTCAGAAGCAGGAGGACTTGGGCAGAGGACCATGGAAGAACTGAAGCGTCGCATCGAGGAGCTGAGCGCCCGCATCTCCCACGTAATGGTGCGTCTTTGACATAGCCGGGGCTGAGCGGGAAGCGCGACGGCTGGAACAGGCATCGGCCCGACCGGGCTTCTGGGACGACGCCCCAGCGGCCCAGGAGACCATGAAGCGTCTGGCCGAGGTCAACGTTATCATCGACATCTGGCGGGGGCTGGAGCGGAAGGCCCGCGAACTGGAGGAGCTGGCGGCCCTCGCGGAGGCCGAGGGCGACGAATCGCTGGTCAGTGAGCTCACCCGCGAGGCCGATGGCCTGGCCTCTCGCCTGGACAAGCTGGAGTTCGAACTCTCCTTCGCCGGCCCCTACGACGAACGCAGCGCCATCCTGGCTATCCATGCCGGCGCTGGCGGCACCGAGTCCCAAGACTGGGCGGAAATGCTCCTGCGCATGTATCTGCGCTGGGCGGAGCGCCGCGGCTACCGCACCGACGTGCTGGACGTGACCCCAGGCGAGGAGGCAGGCATGAAGAGCGCAACGGTCGAGGTCAGCGGCCCCCACGTCTACGGCTACCTGAGGAGCGAGCGGGGCGTCCACCGGCTGGTCCGTCTCTCCCCCTTCGACGCTGGCCATGCCCGCCACACCTCCTTCGCCCTGGTGGAGGTCATGCCCGAGGCGGAAAGCTCAGCCGAGGTTAAGATCGACCCCGAGGACCTCCGCACCGATGTCTTCCGGGCCAGCGGCCACGGCGGCCAGAACGTACAGAAAAATGCTACCGCCGTGCGCATCACCCACCTGCCCACGGGCATCTTGGCGACCTGCCAGAATGAGCGCTCCCAGCACCGCAACCGGGAGAGCGCCATGAAGGTCCTGGAGGCCCGGCTCATCGAGCGCGAACTCAACCGGCAGGCCGAGGAGAAGGCCCGCCTCAAGGGGGGACACGTCGCGGCGGGCTGGGGTAACCAGATCCGCAGCTACGTCCTGCATCCGTACAAGATGGTGAAGGATCACCGCACCGGCCACGAGACCGGCGATCCCTTCTCCGTGCTGGACGGGGAGCTCGACGAACTGATGAAAGCCTACCTGAAGGAGACGCTGGGGGAGCAGGAGCCGTGAGGTCGCTGACCGTGGCGGCGCTTCTGGCGGTGCTGACCCTGGTGGGCGGCGTTCTGGTTGCGCCCGGCGCCCGCGCCCAGGCGGATATCGAGGTACGCTCGCAGGACGTGCAGAACCAGTTCCCCGACGGGGCCCTATTCAGCCTGTTCATGGCCTCCGCCAGCCCCGTCGAGGAGGTACGCCTGCGCTACAGCATCGCCCCCGACGGCACGGCAGCCTCCGGCGTCGCTGAGTGCACGGGCGAGACCGCCGTCACCTGCACCTTCGAGCTCCAGAGCAAGCCGGGCACCTTCCTCCCGCCCGGCACGGAGATCACCTACTTCTGGGATATCCGCGACGCTGCTGGCCTCACCCTCCAGACGGAACCTCAGCTCTTCGTCTATGAGGACACCCGCTTCGACTGGCAGAGCGTCAGTGAGGGCAACCTGACGGTCTGGTGGTACGCCGGCAGCGAGGAGGAGGCCAGAGCGGTGCTGCGCGCGGCCCTGGAGTCCTTGCACGGCATGAGCGAGCTGCTGGGCACGACCGTAGCGTTCCCCGTGAAGGTCTTCTACTACGCCGACGTCGGCGACATGCAGCCCGCCGTTCTGTCCTCGGGGGCTGAGGGCGTGCTTACCCTTGGAGAGGTGGTGTTCTCCGACACCGCCATGGTCTCGGACGACGTGCGCCCCTTGGACATCGCCCGCCATGAGGTTGCGCACATCGTCATCCGTCAGGCCACCAAAGGCCCCTTCGATATCCCTGACTGGCTCAACGAAGGCACCGCGGTCCTCGCTCAGTCTGAGCTGTTCTCGGGCCAGCGGACAGCGCTAGAGACCGCCATCCGCCGGAACGAGGTTTTCTCCATCCGCAGCCTGAGCTCGGCCAGCGTGGGGGCCACGGCCGGCAACGTCAGCCTCTTCTACGGGCAGTCCTGGAGCGTAGTGTCCTTCCTGGTGGACACCTACGGGCCCGAGAAGTTCGCCGAGCTCTTCGCTGTGTTCAAGGAGGGAAACACTACCGACAACGCCCTCATGAGCGTCTACGGCTTTGATCAGGACGGCCTGGAGGACGCCTGGCGCCACTCTGTGGGGCTGCCCCCGCGCGAGCGGCCGCAGCCCTCGGAGGAAGAGCCTGGTCCACAGCCCCAGGCGACGGCCGCACCGCCCGAGGAACCAGCGGCAACCGAGGATACCGACGAGGCCTTTCCTATCGCGGGGATCATCGTAGCGGGCGTCCTAACGGTGGTCATCGCTGGCATGGTTGTGGTCGGCGGGGTAGCGCTGGCGCGTCGCTGGCGGTAGGCTTAGCGGTCGGTCTCGGCGGCGCCGGCGCCGCTGGAGGGGCCCCCGCGGAGCAGCCTCAGTTTCTGTGCCCCGAAGTACGCGGGCCGGTAGTCGAACAGGTAAGCCGTGCTCACAGCAGCGTCGTGGACGTAGTAGAAGCGATAGCCGCTGTCGCGTAGGTCTTGAAAATTCTCCCACTCCAGAAGCCACACGTACCGGACATCGCGCTCCTCATCTACTGCCTCCCCGCGGTCCGACAGCATGCTGATGGCGTCATAGTCCCGGTCCAGGATGCCGAATTCTAGCCACTCCCGGTTGAGCATGGCGAGCTGCGGAAAGATGAACCCCGTCAGCACTACCGAGTGAGGTGGGACCTCCTGCGCTGTCAGCTCCTCCGCGAAGTCCCTCTGATTTCGCAGCGTCTCCAGATCTGAGAAGAGCATCCCTGCGCCGATGTTGGCGTTGGCAAAAGTCTCGCGGTTGATCTCGGTGCCCGGCGAGGTAATGTCCACGAAGCCCGCCAGGACGATGACCGAGGCCACCCCGACGAGCACGGTACGCTGGAAGTAGCGCGACATCAGGAAAAAGGCGAAGGGAAAGACGGGTAGAAGGTAGGCCACCTCGTGGGGCAGGCGTGAGAATGTCAGGAAGTAGAGAACTATGACGCTGACCCAGGTCAGAACGTGGACGTCGGAAAGCAAATCGCGGGGCAGGCGGGCCAGACGCCGCGCCGACATCACCAGGCCGACCAAAACCGCCAGGGCGCCGAATACGCCGAGAGCATCCTTTCCTAGCAGCCGCAGCACGTTTAGGACAGGCACCTTGGCGTCGTAGAAGTTGGCCACGGCTAGCCCGTAGACGGCGAACACCGGCAGGTACGCGGCTACCGTCACCACCATCGCGGCCACCAGGAAAGGCCGGACGGACGCTCGCTGGTCACTCCGCAGGAGCAGCAGGAGGAAGGGCAGCGCCATGATGAGCGAGGTGAGCCGGAATCCTGCGGCCACTCCCAGGGCGATGCCACCCATAGTAGGCCGCTGGTGCAGAAGGGCCAGATAAGCGCCTAGAATGAAGGTGAGTGCCCACATGTAGTCGATGGTCATCACGCTGTTGATCCACAAGAGTGGAGCAAACGCGAAGACGACGGTGAGGATTCCCCTCCCCTGGAGGTTCAGGACGTTAAGGATACGGGCGAACAGATACACTCCCGCCAGGGAGATAAGTACCGTGGACAGGTTCGTCCAGACCCATCCTCCCTTCACCAGGGGCACGGTGACGAACTCATGCAGGGGGTAGCCGGGGAGACGCGAGGGCAGGTACTCGCCCTCCGAGAGTAGGTAGTCAGCGGCAAGAGCCACCCGCCAGGCGTCCGGGTCGGTGCCGTAGCCCAGGTCCAGCCAGAGGATGCGGGAGCCCACGTAGACCAGGGAGAAAGCCAGGAAGGCCAGGAGACGGGTGAAGTCGAACTCCAGGACGCGGTCCAGAATGTCGCGCGCTTCCTCGGCGACCCCGGCTGGTGCCTCAGACACAGCTTCAGCAGCGCTCAGCGGGCTCCCTCCACGGTGCTGGGCCTTAAGGTAGGATGAGGCGGCCGCCTCGGGTGGATGCGGCGGGTGCGGCGGGTCCGCTGGGTCCGCCGGTGGCAGTGGTCGCCCCGGCTTGAGCGGCACCGGGAGCCAGGGCCCCCTCCTCGGCGGCCTTCAGCACCTGCTCCAGCAGGGTGGCCTCGTTCATGGCCCCAGTGACCACCATCCTATCGTCTAGGACAGTCGTGGGAACGGCCTGGATGCCGTGCCGCTGGGCCAGGCGCGGGAACTCGCTTGCCTCCACCACCGTAGCATTGATGTGGGGGCTAGCCATGGCCAGCCGATAGGCCGCGCGGGCCACCTTCGGGCAGTGCGGGCAGGTGGGCGTCACGAACACGGTGATGGAGACAGTCTTCTTGAGCTTGCGGAGTTGCTTGCTGGTCTCCCTGGGCAACTCTACCTGCCCCTTGGACGCATCTACGATGGTCTCAATGAAGCCGGAGAACTCATTGCCAGCAGGGATGCCGTAGAAGGTCACCGGCCGATTGGCAGGGCCTCGCAGGACGATGCCCGGCACCTTGTCCACCCCCATCTTGGCAGCCTCCTCCCGCGCCTCCGACAGCTCGTAGACGCTGAGGTTGATCTTGTCGGTGAGGGCGGCCAGCTCCTCCAGCATCTGGCGGGTATCCTCGCAGTAAGGGCACTCCTCCCGGCCGGGCACGTAGAGGCGAGAGGGCCGCTGCGTGAAGTGGTCGATGCGAACCTTGCCTGTCAGCTCGCTGGCAAAGCGTTGCCGGATGTACTCCTGCTCTCGAAGGGGTATCATGGTGTTCCTCCCCGGGAACGGCGCTACGATGGGTCGCTGGCTTCCGCTGCCTCGCCCTCCGTGGCCGAGCGGCCCAGGTGCCGCCACACCACGTACAGCCTCTGCAGGACTGTAAGGTTGGCCAGCACGGCCAGGATCCAGAGGGCGATGCGGGTCTGGTCTATGATAAGCCCCAGCGCCAGTAGGATCACCCGTTCTGGTCGGGTGAACAGCCCTTCTTTGAGGTCCAGCCCCTGGCTCTCGGCGCGGGCGCGCACGTAGCTCACCAGGATGGAGCCGACGGCGGCGGCGAAGGCCAGGCCCACCTCCTGGCGAGCCTCCAGCGCGGCATAGTAGAAGACCAGGCCAGCCAGCACCGCTGCCTCCGATAGCCGGTCCAGCACCGAGTCGAATACAGCGCCGAAGGGAGTGACCCGGCCGGTCGCCCGGGCCAGGGCCCCGTCCAGCAGGTCGAGAGCGCTGGCCGCCAGCATGACCAGACCCCCGATGAGGAACTCTCCCCGGGCCACCAGGACGGCCGCTCCCAGGTTTCCCAGGAAGCCCAGGCCCGTGAGCATATTCGGGGTGATCCCGGTCCTAGCGATGACCAAGACCACGGGGTGAATGAACCGCTGAGGGAGCGAGTGGGGCAGGAGCGTGAAGTTCCGCAGGGCGCTCATGGACCGTCGCCGTGTACGCCCACCGCCTGGGGCTCTTCGCCGCGGGGCCCGACGAGGCCCTTCTCATAGATGAGGCGCTCATAGTAGGAGAGGACCCGCTGGGAGACCTGGCTCCAGCTATACTGCTGGGCGCACTGGCGACCCCTCTGGCCCATCTGCCAGCGCAGGTCGGGGTCGCGCAAGAGCTGAAGGAGAGCATCGGCCAGCCCCTCGCTGTCCTCGGGTAGTACGAGCAGCCCCTCAACGCCGTGGGTGAGGACGCTGGCGTAGCCCTCGATGTTGCCGGCCACTATAGGCCTGCCTGCCGCCATGGCCTCGAGGAGGACGATGCCCTGGCTCTCGAAGCCGGTGGCAGGGAAGCAGCAGATGTCGGCGGTGGCGTAGAAGCGGGGCACCTCTTCGACGGGGACGAAGCCCGCGAAGACTACGTCGGGCACGCGGTGCTCGCGCACCCAGCGCTCGTAGCCCCGCCGGAGGCGCGTCTCCGGGCCCACAATGAGCAGCCTGGTCTCCGGCATGTGCGTCCGCACCTGGGCGAAGGCTCGCAGCAGGTACTTCACGCCCTTGCGCTTCTCCAGCCGGCCCAGGAAGAGGATATTGAGCTTGCCGTCCTGGAACTCAGCGAAGGGCTCCGCCCCCGCGGCGAACCGCTCCACCTCCACCCCGTTGGGGATGAGGTTGTAGTAGCCGGGGAAGTAGCGCCCCACCAGCCTGGCCGCCGCCGTAGAAACGGCGATCTTGCCGTCCAGCCGACGGAACCAGCGCCGGAGCAGGCGACGCCCGTAGGTGTAAAGAAGCTGGCCGCGCTCGCGAGCGGCATGAAAGGTGCCCACGTTCACCGCCTCCGAGTAGCGCAAGAACTGGATAGGAAGGACAGGGCAGAAGGGCTCGTGCACGTGCACGATGTCGAAGTTCTCCCGCGCCAGCACCTCACGGACCCGCGGAGCCATGCGCAGGGAGAGGGAAATGCGGGCCACCGAGCCGCTTGCAGGCACCCCTACCGGCCGACCCCGGATGATGAGCCCCTCCTGCTGGACGGGTCGGGAGGCGGGTGCGATGATCCGAACCTCGTGCCCCCGCGCCACGAAGTGCTCCGTGAGGTGAGAAATGTGGCTGTTGACGCCGCCGGGCACAGCGAAGTCGTAGGGCGAAACCAGGGCTACCTTCATGGCGTCACTCTCCGGATGAAGCTCCAGACAGTGCGCCCCCAGCCCATCTTGCGGGGGGTAGCGGTCATCCCCCGCCAGGTTTGCCGTACAACCTGCCCCAGCCCGATCTGCGCCAGGCTGGGGTAGCGCCCGTTGCCCACGCTAGTGGTGCGCTGGAGGATGGCCCGTCGCAGGTCCTCGGGGGTGGACCCCGGGAAGAGGGTATAGGAACTGCCGATGACCGTCAGGAAGTGGGCGTCGCTGCCTCCTATAGCCGCCAGATGGTAATGATGGTCGTTGAGGCGCCGGGCCTTCTCGATGCTGACGCGGGCCCCCGGGCTCATGTTGGCCGTCTCTATGCCGTCGAAATACACCCCGTCGCGTCCCTCACCCAGCACCCTCTCGATGGTGCTCCGGCCGATGCTGCGGGTAAGCCAGCTCATGGGGTGTGGAATGATGCACAGGCCGCCCTTCTGGTGCACTCCTTCCAGAGTCGGTCTGAGGGGCTGGAGGCTGGGAACGGGCTCCTCTAGGAACAGGGCCAGGAGATGGCCTCCCAGGGTGGTGATCTCAACGCCTACCACCACCTGGAAGCGGTAGCGTCCCCTGGCGCATTGCTCCCGGGCCTCGTGGGCCACCGACAGGTCGTCGTGCTCGGTGATAGCGATGACCGAAAGGTCCGTCTCTCCCTCCACGTACGCGAGGAGCTCCGGGATGTCGGCCATGCCGTCGCCGCGAGCGGTATGGATGTGAAGGTCGCCCTTCCCCACGGTGCCGTACCTCGATGCAGTCTGGTCCACCTTATTCTACCGTACCGGGGCGGGGGCTGGCGGCCTCCGAGCTGTTCTCCGGCCAGACCGGCTCTAACACGGCCCACTGACCGGGGTCGGACCGCAGGTGCCGTTCGAAGAGGGACAGCAGGTTCGCCGAATTGACCCGCACGTCCCTTTCCTGGTCGCCGGTGCGGACCAGGCGGAAAGGCGGGCCCATGTAGGCGTGGTAGCGGAAGCCACGCTCTCGATAAACGATGGCCGGGATGAGTTCCGCGCCGGTGCGCAGGGCCAGCTCCACGGCGCCCGTGGGCATGCGGGCTTCGCTGCCGCAGAAGGGCACGGGCAGGCCGCTCTGCTGAATGTCACGATCAATGAGAATGGCCACCACTCCACCGCTCCTCAGCCGCCGCAATGCCTCTTTGACGCCGCCGAACCCCGCTGGCAGATGGGTGTGGCCGTGGGCGGAGCGCAGGCGCTGCGTGAGTGCAAAGAGCTGCGGCGGCTCCAGGGGCTCGGTCAGGGCCAGCACCGGAATGCCCGCGGCTGCCAGCCCCTGCACGGCGATCTCGGGGTTGCCGAAGTGGGCGCTGACCAGCACTGTCCCCTTGCCCTCGTCCATAGCCTTTCGCAAGTGGTGGAGGCCCTCCAGGGTGAGGTCGCGCTGATAGAACTCCTCCACATCCATGTGGGGCATGCGGATCATGTCGGCGTAGTAGCGGGCGGCGTTCCGGACAGCCTCGCGGGCCGCCCTGGCCACCTGGCTGGGGCTTGCCCCGGGACCCAGCACGTGGCGCATGTTGGCCTGGACGTGGCGGCGAATGCGGGGACGCAGCAAGTATGCGCCGTCAGCGGCCAGGCGCGCCACGGCGTAGATGACCCGCCGCGGGAGCCTGCCCAGCAGCCGGAAAGCGACCAGCAGGGCGTAGTACTTCCACATGCCGCAGAAGAAACCGCCTAGGCCTCCGCGGGCAGCGCCCGCCCCTTCTCCATCATCTCCGCCGGGGCCGTCCACATCCGCCGGAAGATGAACCACTGGTCAGGGTAGCGGCGGATCTGCCGCTCCAGGGAGGCCATGATGAGGGCCGTCAGACGGTGGACATCCTCCTCCTCGGGGCCGGTAGCATCGTAGCGGAGGCTCACGTCGATGATAGGCCGGATGATGGTGGGATCCTCAGGCCCTCGCAGGACCACCGCCGGCACCACCCAGGCCCCGGTGCGGAGGGCGATGCGGGCGGGAGCCGAAGATACCTCGGCTGGCGCGCCGAAGAAGGGCACCTGGATGCTGCTATCGGGCGCTGGCACGTCGATGAGCATGGCCAGCGTCTCCCCCTGGCGTAGCGCCCGAAACACCCCGAGCCCCACCCGCTCCCTGGGGATGACCTTCATCCCCAGCTTCTCCCGGGACCCCTGCACTAGCTGGTTCATCTTGGGGTAGCGGAAGGTGTCGGCGATGGCGTTCACCGGGTAGCCGTAGGCGGCCAGGGCGGCGGCGCCGTGGTCCCAGTTCCCGAAGTGGATGGTGACGATGAGGACCCCCCGCTCGAAGCCGGTTACTCTGTTCAGGTCTTCCCACTGATCGAAGGCCAGGCGACGCTGGATCTCCTCACGGGTCATCACGGGGAAGTGGATGAAGTCTACTACGTACCTGCCGAAGTTCCGAAAAGCGCGACGGGCCACGGAATCGACGTAGCGCTTGTCATCGCTGCCCAGCACACGCGCCAGGTTCTCGTTGAGGGCACGCCGCTGGCGGCGGAAGAAGTAGTAACACAGGGAGGCCACGAAGGAGCCGATGGCATAGCCAACCTTGAGAGGGAAGGGACGCATTACCAGGATGGTCAGCCGGAACAGCCAGTAGACGAGCACCTGTTAGCCCTGGGCGATGAACTCCTCCACCATCTGGCGCGCCTGGTCGTCAGTGAACTGCTTGGGCGGCGACTTCATGAAGTAGGCCGACGGCGCCACCAGCGCCCCGGACATCTCCCGATCCATGGCCAGCTTGCAGCAGCGGATAGCATCGATGACTACGCCAGCGGAGTTGGGACTATCCCACACCTCCAGCTTCACCTCTGCGTTCAGGGGAACGTTGCCGAAGGTGGTGCCCTCCATGCGGACATAGCACCACTTTCGGTCCAGCAGCCACGGCACGTGGTCGCTGGGGCCTATGTGGATGTCATCGGCGGGCATTTCGTAGTCGAGCTGGGAGGCCACCGCGCCTGTCTTGGAGATCTTCTTGGAGATCAGCCTCTCCCGCTCCAGCATGTTGAGGAAGTCCGTGTTTCCCCCGAAGTTGAGCTGGTAGGTCCGGTCCAGGCGCACCCCCCGGTCCCGGAAGAGGCGGGTGAGCACCCGATGAAGAATGGTCGCCCCTACCTGAGACTTGATGTCATCGCCGATCACCGAGAGGTTGCGGTCCTCAAACCGCTTCTGCCAGTAGCGCTCCCGAGCGATGAATACAGGGATGCAGTTGACGAAGCCGCAGCCCGCCGTCAGCACCTGCTCCACGTACCATTTGGTGGCCTCCTCCGAGCCCACCGGCAGGAAATTCACTACCACGTGCGTCTCCGTTTCCTGAAGGATGCGCACGATGTCTGCGGTCTGACCAGGTGCCTTGCGGATAACCCCGGAGAGGTACTTGCCAATCCCGTCGTGGGTCATGCCTCGCTCTACCCTGACCCCCAGATGGGGGACATCGGCGAAGCGATAAGTGTTGTTGGGCAGGGTGTAGATGGCCTCGCCGAGGTCCTTCCCCACCTTGTTAGAGTCGATGTCGAAGGCGGCCACGAACTTGATGTCGCGCAGGTGGTAGCCCCCCAGCTTCACGTGCATGAGGCCGGGGACGATCTCGTCTTCGGCTGCATCGCTGTAGAAGTGGACGCCCTGCACCAGCGAGGAGGCACAGTTGCCGACGCCAATGATGGTCACATTGATGCTTCCCAACGACGTCCCCTCTCTCTCCCTCGGTGCAGAAGCGCCGCGACGGGTCCTACGGGCCGAACGTTGTCTCACGCTGCTCCTCAGGATGGCAAATCCAGGGCATTCTAACAGCTAGCACCCGCTCCCGCAAACGACGCGGCGGCCTTTGCTGTGCCCCCCTCGGTGAACGCTAGAGTACCGCGATGAGCACATTCCAGCAGCCCGCGGGCCTTCGCCGGAAGCAGCCCCGTACACATGAGGGTGGCGACCTTCCCGTCGCCACCCTTTAGTAAGCCTGCGTCAAGGGAATTGGACACTCCCGGTTGAAGACTAGCCCTTGCCGATGCGATACATGGTTGTGCGACAGACCGGGCACGCGCCGGTGGTGGCCGGCTTCCCGTTCTTCATCGTGATCGGCTTCGGGTTCTGCATCTCCCTCTTGGCTCGGCACTTGAGGCAATAGGCCTGCATCCGAACTCACCTCCTTTCGATCCGCAAGGGCCGAAGCCCTACTTCGCTGGCACCCACGCCGACTGACCCACCAAGCGCTATTGGGCTCCTATCGTACCAGCCCTGGCAGAGCTAAATAGTTTAGGAGCTGCGCCCTTTATCACTTCTCCCTTCGCTAGATTCATCGGTAGCATGATAGCCCTTTTTTGGCTGTTGTCAAGAGAATAGGGCCGAATCTGGACCCTACCGGGGGGCAAAGACCTTGCTGGGATGCCAGAAGCGGTCGCCGCTATAGCGGAGGATAGCCAGAAAGCGCCCGTCGGCCGAGTAGGCGCGGCAGGGCGCGCCCGGGGCCAGATCCATCAGACGCTCCGGCCTCAGGGGCGTGAGACGGAAAGCTCGCCCCTCCAGCACGTCGCGGGTGTGCTCCTCGCCCAGGATAGCTGCCCACCAATCGATCAGGACGGAATCGGTGGCATGCAGGAACTCCTGCCACACGCCTTCGCGGACGGCCTGGCAGAAGTCGTCCAGACTCAGCGCGTCCTCTAGGAGGAAGGGGCCAGTCTTGATACGAATGAGGCCGGCCAGATGGGCGCCGCAGCCCAGGTGCTGGCCCAGATCATGGGCGATCGTGCGGATGTAGGCCCCACGGCCGCACTCTGCCTCCAGCGTGAGAAGAGGCGGCGCGTACTCGAGCAACTCTAGTCGATGGATGGTGACGGAGCGGGGCTTGCGCTCCACGGTCTGTCCGGCGCGGGCAAGCTGATAGAGCGGAGTTCCTTCGTGCTTGAGGGCGCTGTACATGGGGGGAAGTTGTTGGATCCGTCCCCTGTAGGGGAGAAGAGCATCCTGGATCTGCTGCTCGGTCACGTCAGAGGGGTCGGCGGTGGCGGTGACGGTGCCGGTGGCGTCGTAGGTATCGGTGGCGGCACCCAGACGCACCTGCGCCCGGTACGTCTTGGGCGAGTCCACGAGATGCTCCACCACGCGGGTGGCCTGGCCCAGGCAAATGGGAAGCACTCCCTGGGCCGCGGGGTCCAGGGTGCCGGCGTGCCCCACGCGGCGAACCCCGGTTAGCCGCCGCACCAGGCTGACCACAGCGAATGAAGCCATCCCCGGCGGCTTGTTGAGATTCAGCATGCCTTGGACAGGGCTGGGGCGCTGAGAGGACGCCACAGGCTACTCCTGCCGCTCCTCCGAGATCTGGCGCAGCAGCTCGGTGATGTGGGCGGCGCGCTCCAGAGAGTCGTCGCGATGGAACACCAGGTCGGGGGTGCGACGCAGGTCTAAGCGCTTATGAAGCTCCCGCCGCAGGAAAGGTGAGGCCCCCTCTAAGGCGCGAAAGGCCTCGGCTTGCTCCTCTTCGCTGCCCATGACGCTCACGAAGACCTTGGCATGGCGCAGGTCAGGGGAGACATCGACCTCGGTGACCGTGACCACAAGGTCGCCCAGCCGGGGGTCTTTGACTTGACGCCGCAGTAGCTCGCTGATTTCCTCTTCCAGGAGATCGTTGATGCGCTCGGTTCGGCGGGTCATGGCAATGTGCATCCCTGGGTCGAACGTAAGGAGATGAAACCGTGGGGCTGGGGCCTCAGCTTTCGCGCTCGCGGCGATAGAGCTCCAGGACATCGCCTTCCTGGAAGTCGTCGAAGCCCTCCAGGCCGATGCCGCACTCGAAGCCCGCCCGGACCTCCCGCACGTCGTCCTGGAAGCGGCGGAGGCTGTCCACGCGGGACTGGCCGATAGGCTCTTCGCTCCGGAGCACCCGGACCAGGTCGCCCCGCGTAACGGTGCCCTCGCGGACGAAGCAGCCAGCCACCTTGACCCGGCGGATCTGGAAGACCTGGCGCACCTCGGCGTGGCCCACCACCACCTCCTTGAACACGGGCTCCAGGAGGCCCTTCAGGGCCCGCTCCACGTCCTCGGCAAGGGTGTAGATTACGCTGTAGAGGCGCATGTCCACCCCCTCGGCGTCGGCCAGGCGGCGAGCGCCGGGCTCGGGCCTGGTGTTGAAGCCGATGACGATGCCGCCGGAGGCCACCGCCAGCATCACATCGGACTCAGTGATGGTGCCGGAGCCGGAGTGGATGATCTTGACCTTCACCTGGTCAGTGCTGAGGCGCTCCAGGGAGGCGCGAATGGGCTCGATGCTGCCCTGGACATCGGTCTTGAGGATGAGGTTCAGCTCGCGCATCTTGCCCGCGCTGATCTCGCCGAAGAGTGTGTCCAGGCTGACCCGGCGCTGCTCGTGAAGGGCGGCGGCCTCGCGTTCGCGGAGCCTCTGCACGACCATCGCCCGAGCGGTCCGGTCGTCCCTGACCACGGTGACGATGTCGCCTGCCCGTGGCACCTCCTGGAGTCCCAGGATCTCAGCGGGCTCGCCGGGCCCCGCCGCCTTGACGCGCTTGCCCAGCTCGTTGAACATGGCCTTGACCCGCCCCCAGGTCTCGCCCACCACCGCCGCATCGCCCACGCGGAGGGTCCCCGTCTCCACCAGCACGGTGGCCATGGGCCCGCGGGTATTATCGAGCTCTGCCTCCACCACCGTGCCGATGGCGAGCCGCTCCGGGTTAGCCTTCAGCTCCAGCACCTCAGCCACCACCAGGATATTCTCCAGCAGATTCTGAAGGCCTTCCTTGGTCTTGGCGGAGAGAGGGACGCAGATGACGTCGCCGCCCCACTCCTCTAGCACCAGGCCGTGCTCGGAGAGCTGCTGCTTTGCCCGGTCGGGATTAGCATCGGGCAGGTCGATCTTGTTCAGGGCCACCACGATGGGTACCCCGGCCGCCCGCGCGTGGTCGATGGCCTCTTGTGTCTGGGGCATGACGCCATCGTCCGCGGCTACCACCAGCACGGCTACATCGGTCACCTGGGCGCCGCGGGCGCGCATAGCGGTGAAGGCTTCGTGCCCGGGCGTATCCAGGAAGGTGATACGCTGCTCGTTCACCTTAACCTGATAGGCGCCGATATGCTGGGTAATGCCGCCAGCCTCGCTGGGGGCCACGCTCGTCTCGCGGATGGCGTCCAGGATGCTGGTCTTTCCGTGATCCACGTGGCCCATGACGGTCACTACAGGAGGGCGAGGCTGGAGGGCGGCTCCCTCTTCCTCCTGGATGCGTGGCCGGCCAGCGGCAGTGGCGGGTACTTCAGCCGTCTCCGGCGGGGCAGCCTCCTGGGGCTCGAACCCCATATCGTGGGCGACGATGGCAGCGGTCTCGAAGTCGATGACCTGGTTGATGCTGGCCATGACCCCGTTCTTCATGAGTTCTTTGATGACCTCCACAGGCGAGACGCCCATGAGATCGCCCAGCTCCTTCACGGTGAGGACGCGTGGAATCTCCAGGCTGCGGGCGCCGTCGCCACCGGCTCCCTCACGGGTCGCCGATGACACGGACGCCTGCTGTCCCCTTGGTCGCTCCGTCTGCTCGCTCCTGCCAGGCATCACGAACCTTCTTGGAACCGTCCTTCAGACCTCACACCCTGGAAGCCGCCAGCCCCTCCGCATACTCCAGCAGGGCCGCCCTGTCCGCCTCGGAGAGGGTGGTCCGGAGGGCATGACCCAGGCGGTCCTTCTTCAAGGCCGCCTGCCAACACTCGGGACGCCGGCACAGATAGGCGCCCCTGCCAGACTTCTTGCCCGTGGGGTCAACCTCCACGGTGCGCATGGGGGTGTGCACCACGCGCACGAACTCGCGCTTAGCGTCGGTCTCGCGGCAGCCCACGCAGGTCCGCTGGGGCACATGCCGGGGCTTGGTTCGGACCTTCGCGCTCACGGCAAGACGCTCCGCTCACCATCCCTGCTAGGGGACCGGCTCCTCGTACTCGTTCTCTTCCTCTTCTACAATCTCCACGCTGCGACGAGGGCGCTTGGCTTTCTTGAGTTTGGCGGCTGCCGCTGCCTCGAGTTCATCTTCCGCTTTCTGGCGGGTAGCACCCTTCTTGGCCTTGCGCTTCCCCTTGGCCTCCGTGCGGACTGGGGCCAGTATCTCCTCAGCAAAGCGGATCTGGGGCCTGGGGGCCTCCGCCGGAGCGGCCTCTACCGCCGCCTTCTCTGCCTCCGGCACTGCGGGCTCCTCGGCAGCGCCCACCTCTTTCTCTTCGAAGGCCAGCACCGCTTCCTCTTCGGGGGCCAGGGGTCTCACTGGCTCCTCGATCGGTGCTTGGGCCGGGGGCTCAGCCAGCGCTGCGACCGGCTCCGGTGCTGGAACCTCCGGTGCGGCCTCCGCTACAGAGGGCTCAGCGGCCGCCGCGGGCAGGCCCTTTGCCTCCAGTTCCTGCTCGTACGCCGTCTGGCTGGTGATGTCAATGCGCCAGCCGGTAAGCTTGGCCGCTAAGCGAGCGTTTTGCCCCTCCTTGCCGATGGCCAGGGAGAGCTGCCGGTCGGGCACCACCACCTCGGCGGTATTCTCCTCCGGCTTGGTGACCACGTTGACCACCTGGGCGGGGCTGAGGGCATGGGCCACGAAGCGGGACGGCTCCGCGTCCCACTGCACGACATCGATGCGCTCCCCATTGAGCTCGTTGACGATATTCTGGATGCGAATGCCCCGTAGCCCTACGCACGCCCCTATGGGGTCCACCCCCTCTTGGTGGGCGATGACCGCTACCTTGCTGCGATAGCCGGGCTCGCGGGCAATAGACTTGATCTCGACGATGCCCTTGAAGATCTCGGGCACCTCCAGCTCGAAGAGGCGACGCAGCAGGTTCTTGTGGGTGCGGGAGACCACTACCTGGGGTCCCTTGGCGGCCTTGTACACCTCCAGCAGGTAGAACTTCAGGCGCTGGCCCGGGCGATAGTGCTCGGGACGTACCTGCTCCGGGGGGAGCAGGACAGCCTCCGTCTTCCCCAGGTCCACCACCACGTTCCGCCCCTCCAGACGCTGCACCATCCCGGAAACGATATCGCCCTCCTTGCCCGAGTACTCCTCGAAGACCACCTCCCGCTCGGCCTCCCGCAGCCGCTGGAGGACTACCTGCTTGGCAGTCTGAGCGGCGATGCGGCCGCCCTGCTGGGGGGTAGCCTCGAACTCGATGACGTCGCCGAACTCGGCGTCGGGCTTGTATGGACGAGCCTCCGCCAGGGTGATCTCCGTGCGCTCATCAGAGACCTCCTCCGTTACTGTCTTCTGGATGAACACACGGGTCGCCGCGGTCTCCCGGTCGATGCGCACCACCACGTTGGCAGCAGCAAGGTTGTCTTTCTTGTAGGCGGAAGCCAGCGCCGCCTCCACGGCCTCGAACACCACCTCCTTAGGTAGGTTCTTCTCTGCCGCTAACTGCGTCATGGCGATGAGAAACTCGTTCTTCATCCTCCTCATCAACCTCCGCTGCCAATGCCCGCAGGTTGCCTACGAACAAAGAAGTGGGCCCGGCCCACTTCAAAGGGAGCTATTCTGCGCGAAGTATAGCATGGAGGCCCTGGCCCTGGCAAGCCAGTGTACTCGTCGGTGGTGTCCTAATTTGACGGCGCATCTTCGTCGGAAAAGACGACTGGTGTGAAGTGCTTTCGCTTCAGGAAACGGACCTCATTACACACTTGGGCCAGGTTGAAGGAGCGCTGCATTCTGAATACGTAGTTTATGACCCGCTTGCCCTCGCGTTGCACCTCCTCAACCGCAGCCCCGAAATCGCCATCAGCCGAAACGAGGGCTGCAATGTCGTATTCGTCTCTCACTGCACATAACGCCAAGTCTAGGGCAAGCTTCACATCTACCTGCTTCTCAACCGGCCTCCCACCAGCATCTATCAGGAAGCCTTTTCGGAACCTATCCCCTAGTTGGCCCTCTATGTACGTGTAGTAGCGAAGCTGCTGGCCATATTCAGGTTCGGGAGTGAATTTGGAAAGCGGTGTGGCGTTATAGTAGTAGATAGCTACGAGATTGAAGTGCTGGCGGACACTGATTGCTTCAGCAAACGCCATAACGTCGTATTCAGTGGGCCATCCAAGCTTAACTAGGCGATAGTGGACATTTCTGCCGTCGATGAAGACCGCCATTCTGTTGTTCATGCTAATTGCTTGCTCCAACGACTATTGACAACGCCTCCCTGGGACGATATTATTCAGTGACCACCTCACTGTTGTCGAGAGACAACGGTGAGCGGCAGGAGCTTTCGGCAACGTGGCTCCTGCTTTTCTTTTCACGCTGCAAGCCGCACCAAATCGCCCATGCACCAAGGCCACTCGACGAGGCCCGCAGCCATCGCGGGCGTAGCGCCGAGCGTGCGGTGGGGCCGCACGAAATTGTACCAGGCAAAGTGCAGGGCGGCGGCAGCACGAAGAGGCGGATGTTTCGCTTCTGGCAGGCTTCCTCGAACTGGGCCCTGAACTCGGAGCCTCCGTCCACCTGAATCGCCCTCACCGGGAAGGGCATCCGCTCAAGCACCCTGTTCAGGAAGCTAGCGGCGGCCTGTGCTGTCGCCCGGCTGTGGACCTCCAGGACGTCCCAGCGGCTCACCACGTCGCGGGCAGCGAAGTTCTTGTAGACCAAGCCTGGTAGGGGTCTGATCTCTGCTGTGTCCACCTGGATGAGGTCGCCGGGGGCCACAGGAGCGTAGTCTCGGGGCTTCCTGAGGGCGTAGGGGCGCTTGGGAGCTCTCTTCACCATCCAGGGGTCCCGCAGGTCCGCGGCCATTATGGTGTACGGAATGTTTCTGGACGAGTACAGGCCCTGAGCTGTTTGCTAGGCCTCTTCGAGTTGCCTCATGAGGTTGGCCATCTCGATGGCCGTCACCGTGGCGTCATATCCCTTGTTGCCGACCTTGCCGCCAGCACGGTCCAGGGCCTGCTCCACAGTGTCGGCGGTGATGACGCCGAAGACGGTGGGAATGCCGGTCTCATGGTTCACCCGGGCGATGCCCCGCGCGGCCTCGCCCGCCACGTAGTCGAAGTGAGGGGTCTCCCCACGGATGACCGCCCCCAGGCAGATGATGGCATGGTAGCGGCCGCTCTCGGCCAGCCGCCGCGCCGCCAGGGGCAGCTCGAAGGAGCCGGGGACGTAGGCCACGTCGGCCTCATCGGCACCCGCCCCGTAGCGGTCGAGGGCGCTGCGCGCGCCCTCGAGGAGCCGCTGGGTGACGAAGTCGTTGAAACGGGAGACCACGATGGCCAGGCGTAGCCCTTCGCCCTGGAGGCCGCCCTCGAAGGTCCTGCCCAAGACTCGCCGCCCCTACAGGCTGGCGTCCTCCGCCCGCAGGAGGTGCCCCAGCTTCTTACGCTTGGTCTCCAGGTAGCGGACGTTGTGGCGGTTAGGCTCGGTGATGATTGGCACCCGCTCCACCATGCGCAGGCCGTAGCCCTCCAGGCCGGACCGCTTGGCCGGGTTGTTGGTGAGGAACCGGATGTCCTTCAGGCCCAGGTCCGCCAGGATCTGCATACCGATGCCATAGTCGCGGCGGTCCGGAGGGAAGCCCAGGGCCACGTTGGCCTCGACGGTGTCCAGGCCCTCATCCTGGAGGGCGTAGGCCCGGAGCTTGTTGTGGAAGCCGATGCCCCGGCCCTCCTGCCGCATGTACACCACCACGCCGCGTTCCTCCTCGGAGATGAGGCGCATGGAGGTGCGGAGCTGCTCGCCGCAGTCGCAGCGTAGGCTGGCGAAGACGTCACCTGTCACGCACTGGCTGTGCATGCGCACGAGCACCGGCTCCGGCCCGCTGATGTCGCCCAGCACCAGGGCCATATGCTCGTCGGGATCGATCATGCTGCGATAGGCGATGATTTTCCACTCGCCGAACTCGGTGGGGAGGACAGTCTCCGCCACCCTCTCCACCAGCTTCTCGTTGCGCAGGCGATAGCTGATGAGCTCGTTGACGCTGATCATCTTGAGCTTATGCCGGGAGGCGAAGCGCTTCAGTTGGGGCAGGCGGGCCATGGTGCCATCGGACTTCATGATCTCGCAGAGAACCCCGGCGGAGTAGAGGCCCGCCAGCCGACAGAGATCGATAGTAGCCTCGGTCTGGCCGGCCCGCACCAGTACGCCGCCGTCGCGGGCGCGCAGCGGGAACATGTGCCCGGGCATCACGATGTCCTCATGGCTGGTCCTGGGGTCGATCAGTACCTGCACCGTGCGGGCGCGGTCGGGGGCGGAGATGCCGGTGGTCACGCCGCTGCGCGCCTCCACGGAGACGGTGAAGGGGGTGCCAAAACGGGACTCGTTGCGGCCCACCATCATGGGAATGCCCAACTCGTCGATGCGTTCGCCGTTCATGGGCACACAGATGAGTCCGCGACCGTAGCGGGCCATGAAGTTGATGGCCTCCGGAGTGACGAACTGGGCGGGAAGGGTCAGGTCACCCTCGTTCTCGCGGCTCTCGTCGTCCACGATGACGACGAACCGCCCCATCCGGTATTCCTCGATGGCTTCTTCGATGCTCGCCAAACCCATAATCACATCCCTACTTCGGCCCAAAAGCCCTGCCTGCCGAGCCGTCCCCAGCCTTAGCGGCTCCGGACCGAGAAGCCCTGCCCGTGCCTCTCACCCGGACAGGCGGCTCTCCAGAAGCTGCTCCACGTAATGCGCGATGATGTCCGATTCCAAGTTTACCGTATCGCCCGGCTTCCTGCGAACGAGGTTGGTGACCTCCTGGGTGTACTCTACCAGGGAGACGGCGAAGGAGGACTCGTCGCGGTCGATGACCGTCAGGCTCACCCCGTCCACGGCGATGGGGCCCTTCACCACCACGTAGCGCAGGATCTCCGGCGGCGCCGAGTAGCGGGCGATGATCGCATCCTCCTCCGGCGTGAGGGACATGAGCTTGCCGGTGGCCTCCACGATGCCCCGCACGAAGTGGCCGCCCATGCGCCCCCCCAGGGGGACGGCCCGCTCCAGGTTCACCCCGTCGCCCGGCTTCAGTTCGCCCAGGTTGCTACGCCGGTAGGTCTCCGGCATGAGGCTGGCGGTGAACCCCTCCTCGTCAAAGTGACTCACCGTCAGGTCCACCCCGTTAATCGATATGCTGTCACCAAGGTTGGTGCCACGCAGCACCTTCCGGGCATTGATAATAAGCGTCCCCGACTGGTGCTCCCGCACGGTCCCCATCTCCTCGACGATGCCCGTAAATACTCCCATCTCTATGACCCCTATTCGAATGTCTGCCGACGGGTGTAGCCCGTCACCAGCAGGTCGGCGCCGAGCCGCTCCACCTCCACCTCGTGGAGGCGCAGGGCTTCGGCCATGCGCTGGACGCCGCGGCCAGCCACGGCGGTAAACGAAGTGCCCCCCACAATCGCCGGCACCACAATGGCCTGCACCTTGTCCACCAGCCCCTGATCGAAGAAGCTGCCCAGAAGCTCCCCCCCACCTTCCACCAGCAGCGACACCAGGTCTCGCTCCCCGAGCAGCCGCAGCAGCGAGGGCAGGTCCACGCGTCCCTCGGGGTCGGCGGGGAGGAGCGCCACCTCGGCGCCCGCCGAGGCCATGGCCTTCCGCCACGCTGGTGGCGATACCTCGGTCGTGGCCACCAGGGTAGGCGCACTCCCCTGGAGCACCCGCGCCGAGGCCGGCGTGCGGCCCCGGCTGTCCGCTACCACGCGCAGGGGCTGCCGCCGGGCCAAGCGGCCGCCCGGTCGGGCGGTGAGCTGAGGGTCGTCCAGCAGCACCGTATTCACCCCCACCAGGATGGCGTCGATGAGGGCGCGCTGCCGCTGAGCCCACTGCCGGGCCTGAGGTCCGCTCACCCAGCGGGAGTCGCCGCTGGCGGCGGCGATCTTGCCGTCCAGGCTGGCGGCGAACTTGGCGGTCACGAAGGGGAGGCCGCTGGTGCGGTGCTTGATGTAGGCCTCGTTGATGCGACGGGCCTCCCGCTCGCCCTCCCCTATCACCACTCGCACCCCTGCTGACTCCAGCTCGGCCCGGCCCCGGCCGCACACCTTGGAATCGGGGTCCAGATGAGGGAAGCGGACCTCCCGTACTCCCGCCTTCAGGATGGCGCGGGTGCAGGGCGGAGTGCGGCCCTGGTGGCAGCAGGGCTCCAGGGTCACGTACATGGTGGCCCCGCGGGCGGCTTCCCCGGCCCGGCGGAGGGCCGCCACCTCGGCATGCGCCGATCCCGGCCCGCGATAGTAGCCCTCGCCCACCACGCGACCGTCCTTCACCAGCACCGCGCCCACCGCTGGATTGGGGCTGGTGCGTCCCAGGGCCTGACGGGCCAGGCTCAGAGCGCGCTGCATGGGGTCCATGGGATTCTTCCGTCCCTAGCGCTTCCGCTCGAAGTCCTCGTAGGCGCGGCTGGCGGTGGGACCCATCTGCCCCTGGTACTTGCTCCCCAGGCTCGGGTCGCCGTAGGGCCGTTCCACCGGCGTGGACATGCGCAGGAAGGAGATCTGGCCGATCTTCATCCGGTAGTGGAGGGATATGGGCATCTTGGCCACGTTGGACAGCTCCAGGGTGAGCTTGCCGGTCCAGCCGGGGGCGACGAAGCCGGCAGTGGCGTGGATGAGCAGGCCCAGCCGGCCGAGCGAACTTCTCCCCTCCACGTGGGCCACGATGTCCTCGGGGAGGGTGATCACCTCCAGCGTGCTGCCCAGGGCGAACTCCCCCGGCTGGAGGAAGAAGGGCTCGTCGTCCGGGATCTGCACCAGCTCGGTGATGTCTTCCGTGGGCCGCTGCACGTCGATGTAGGCCTGGCGCCCGCTGCGAAAGACCCGTAGCTGCCGGTCCAGGTGCACGTCTACGCTGGCGGGCTGGATGCAATCCATGTCCAGAGGCTCGACGATGAGTCGGCCGGCCGCCAGCTCCTCTTTGATCGTCCTGTCGCTCAAGACCACGGCCTACTCCTCAAGTTAGCTTGGCAGGCGCCAAGAACCCGGCGGCGTCATTCTAGCACCGCCGCCGGGCGGCGGGCAAGGAGCGTATACGAGGCGGCCAGGCCCCGCGACAGGCCTGTCCCTGTCCTTCGCGCGGGTAATTCTGGTAAAATGCGTCCTCCGGCGAAGGGATAGCCCTATCTGGGCCAGGAGTGGCCTGTGCTATAATTTGAGTTACGCTGCTATGTCTTACCAGTTGGAGGGGGGCATGCCCCCCGATCTTGGTTTATCCTCCGAAGAGCATCCCGAGAAGGCCCCGCAGCCGGACCCTCCGGTTACGCCAGCGGCGCAGGCCAGCGAGTCCGGCGAGGCGGAGCCCCTGCTCCTGTTGCCTCCTGGCCGGTCCGCCTCCGCACAGGAGGGCGGCGCTTCGGCCGAGGCGGTCGCCCCTCCGGTGGAGCGGCCCCGCTGGGGCCCCAAAGTGCGCCGGCTTGCCCGCGAGCTCATCGAGACGGTCATCCTGGCCCTCCTCATCTTCCTGGCTGTGCGGGCGGTGGTGCAGAACTTCCGCGTGGAGGGCAGCAGCATGAACCCGGGGCTCCAGGACGGCCAGTATCTACTGGTCAGCAAGGTCCTCTACTTCCAGATCAACCTGGACACCATCAGCAAGTTCGTGCCCTTCATCGACCCCGGCGATAATCCTATGCGTCACATCTTTCGTGCCCCCCGCCGGGGCGACGTGGTGGTGTTCCGGGCGCCCAACAATCCGGAGCGCGACTTCATCAAGCGCATCATCGGCGAGCCCGGCGACATCGTGAAGATCCAGAATGGCACCGTGTTCATCAATGGCATGCCCCTGGAGGAGCCATACATACCAAACAAGGGGAGTTCAAACTACGGCCCAGAGACGGTGCCACCGGACCACTATTTCGTCCTGGGCGATAATCGCGCCAATAGCTACGATTCCCGGGCCGGGTGGATGCTGCCGGAGGAGAACATCATCGGCCAGGCCTGGGTCTCCTACTGGCCGTTCTCTGCATGGGGATTCTTGGACAACCGCGACATCCAGCTTGAGGCGCCCTGAGCGCCGGACCGCTTTGGCCAGGATCAAGGGCGGGTAAGCCCAGCGCGCCGTCCCGGCGTTCCGCTGAGGGATCAGTCCTGCGATAGGGGAGGGAGCCATGAGCCAGGACTCAGTCCTCCAGGTCTTCCGCGAGGCCGGTGCTATCCTGGAGGGGCACTTCCGCCTCGCCTCCGGCCGCCACTCCGGCACCTACCTCGAGAAGTTCCAGGTGCTCCAGCATCCTCAGCATACCGAGACCCTCTGTCGCCTCATCGCTGACCACTTCCGCGATGCCCGGCCGGACCTGGTGGCTGGACCCACCACCGGCGGGATCATCCTCAGCTATGAGGTAGCCCGCCAGCTCGGCGTGCGGGGCATCTTCGCGGAGCGAGAGGGCGAGGTCCGCCGCTTCGGGCGGGGCTTCCAGGTGAAGCCTGGCGAGCGGGTGCTGGTCGTGGACGATATCCTCACCACCGGCGGCAGCATCCGCCAGGTGCTGGACGCCGTACGGGAGGCGGACGGGCAGCCCATCGGCGTCGCTGTGCTCGTCGACCGGACGGGAGGGCAGGCTGCCTTCGATGACCTGCCTTTTTTCGCCTGTCTTCAGCTCGAGATCGCCTCCTACGACCCCGGCGACTGCCCGCTTTGCCGCGAGCAGGTGCCCCTGAAGGTCACCTAGGCCGCATCGGGGAACCGAAGGTGGCAGCCGTTCTCCTCACCGGCCGACCGGGTTGCGGGAAGACCACCCTCATCCGCCAGGTCATCGACTCGCTGGAGGTGGAGGCCGACGGGTTCTACACGCAGGAGATGCGGGGTCCCGACGGCCGGCGCCGGGGCTTCCAGATCGTCACGCTCGATGGCGGCACCGCCACCCTCTCCAGCGTGGACATCCGCAGCCCTCACCGCGTGGGGCGTTACGGGGTGGACCTGGCGAACATCGAGGGCATGGCGGTGCCGGCCATCCGCAGGGCCGTGCAGTGCCGGCACCTGGTGGTGGTGGACGAGATCGGCAAGATGGAGCTGTTCTCGCCTTCCTTCCGCCAGGCCGTGCTGGAGGCGCTGGAGGGCGGCCGCTGTCTCCTGGGCACCATCATGCTCGGCCCTCACCCCTACGCTGACGCCATCAAGGCCCGGCCGGACGTCCGGGTCATCGAGCTGACGGAGGCAAATCGAGCGCAGATGCGGGAGAGGGTTATTTCGCTGGTGCGCGCCTGCCTGGAGGGGGGAGACCGGCCTGCCTGACGCTCCGTGGGGGTGCCCACGGCAGGGTCTTTCGGCACCTGACGGCGGGGCCGCCATGTACTATGCTCTGGATGATTGGTTGAAGGTTGGTGGCTTGGCTCTCTTGGCCTCCGGGCTTTGGGGTGTGTTGCAAAACGGGGAGTGCACAGGGGCAGAGCCCCTAAGGTTTCCGCCCTCAGCCTTCCCCGTCCGAGCATTCCGCCCCCGCGCAGCGGGCCGGGGGTCTGGGAGTGTCCCCCAGTTTCCAAATACATTTCGAGGGCGGGTGGGTGGGCAGAAC
>JBAUEL010000167.1:0-16737 GCA_049678585.1 Dehalococcoidia bacterium
GGTCCCGGATGCAGGCTCAGGGCGGCGTCGAGCGCCCCAAGGTCTCCCGCGGCCCAGAGCGCGTTGCCCAGCCCGCCCCGCGAGTGCAGTAGGAGAGCCTCCCCGGTGGTGCCGCGGGCCAGCCACCACTCGGTCTGAGGGAGGAGGGCGGGTTCGAGCTGGCCCAGGGCGTAGGCGGCATAGATGCGACGAGGCTCCAGCAGGCCCCGGATCTCCTCTGGGTCGGTCAGGCGCCGCACCAGATAGTGGGCCGTCCTGGCGGCTGTGGCGACGCCGCGCTGGAGCTGCCGTTCCGCCATGGTCAGAGGGCCTCGTTCGCGTTCATGTGGTCGAACCCTCTCGCAGGTATCGGCCTATGATGGGCGCCAGGTCTCGCTTGATATCCTCCGGCACCGCCTCGAAGGGGGTCACCAGGGCGGTGCGCAGGGCATCAGGGCAGGGGCAGGAGCGCTGCCGCGGCAGGCGGGGAACCGCCGCGGCCACGACTCGCTTGGCCGCTTCCACGTTACGCTTCAGGTTGTCCAGGATCATCTCCGCGCTGACCGCTGCGTGGCTCTCATGCCAGGTATCGTAGTCGGTGACCGAGGCGAGAACGGCGTAGCATATCTCGGCCTCCCGGGCCAGCTTGGCCTCGGGCAGGCCAGTCATGCCGATGATGTGGGCGCCCCAGGAGCGGTAGAGGTGGGATTCGGCCCTGGTGGAGAAGGCGGGTCCTTCCATGACCACGCAGGTTCCGCCCCGGTGTACGGTCACGCCAGCCTCCGCGGCGCTCTCGGCCAGGATGCTGCTGAGGACCGGGCAGAAAGGCTCGTCGAAGGCGATGTGCGCCACCAGCCCCCTCCCGAAGAAGCTGCTGGGGCGGCCCCGCGTGCGGTCGATGAGCTGGTCCGGCACCACCATGTGCAGGGGGGCGATCTCCTCGCGGAGGCTGCCTACGGCGCTGACCGAGATGATCTGCCGCACCCCCAGGCTCTTGAGGGCCCAGATATTGGCCCGCGCCGGCAGCTCCGAGGGCAGGATGCGATGGCCCACGCCGTGCCGCGGCAGGAAGGCCAGCCGCACCCCCGCCAGCGTGCCCAGGACCAGCCGGTCGCTGGGGGGGCCGAAGGGCGTGTCCAGGCGCACCTCCTCCACGTCGGAGAGGCCCTCGATCTGGTAGAAGCCGCTGCCGCCGATGACCGCCAGGTCGGCGCGAGCCATGGGTCCTAGCCCTCCATGAGCGCCCGCAGCGCTTCTGCGTAGGGCGCCCGGGCGATGCCCCGCTCGGTGATGATGGCCGAGATGAGGCCGTGCGGGGTGACGTCGAAGGCGGGGTTGATGACCGCTACCCCCTCGGGGGCTATGCGCACCCCGGCGATGAAGGTCACCTCCTCCGGCGGGCGCTCCTCGATGGGTATCCCCTCGCCGTCGGCCAGGGAGAGGTCGATGCTGCTGGTGGGCGCGGCTACATAGAAGGGCACCTCGTGCTCCTGCGCCAGCAAGGCCAGGGTGTAGGTTCCGATCTTGTTGGCCACGTCCCCATTGGCGGCAATGCGGTCGGCGCCCACCAGGACGCACGTCACCCGGCACCGTCGGAAGATGTGGCCGGCTGCCGCGTCCACCATGAGGGTGACGGGGACGCCGTCCCTGACCAGTTCCCAGGCGGTCAGGCGGCTCCCCTGCAACAAGGGGCGCGTTTCCCCCGCCAGAAGGTGTACCCGCTTCCCCGCCTCGACAGCCGCGCGCACCACTCCCAGGGCGGTGCCGTAGCCGGCCGTGGCCAGCCCGCCCGCGTTGCAATGGGTAACGATGGTAGCGCCGTCGGGGATGAGTTCCGCCCCCAGATGGCCGATGCGCCGGTCTGCCTTGGTGGCCTCTTGGTGGATGCGGCAGGCCTCCTTCAGCAGGGCCCGGCGGGCGCCCTCGGCGTCGGCGGCCCTGCCGGCGGCGGCGGTGGCCCGTTCGAGGGCCCAGGGGAGGTTAACCGCAGTGGGCCGGGCTTCACCCAGCTCGCGGGCCGCCTCCTGCAGGTCTGCCATCAGGGCATCCAGGTCGCCGGCGGGACTGGCTCGTCCGGCCAGTGCGAGGCCGTAGGCAGCGGCCACGCCGATGGCGGGGGCGCCTCGCACCCGCATGGCACGGATGGCCTCGGCCACCTGGCGGTGGTCGTCGAGCGCCAGGTAGACCTCCTCGCCGGGCAGGCGTGTCTGGTCCAGCAGGCGAAGTCTGCCCTCATTGGTCCAGGCGATGGGTTCGAAAGGCATGTGTTCTAGGCCGGGAGGCAACAAAAAACTTCTCGTGGTGTGAGAAGTTCCGAGACCACTCTCATCTTTCCCCTCACTTCAGGCGAGGGGTCGGACTTGGCACCTTCTCCCCCGGATGCGGGGGCCGGTTGCCGGGCTTCGCAGGGCCGGTCCCTCCACCACTCTCGATAAGAGCGCTGCCCATATTCAATTGTGCAAACATTATAGAAGCGCCTCAGGATGGGCGTCAAGGCGGGGAACCGCGCGCTTCTCCCGTGGCCCTGGCCCGGACAACAGCGGGCATGAGCCGTTGACGTGAAGCCGGGGCCGTGCATACACTGGGAGTCCGAGCAGGTCTGGGGGAAGGTTCCGGCGGGCGTGCCTCGCCGAAGCCGGAGAGAATGAGGTAGAGACCGGTGCTGGTACTGGGCAGCCTACGCGATTCTGGGCGCATCGCCGTGGTGGAGATGTTCGGGGCACTGGGGTCCACGGTACGCACTGTGGAGTTCGTGCGGGCCTTCCGGAGGCTGGAGGAGAGCGCCCGCATACGGGCGGTGGTGGTGGACATCGATTCGCCGGGAGGTTCGGTGGCGGCCGCGGACTACCTGCATCGGGCCCTGGCCCGGGTCTCGGCCAAGAAGCCGGTGGTCGCCTTCATCCGGGGCACTGGCGCTTCCGGGGGCTATCTCCTGAGCTGCGCGGCCACCAAGATCGTGGCCCTCCCCAGCGCCATGGTCGGCTCCATCGGGGTCATCTCCATCCGACCCCTCCTCTACGACCTCATGCGCAAATGGGGGATCCGGGTGTCCGTCACCAAGAGCGGGCGCCTGAAGGACATGTGGTCCTTCTTCCGGGAGCCCACGCCGGAGGAGCGGGAGAAGGAGCAGGCCCTTCTGGATGAGTTCTACGAGCGCTTCATCTCCATCGTGGCGGAGTCGCGCAAGCTGCCCCTGGAGAAGGCGCGCGGCATAGCCACCGGCGAGGTCTTCTCTGCGGGCAAGGCCCGTGAAATGGGGCTGGTGGACGAGCTGGGGGACCTGGACACGGCCATCGACATAGCCATGGAGCTGGGCGAGGTGCCGCGGCGCATCAGCTACGTCCGGCCTCGCCGCGGGCTGCGCGAGCGGCTCCTCTCTCAGGTAATGGTGGCCCTCGTCGAAGAGGTCAGCGCCGCCGTCGAGCGGGGCATGCGGGGGCGCATCGACTACCACTCGCTCCGCTAGGGGCGCTGGCGAAAACCTCCCTCTCCTGGCTGGGGGCTATATCTTGGTCCTCTGACCCGAGGCCGATCCTCGCTAACGCCTGTTCGGCGCTTCCGCTCGGTCTTGCGGAGTGGCGGGTCTTATTCCCACCAGTCCCGCTGCCGACGCTCCGGCTAGATAGGGCGCAGAGAGGGCCCCCGACGTCTGAACAGGTGGACCAGCAGTAGCCCCACGACGAAGCCCCCGATGTGGGCGAAGAAGGCCACGCCGCCTCCCCCCACCACATCGCCGCCGATCGACGCCACTCCGCTGAATACCTGCATCAGGAACCACACGCCGATTAGCAGCACCGCAGGCACGTGGGCTGCCCAGAAGATGAGGAAGAAGGGGAAGATCACAGCTACAGTCGCCCGGGGGTATAGCACCAGGTAAGCACCCATGACCCCGGCGATGGCCCCGCTGGCGCCGATGGAGGGGATGAGGTCGTCCATGTTGACCAGCACGTGCACCATGGATGCCCCCAGGCCACACACGAGGTAGAAGATCAGGTAACGCAGGTGGCCCATGCCCTCCTCTACGTTGTCCCCGAAGATCCACAGGAACAACATGTTGCCCAGGAGGTGCAGCCAGCCGGCGTGCATGAACATGGAAGTCAGGGGCGAGGCCAGGGTGTTATTGCTTCGTTCACAGACGGCGTCAAGCGTCTGAGGCGCCACCTTGGGATCAAGGCCCGTAAGGTCAGCGACACACGCCGGGATGGTGCCCCAGTCTAAGAAGAAGCGGTCCAGCTCCGAGAGGCCCCCGAAGAAGCCCGCGGTCTGATGGAGGCTTAGCTCGTAGAAGAACACCAGCAGGTTGACCGCGATGATGGCAAGGTTCACGTAGGGGATGGTGCGGGTGCGGAGGCTATCGCCGATGGGGATCATGCGGGCGCTGCCCGTCAGAACTCGATGCCCGGCTGGGCCTTGACCCCCTGCTGGTAGGGGTGCTTCACCTCCTGCATCTCCGTCACCAGGTCGGCGAAGTCGATGAGCTCCTGGGGGGCCTTGCGGCCGGTGATGATGATGTGGACGTCTGGGGGTCGCTGACGCAGGAACTCCAGGACCTCGTCCCTGGGAAGCCAGCCGTAGGCCAGGGGGAAGGTGAACTCATCGAGGATGACCAGGTCGTACTCGCCCGAGGCGATCTTCTCCTTGCACAGGTTCCACGCCTCTTGGGCCATGGCCTTGTCCCGCTCCAGGTCGTGGGAAAGCCAGGTGAAGCCTGCCCCCAGCGGGATGATCTCGATGCCCAGCTTCTCGGCGGCGCGATTCTCGCCGTAGCGGGCGGTCTTGCTCTTGATGAACTGTAGCATGACCACGCGCCATCCCCGTCCCCAGGCACGCAGCAGCACCCCCAGGGCAGCGGTGGTCTTACCCTTGCCGTCGCCCGTATTCAAGATGACCAGGGACTTGCGCTTGCGTCTGGCCTTGCTCATGGCACCGCGGGTACTGGCATGATACACCTTTCGGGGACGCCAGGGCGATGCAGACGCCCCAGGGCAGTTGACCGTTGGGCTAAAGGGGCTAGTATGCCCGACGTACGCCCTTCTTCTGACCAGTCCAGCAAAGGAGCGAGGTGCGACCATGGACCTGGGAATCGCCGGGAAGGTGGCTGCGGTAGGCGGCGCTAGCAAGGGGATGGGCAGGGCCATCGCCATGGGTCTGGCCCGGGAGGGCTGCCGGGTAGCCATCTGCGCCCGGGGCCGCGAGGCCCTGGAGGCCACCGCAGCGGACATCCGTGCGCAGGCGGGCGCCGAGGTGCTTCCGGTGGTGTGCGACATGTCCCGCCATGAGGACATCCGCCGTTTCATCGCCCAGACCGTGGAGACCTTCGGGCGGCTGGACATCGTAGTGAACAACGCCGGTGGCCCTCCGCTGGGGACCTTCGAAGAGCACTCCGAGGAGGCCTGGCAGTCCGCTCTGGACCAGAACCTGCTCAGCGTCGTCCGCACGGTGCGGGAGGCCCTGCCCCACCTGCGACAGGCGGGCGGCGGGCGCATCATCAACATCACCTCCGTGGCGGTGAAGGAGCCTGTCGACCGTCTCATCCTCTCGAATACCGCCCGCCTGGGCGTGGTAGGCCTGGCCAAGACCCTCTCCAAGGAGCTGGGGCCCGACAACATCACCGTCAACAACGTCTGCCCCGGCTTCACCCTCACCGACCGCCTGCGCCAGGTATGGGAGGCCCGTGCCCGGTCCGAAGGCCGCCCCGTCGATGAGGTCATCCAGGAAGAAGCGCAGCGCATCCCCCTCAGACGCGTGGGCCAGCCGGAGGACATCGCCGCCCTGGTGGTCTTCCTGGCCGCGGAGCCCGCCCGCCAGATCACGGGCATCACCGTCCAGGTGGACGGGGGATCGACGGCGGCGGTGATGTGAGGGAGGACTCTGGCCCGATTCAGGTTGACACTGCCCTGTCGCCGTGCTAGCATGCGGCCACTTTCCAAGAGGAGCAGGCTCCAAGGATGCAGTTCTATCGGGTGAGCAGCGGACGCTCTTGCGCTGACGGAGCGCGCGGATGTGGTGGCCGCGTCAACCGGACCGATGCGCCCACCGGCAGTCGGGCCTGCTTCGCCCCAAGGAGGTTGCACCACTAACCCACAGGCAAGTACGGCGATAAGCGGGCCCGCTGTCGAGAGATAGCGGGCCTTTTGCATATGCACAGGGGGTTGATGATCATGCTGGAAGGTAGACTGGTCAGGCTGCGGGCCCTGGAACGGACAGACGCGGAGAAGGCCCATCGCTGGATGAATGACGCTGAGCTGCGAGAGCTCCTGCACGGAATGCGCTATCCGGTGTCGGTGGAGGACGAGGAGCGATGGATCGAGGGAGCAAGGAGCTCGAGCTTCAGCCGGGTCGTGCTGGCCATCGAGACGGAGGAGGGGGTGCACATCGGCAACGTGGAGTTGCGGGCAGTGAGCGCCGAGGACCGGCGCGGCGAGCTGGGCATCGTCATTGGCGATAAGGACTACTGGGGCAAGGGCTACGGCACCGATGCCATCGTCACCCTCCTGCGCTTTGCCTTCGGGGTCATGAATCTACACCGCGTCTGGCTCACCACCGGCGAGGACAACCCACGCGCCAGCGCCTGCTATCGGAGGTGCGGCTTCCGGGAAGAGGGCCGGCTGCGGCAGGACCGCTATCTGGGCGGCCGCTACTGGGATACCATCGTCATGGGCGTATTGCGCGAGGAGTTCGAGGTCGCTCACGCATCCGGGGCCAGCGAGGAGGTGCGCGGTGACTGACTTCTATCACGATGAGTTTGTCGCTGCCCACTACGACGCTGCCTTCCGGGGCGTCCCGGGCGACGTGGAGTTCTATGTGGGCCTCGCAAAGCAGGCGACCCCGCCAGTGCTCGAACTGGGCTGCGGCACCGGCAGGGTGGCCATCCCCATCGCGCAGGCGGGGGTGCCCATCGTGGGGCTGGACCGCTCGGAGCCCATGTTGAGGCGCGCCCGGGAGCGGAGCGCTGACCTCCCCAACGTCCGCTGGCTGGAGGGGGACATGCGTGACTTCTCCCTGGAGGAGCGCTTCGGGCTTATCATCATCCCTTATCGCTCCTTCCAGCACCTCATGACGGTCGAGGAGCAGAAGTCGGCCCTGCGCTGCATCCATCGCCATCTCGTGGACGAAGGCCGCCTCGCCCTCAATATCTTCAACCCGGATATCGTGCTGATGGCTCAGTGGATGAGCCAGCGCCGGGGCGGCGTGGAGCGGCAGGGAAGCTATCAACAGCCCGAGAGCGGCCGGCAGGTGGAGCTATGGGCCTCGAACGAGTACCGGCCCTCCGGCCAGGAGGCGAGATCGTTGTTTCTGCACGAGGAGGTCGACAGGGAAGGCACGGTGGTGTCCAGGGTATACCGCCGGCTGCGGCTCCGCTACACTTTCCGCTTCGAGATGGAGCACCTGCTGGCCCTCTGCGGCTTCCGGGTGGAGGCGCTCTATGGGGATTTCCTTGGGAACCGCTTTGAGGACCTCAGCCCGGAGATGGTGTGGGTAGCCTCAAAGGCTTAGGGGGCCTACTCCCCCAGGGGCAGGGCCAGGATGATGAGGTCGTGGGGGCGGCCGTCGGGCTCGGTCAGGTGATCGGGGATCACCGCCACGCGCTGGAAGCCCACCTGCTCGGCCACTTCGGCGGCGGGCTGCTCGATGCCAGAGATGATCTCCACGAACAGGCGCCTCAGGCCGGCGGCCTCGGCTATTTCCACCAGCTCGGCTACCATGGCCAGGCCCAGCCCTCTGCGACGGTAGGGTGTGGTCACCACCACCCGGATCTCCCCCAGGAGGCTCCGGGCCTCATAGCCTCGACGGTGTAAGGTGGCATCGGCCAGGATCTGGCCGCCTTTCTCGGCGATGAGGGGGAGGACACGCTGATAGTCCAGTTCAGCCATCCAACGGCTGATAACTGCGGGGTCGCTGACGTCTTCTTTCAGCCAATAGCGCTCCTTTTCGGGGATCTGCTGGAAGAAGTGCAGGAGGGCTTCCCCATCGCCGGAGGTGAGGGGGCGCACTGAGACGATAGTGCCGTCGTCGAGGGTGAATTCCTTGGGGAAGTGTTCCAGCATAGTGCCCCGGGTGACCTCGCTCGCTACGGCGCTGGGTGCGGTCAGGATAGCAAGAACGGGGAGGAGCGTCCAGGCGCACTTGACAGGGCCAGGCGTCTCCTGTAAGCTGTTCTAGAAATCACAAACCTTGTCGCCTCTATTGTACATGGGGTGGGCCAGAAGATCTGCCGTAGGCAGACCTGCCAAATCCTTTCAGGAGCGGGGGACCCAGCACCCAAGGGGTGAATCTCGCTACGCCGAGTAGGGCATGCCCTTTCAGCCCGAACCCGTCAGCTAACCCCGGAGGCAGCCGAAGGGCCTGGTCATAGTTCAGGTGCAGGCTGTCCAGTTCCAGGAGGTTAGTATGTCTGCGACCAAAGCGGCTCCGCCGCGCAACTGCCCCCGCTGCCGGGGCTCGATGATCACTGAGCGTGACTGGTACGGCTCCTACAGCACCTGCCTGTGCTGCGGGTACGTGTATGAAGCCATGGCCACGCCCCCCATCGAGCTACTGGAGGAGGAGCAGAGCGGCCATCCTCGCCAGCGTCGCCGTCAGCCTTCCCACGGCAAGCTCCGTCTGTAGCGGTGACGCTACCGCCCCGCCTCGAACAACGCCCCGATATCGTCGGGGCGTTGTTGGTCATGCGGGCCCGCCGGGGGCGTGGAGCTCCTCGCTGCGGCCGGCTTCGCCTTCCCTGAGGTTCTTCAAGAGCGCCTTTGGACCCCTGATGGCATCCCTCTCCTGGTCTGCTGGCCTCGGCCTCCAGGCTGATGGGCATGACGCCCCATTCACCGGCGCTCCCTCACTCCCCTGACAGAGGCCCCCTCTCCCCCGGTGGGGCTCTTGCGCCCTAGGAAGTGCACTTTCGAAATAGGGGGCCGCAGCGGGCCGAGTTAGGGTGTTCCCTGATAGTGAGTGCCTCCATAGGGTGACTAGAATGCGGTGTCGTCAGCTAGATGGACGTTGACCATCGGGCAGGGACGGTGATTCAGACGAGGGCATCAGCTTGTCGGCACCATTGGTTACTCAGCGAACCCCGCCAGGGCGTCGTACGGGGGGTGTGCAAGCGCTGCGGGGCCAGGCGAGAGTACCCCGCTTACCCGGAGTGGAGCGAACTGCACGTCGATTATAATGAGGTCGCAGCGCCCGTCCTGGCGGAGAGGATGGCGAGGCTCATGGGTGAGCGGTTGAGGGATGAACAGGATTAGGGCTGGAAGGGTGAGGGGGCACCCGGAGCAGGCACTTGTCAGCGTCTCCTCGCTGTGTTAGATTCTCGCCGCCGCTTGTTGGATACTGACTGGTCGGTATCCAATCCGGCGGAAGCGAGGCCGGGGGGCCAGTCAGCCCCCGGTGGCGACAAAGAAGGGGTGTCTCATGCAACCGTCAGGAACCAGAGGACAGACTCCCGCGCGGGTCCGCCGCGGGCCCGACCAGCCCGGCTGGAGGCTCTCCGCAGGCAGCCGCATCCGCGTGCTCATCGCCGACGACCATGCGGTGTTGCGCCAGGCCCTTCGCCTCTTGCTGGAGGCGGAGCCCGAGCTGGAGGTGGTAGGAGATGCCGCTAACGGCCGCGAGGCCATGGACGCCTGTGAAAAGCTCCTCCCAGATGTGGTGCTCATGGACATGGTCATGCCGGGCCTCAACGGGCTGGAGGCCACCCGCCAGATCCGCAAGCGGCTCCCCAAGATCAAGGTCCTCATCCTTACGGGCTACATGGAGGACGAGCAGATCCTGGGCGCCCTCCAGGCGGGCGCCTCCGGCTACGTGGTCAAGAAGTCCGACGTCAAGGAACTGCTCCTGGGCATCCAGGCCGTGTATCGAGGCAACACCTACTTCAGCTCGGCCATCTCCGATGGCGACGCCGTCAACCAGTACCTCTGGCAGGCCAAGAAGGGTGACGGGAAGGTCGGCTACGACCTGCTTACCAGTCGCGAGCGGGAGGTTCTTCAGCTCATCGCTGAGGGTTACTCCAACCAGCGCATCGCCCAGGAGCTCTACATCAGCGTCAAGACGGTGGAGGCCCACAAGGCCCACATCATGAGTAAGCTGCACGCCCAGAATCGCACCGACCTCATCCGTTACGCCATCCGCAAGGGCATCGTGGGGCTGGATGTGCCCCCACCTCTGGAGGATACCGAGGATACGGAAAAGCGCGAGACAGGCTAGGCCGCCGCGGCCTAACCGCCGTTTGCCGGACTCAACCTTATGAGCGTCACTCCATCAGAGCCCACCGGAAGAGCACAAAGGAAGCAGCGAACCTCCGCGCTGGAGGGGGAGATCGCCCTGGAAGACCTCCAAAAGGCTTACGTCCAGCGGCTGCGGCGGCTGCTCCGGCTGCGCCGCGACCATGACTGCCAGCTCAACGATGTGGGGCTCCGCCTCCTGGACCGCTCTATCTTCGCCGCCTACTGCGATTGCCGTGACGTCGGGGCGGACTCATTCGCCCAGCACCTGCTTCGCCAGGAGCAATTCCAGGGGCTCCAGCCGCCCCCGAAGGGCTCTGCTGATACCAGGCCGGGTTTAGGACCATGACAACCAACGCGCGAATACAGGAACGGACCCGTCCGCCCAATTCGTCCCCCGGGGTCACCGGCCAGTTGGACGAGCTTCAGCTCTTGAGGACGGCGGCCCAGAGTCGCGCCCTCATGCGCGCGGGCATGACCGTACTTTCGGAGCTGGACGAGGAGGCCCTGCTGACCACGGCCCTCGATTCCGTATGGTCCCTCCTGCGGGCCGACTTGGTGGCCTTCTTCCTGACCACAGATCAGGAAGAGCAGCCCCGGCTTCGGGCACTGCGCACGCCAGAGGGCTCGCAGATCATCCAGGGACGGGACGGCGCTCCGCTCTCTCTGCCCCTAGAGGTGCTAGCCTCCCGCGTCCCTGTAGAGATCAGCCGTCCTTGGCGGGCCTCTCCCCTGTCCCGCAACGGCGACATACTGCGCTCTGTCCAGTCCGTCCTCATCGCCCCCCTTGATGTCCGCGGCTCTCACCTGGGTGCCCTGGCGGTGGGCAAGCGGGGGTTGGAACCCTTCCGCAGGGACCACGTGGAAATACTCTCCACCCTGGCCCAGCAGGTAGCGCTGGCCGTGGACAACGCTCGCCGCATTGATAAGGCTCAGCTGCAGGAGCGCCGGACGCGGGATCTGCTGGACAGCGTCGCCGACGCCCTGTTCGTAGTGGATGGCGGACTGCGCATCGTCTACCTCAATCAGGCCGCCGCCGCTCTGGTGAGGCAGCCGGCGGACCGGGTGCTGGGCCGGCCGGTGCTGGAGGTGCTCCGTCTCCTGGATGAAGCAGGGTCATCCACCCCGCCGGAGGCGACACCATTCCCCCGGGCTATCAAAGAGGGACGGGTAGTTACGGAGACGGCCGTCCTGGCGCTGGGCGAGTCCGGCTCGAGCCTTCCCGTCGCCTTCTCCGTGGCCCCGGTGAAGGCACCCGACGGCCAGGCGGCCTACGCCGTGGGCATCGTCCACGACGTCTCCCGGGAGAAGAAGATCGAACGGATGAAGACCGAGTTCGTCTCCATGGCCTCCCACGAGATCAGAACGCCCCTGGCCGCGCTACAGGGATTCACCGAGCTGCTGCTCTCGCGAGATGTGTCCCCCAGCGTCCAGCGGGACTGGCTGAACCTCATGAACCAGGAGTCCACACGGCTCGCCACCCTCATCGAGGAGCTGCTGGACCTGACCCGCATCGAATCCGGGCGCATGCGCTTGCGGCGGGAGCCCGTGTCCATAGCCGACCTGGTGAGCCGGGTGGTGGCGCTGATGGAGAGGCACGAGAAGCGCCCGCGCTTCGAGTTCTGCCTCCGGGAGGACCTGCCGCAGGTCATGGCGGACCCGGGGAAGCTCACCCAGGTCCTGGCCAACCTCGTGAGCAACGCGATCAACTACTCTCCCCGCCGATCCAGCATGCGCTTCCTGGCGCAGCGTGGCTGCCTGGCGAAGCCAGGCACAGAGCACCTGGGCCCGCTGGCCGAGGACGGGGGTGTCGCCTGCCCCGCTGGCATCAGCGTAGCCGTCCGCGACCGCGGCCTGGGCGTTGCCCCGGGGGACCTTCGGCGCATCTTCGAACCCTTCTACCGGGCCCACCCCGCCAAAGCCGAGGGGCCCGGCGGGGCCGGCCTCGGCCTGGCCATCGCCAAGGCGGTGGTGGAGCGTCACGGCGGCCGGATGTGGGTGGAAAGCTCGCCGGGCCGGGGCAGCACATTCGGCTTCTGTCTGCCCCTCGATGAGAGATCGGCCCCGTGGGAGCACGGGGACACCCGCTTCGAAAGCGGGCCCATCGCTGACGAGGGAACGGTCTTATGAAGACGATCCTGGTAGTGGATGACGAGCCTACCATCCGTATGCTGGTGGTAGCTTCCCTCGACGGGAACGGCTACCGCATCCTGGAGGCGGCCGACGGCACCGAGGCCCTGGACCTGGCCCGCCGGAAACAACCCGACCTGGTGCTGCTGGACATCGCCATCCCCGGTGTGGACGGCTTTGAGGTATGTCGGCGACTCAAGGCCGAGGTCGCTCCCCACATGCCGGTGCTGCTGCTGACGGGCTTTGACCAGCAGTCCCACCGGGAGCGGGCCTCCCAGGTCGGAGCGGACGGCTTCGTGGCCAAGCCCTTCAGCCCGGCCGCCCTGGTCACCCTCATCGAGCACACCCTGGCCGCCCCCGCTGCCTAATATTCCCCTGAACCTGGCTCCACCTCCTGCCGCGTCCTCGCTTAGGGGCAGACCCCCTGAGCATTCGGTGTCCTTCTGCCGATAAAGTGATCGTGAGGGCGGAGCGCTGAGGGCGCATCCGCCCGCTTACGTCCCCCTCCGACCGTCCGCCGTACCTAGGTAGGAGGTCCGTGGGTGACGGGGAAGTCATGACTCTGCCCATCAGCAGCTTGGGCAAGGAGAGGCAGATGCTGATTCTCACGCGCAAGGTGGACCAAGGGATCGTCATCCAGGGGAACATTGTGGTGAGGGTGCTGGGAGTTGAGCGGGACCGGGTGAAGATCGGCATCGCCGCTCCCTTGGAGATCACCGTGCTGCGGCAGGAGCTGTTGGAGCGGGAGGCCGAGGGCGGCTTCCCTGCCCAGGATGGACGGCACCGAAGAGGGCGCGAGCCCGCTGGAGAGCAGAGCGAGCCCGAGGCGAGCCCAGAACCCGGCCCGGTGACGAGACGAACCCCTAGCTCCTGACAAGTGTGAGAACGGGCCGCTGCTCCACAGCGCCACCTGAGCCGCCGCCTTCGATGACCCTCAGAGGCGGCGCCTTTTTGTGCCCCGGGCGGGATGGCCACCAGGGCAGCGTCACCGGACGGCCGTCCTGGGCCATGGACTCTAGGGCAGTCTCCCAGACCAGGGCCACTTGTACCCATAGGGAGGCATTGCTGCCGCCGAGGTCCTTGCTGGCTAAGGCCTCCACGAAGGCCCTGGCCTGCTCCACCACCAGATCCCTGACCGGGGCCTTGGGGACTAGGTGCTCGCCGGCCGTCTGCATCAGGCCAGGAGATGCCGACCTTCGGGAGAAGCTCGCCTCCTGGGGCAGGGCGGCCACCTTGAGGGGTGCCCGCAGGTCGAAATCGTCCAGGGTCAGGGTCCTGCCTCCGGCGACCACGGTCAGTTCAGCCGCCGGGGTGGCCTCCGCCAGGCTCACGGTCACCTGGGCAATGGGTCCGCTCCCATAGAAGAGGGTGAGGAAGGCGGCATCCAGCCCCCGGCCCCCCTCACGGCGGCAGCCCACGGCGGCGACCGCACCTGGCGACCCCAGCAGCTTCACCATCGCCGCGATCTCTGCCGTCGCCAGCGCATCCACCTGATGGCCCGCCTCCGTCTCCGGCGGCATCGTGTGGAGTGATCGAGCGTATACCGGCGGCCAGAAGGGATGAGCCCCACCCACCATGCGGGCCAGGAAGGCGAACGCCGGGTGATGTGCCCGGTCCTCCCGGAAGGCCAGCAGCAGGCCCTGCCGCTGCGCTAGATCGCTCAGCGTGGCCACCTGGTGCGTCCTCAGGAGGAAGGGACCCCCGTGGAGGACGTGCTTTCCTGCCAGGAGGGCATGTTTGGCCAGCGCGTAGAGGTCCGGGGTGGGGCCTGCCAGTACCACGCCTTGGGTAGCCGGTGACTCTAGGAGCGCTGCCAGGTCAGCCGGGCCTGTCCGCTGCGTCCTGCCCTCAGTCCCCGGCGCTGCGTCGCTGAGCAGACGAGCGCCGGACACCCGGCCCAGGGAAGCGGCCCAAGCCGTCGCCAGGGACCCTTCGCCGATGACGCTGATGCCGATCATGGTGGCGCCGGCAGACAGGGCCGGCTCTCCCAGTATCATAGCCTCACCCTCGCTTCTCGAACGCTGGGGCGATCCCCAGTTCTGGCCAAGGGCGTCCCTATTCGCACTGCGCTCACCTAAGCAGCCTCCCGCAGCTCTCTGGCCAGGGCGGTGCGGAGCCGGCGGATGGCGCGATGCCGGAGCTGGGAGGCCCGCGACTCCGAGATCCCCAGATCCTGGCCGATGCTCTTCAGGGATTTGGACTGCATGTAGTACAGGTGAACGATGGTGCGCTCGCGGTCAGGGAGGCTGCCCACCGCCTCCCGCAGCTTGGTGCGCACCATAACGTCCTCGGCTACCGCGTCCGGGTCCACGCTGGGGTCGTTGTCGGCCAGCTCCCACAGTTTCTCCTGGTTCCCGTTGACCGCGGTGTCGGCCAGGTTGTCCAGGGAGAGGACCCTGATGCTGCTGGTGCGCAGAGCCGCCCGGAGCTCCTCGGGCGTGAGGCCCATGTGCTGGGCGATCTCAAGCTTGGTGGGGGTGCGGCCCAGCTCGACGTGCAGCGCGCTGGTGGCTCGCTCTAGGTCGCTGGTGAACTTCTGGAGGGAGCGCGGCAGGGGATGAGCCGAGCGCAGGGCGTCCAGGATGGATCCGCGAATGCGGGGAAGGGCATAGGTGGAAAACTTCGCCCCCCTATTGGGGTCGAAGGAGTAGTAGGCCTCGATCAGGCCCTGCACCCCGCAGCTTACCATGTCCTCGTATTGAAGGATGCCCCCGCTGGCTGCACCCACAGCGATGCGGTTGACCGCGTGTCTCACCAGAGGCATATATTCGCAAACAATCTGTCCCAGGCGCTCTTCATCCTCTAGGAGTTGCCTGCGGCTGCGGGCGGGCTTGGGTGAGGACACTCGGACCTCCGTGTTCGACACCGGGCCGATACCCGACACAGGGTGCCTGTGTGCCTCTCTATATTCGAGGCCAGCGGTCCCACGGGTAATTCGCTCCGCCTCTCAGATCAGGGGTTTTGCCCGCCTAGATCGGCCCCAAAACTCCCCTAGGAATGCATGCATAACCCCCCTATTCCGGCATTTGACCCGAGAAGCCGACCGTAGCAGAATGCCGCTGTGAGAGCGCAGCAAGCCACTACGGCGATGGTTTGCCAGGTGCGGCGGGGATTCTGTACCTGCAAGCAGACGGCCATAGCCACATGTCAGTACTGTGGGCGCCCCTTCTGCGACCGGCACGGGGTCATTCTGGAGGACGGCCAGGAGATCTGCTCGCGGGATAGGTGCCAGCGCAAGAAAGAGGATCTAGAGCGGCACCTGATCTACAAGCGCGAGGTGGCGCGCCGCAACGCGCAGAGGCTGTGCGGTCACCTCTCCTGCCAATCGACATTCGGGGGTGAGTGTTCCAAGTGTCGAGGTTTCTTTTGTACCCGCCACCTGGAGTCCCGGGATGATCTGGTGAGGCGGGGTAGCCAGCAGGTCAGACAGCGTACCTCCATGTGCCTGCACTGCTGGAGCCGGAGGAGCCTGTGGTCCAGGCTCTAAAGCGTTGACAAGATATTGCCATAGGGCATAATTTACTTAGCCGATTGTCGGAGGTCAGCGTAGGATGTTTCTCAGAGCACGGGGGTCGCGTTCGCCAGCAGAGGTCGGCGCCAGCCTCGCCGAATCCCTCACCACAGTGGGCGCCGCCGTCCTGGCCGCGCACGGGGCCGATGAGGCGCTGGATGCCCTTACCCGGGGCCTGACCGACCTGCGCATCGGCTGCGCCCTGTTCAGCCGCGAGGAAGGCGGCCTGCGGCTGGAGCGCTCCACCCTCCCGCTGCGCCCCGAGGTGTGGGCTCGGCCGCTGCACCTGCCTGCGCTGGCCGCGGCCCTGAGCCGGGGACAGCCCCTGTTCCTATCTGAAGCGGCCTCCGCCTTCGTGGAGCGGCTTGAGGACGGTTCGTCGCGGCCCCTGTGGTCCGGCGAGGCCCGGGGGTCTCTTCTGGCGGCCCCCACCGGCGAGGACGGCCAGGCTGGCCTCCTCTGTCTGGTCTCCGAGCGTCTCCAATCGGCCGGCAGGGGCCCCGTCCGGGCGCTGGCCCTCCAGGTAGGCGGCGCCCTCCGGCTGGCCGAGCTACGCCGTCGCCTTCAGGAGGGGGAGGGAGAGTTGGAGCGTCGGCTGGCCGAGCGAACCGCCGCCGCCACCCTCCTGCACGAGCTGACCCAACGACTCAGCCACTCCCTGAGCGGGGAGGAGATTCTGCGGGAGGTGTTCGCCTCGCTGCGCTCGGCCCTGGGCTTCGACGCCGCTGCCGCGGTGGTCTGCCGGGGCAACGAGGATGTCACCACCATTTTCGCTTCGGCGGAGCTGGCCGAGGGGCTGGCCGAGGCACTGGGCCAGGGAGCCCTGGAGGCCTTCGCGCGCCTGGCAGGCGATGGGCACAGCGGCTGCGCCAAACCCGCCCTCGGCTTCGTCCGCCTGGCCACGGA
>JBAUEL010000168.1:0-5046 GCA_049678585.1 Dehalococcoidia bacterium
ACCATGATAGCCCCGCGCTGCTGCCGGGCCAGATGCAGAGCGCTGTCGCTCACCGCGTCGATAACCCCCTGATAGCTCGTCCGGCCCGGCCACACCCGAAAACCGGTGCGCCCCACCCTCTCCAAGGCCCGCCGGATCTCCGGCTGAAAGATGATGGGGATGGCAATGATGACGCCGATCAGCGAGTTGCGCAGGGCGAAGTTCAGCACCCGCAGGTCCAGCACCCGCCCCAGCAGGAAGGCGGCGATGAGAAGGATGGCTGCACCCCGCAGCAGCGCCATCGCCGTGGTGCCCCGAAACAGCAGCAGCGCCAAGTAGAACACCAGCGCGATGATAGCAATGTCCAGAACGGCCAGAGCATCCAGCCGCTCCAGTGTGTCCCCAATCGCATCGCCGAACTCTGCCATGGTCGCACAAGCCGGGCCCCACGCCGCAAGCCCGACTATCCCTCCCCTTCTCCCAGCAGGAGCAGCAGGACGGCTCGCTGGGCATGCAGCCTGTTCTCCGCCTGGTCGAAGACGACCGACTGAGGACCCTCGATCACCTCATCCACCGTCTCCTCGCCCCGATGAGCGGGCAGGTCATGCATGAAGATGGCGTCCGGTCGCGCCAGGGACATCAGCTCCCTGCCCACCTGGTAGCCGCTGAAGGCCTCCAGCCGCTCCCGGTAAGAGTCCTCCTGCCCCATGCTCGTCCAGACGTCCGTGTACACCACATCGGCGCCGCGCACGGCCTCCTGCGGCGACCGCACCGCCACCACGCTCCCGCCCGACTTCTCGGCCAGGGCCTGCGCGTGCCTCATCAAACTCTCCGGCAGCTCATAGCCCGCCGGCGAGGCGATCGTCAACTCCATCCCTGCCGTAGCCGCCGCCTGCGCCAGCGAGGCCGCCACGTTGTTGCCGTCCCCCACGAAGCCCAGCCGCAGACCCTCCAGCCGCCCCTTCTTCTCCAGAATGGTCAGCAGATCGGCCAGCGCCTGGCAGGGGTGCTCGTCGTCGGAGAGAGCGTTGATCACAGGCACGCTGGCATGGCGGGCCAGGTCCACCAGGGTCTGCTGGGTATACGTGCGCGCGACGATGCCGTCCACGTAGCGGCTCAGCACCCGCGCCACATCCGCCACCGGCTCCCGCTGCCCCAGCCCCACCTCCGCCTGCGACAGGTAGATGGCGTGCCCACCCAGTTGCTGCATCGCCACGTCGAAGCTCACCTTCGTCCGCAGCGAGGCCTTCTCGAAGAGCAGCGCCAGCGTCTGGCCCGCCAGGGCCCGGGGAGAACCGTCCCGCTTCAGCCGGAGCCCCGTCTCCAGGACCAGCATCAGCTCGTCGGCATCCAGATCGGCGATAGAGAGGAGGTCCCGCCCGCGCATCGCTTCCCTCGACCTTCCTTGTGTTGAGAGTATAGCAAATCCACTTTCCCTTGTGACGCTTGACACGCGCACCTCGGGCCGTTTGAGCAAGCCTGGCCGCTTCTCGCGCGCGACCTATCACCGCCCGACCTGACGATGACCACTTGGCTCGAGCCGGATCGTGACGTTCGCAACGGAGCCCTCCGGCAGCGGGCTCCCGCCACGTGCTGGTAGGCTCATGCTGCCCATGCTACAATGAGCGCGTGGTACGGCAGCTGCTGCGACGCAGTGCCACAGACCACTCAACTTGGGCTGAGACATGGCCAGGCGCCGACAGACACCAGAACCCCTCAATTCCCCGCAAGTTGCTCAACTAGCCGTAAGCGTTGAGGAAGCAGCCCGAGCAGCAAATGTCCGCAACCCGCGATTCGTCGAGCCTGCCCCGGGCACACTTGACCGCGCAAAGGCTAGACGGCACCACATCGTATTCGGGCGTCGTGGATCGGGCAAGACCAGCCTTCTGGCGAAGGCAGCAGCCGACCTAACCATCGACAGACGCCCCATCGCGTTCGTGAACCTGGAGACCTTCAAGGGTCACAGCTACCCTGATGTATTGCTCAGTGTGCTCATAGAGTCTCTCGGTGGGTTCAAGGAATGGTTCCAAACTGCGGCTAGGAACCCGGCGTCTAAGACTAGCTTCTGGAACCGGCTATTCGGCACAAAGCCCAGACGGCCCCCTTTGAAAAGCAAAGTGGTTGACGAACTCATTCCTGAGATCGATGCACAGATTAGCGCTTTGAAGACCCAACTCCATGGACCAGAGACGGCCACAGTCACTGCCACCACCGAACAAGTCGAGGAGGCGACCGACGGTCTTCACGCAGGCGCGAAGGGGGTCGTGGGGCCAGTTTCGGTTGGCGCGGAAGCGGCCTCAGCCAGCAAGTCCTCCCAGCGCTCCCAGGTCATCGAAGAGTCTCGCCGCTCGAAGATCGACTTCTTGCACCGGTACATCATCGACTATCAACACCTCTTTCGCCGAATCGCCGAAGCTTCAGGCACAGACGCCTTCCTCTTCCTTGACGATCTTTACCACATCCGAAAGGTCGACCAGCCAGATGTGGTCGACTACTATCACCGCATTGCGAAGGGCAGCCAGCTGTGGCTCAAGATCGGAACGATTAGGCATCGGACCGAGTGGTATCGTCACAGCGACCCGCCCGTGGGTGTCAAGCTTGGGGATGATGCCGACGAGATCGACCTTGACCTCACTCTGGAGAAGTACCGCCTAACAAAGGAATTCCTAATGAACGTTCTGCAGGGGATCGCGGCCGATGGCGGGTTCACCCAGATACGCACTCTGCTGGCTCCGACGGCAGTAGACCGGTTGGTGCTTGCCAGCGGAGGCGTTGCACGAGATTTCCTGGGGGTTTTTCGTCGTTCGATAGATGTCGCCCGCGAACGCGGTGGCGGCCCAAGAGGGCCACGCATCGCCGCCCAAGACGTCAACCAGGCTGCGGGTGAGTACGATTCGGCGAAGCGAGACGAGCTCAAGCGAGACACCCTTGAGGAGCGCGGACAGGTCGAGGGAGCCTTCGAAGCGGCCAGCAGCTTCTGTTTGGAGCGAGTCAACGCCAACTGTTTCCTCCTGCGGAAGGATCGCGCAGACATAGGAGCCAGGCTTATTGAGGAGCTTGTGGACCTCCGGCTTCTCCACTTGGTCCAATCTCGCGTGACAATTCCGGACAGGCCAGGTCAGCTGTTCGTCGCCTACATGCTCGATCTTGGGCAGTACACCGGGGAGCGCAAGCGGCGAGGCCTCGAGATGATACCCTTTTGGAGAGGAACAGAACGCCTCCGCCGCGCTGGTCTTATTTACGAGCCATGGACACCCCCCTCCACGGGGAATGGCTCCAGCGACCAAGGGTGAAACCGCTCTTCGTGGCCGAAGCGATGCGCAACACCCACCCGGCCACCACCGTGCCGTGCTGGTACTTCGTCCTCCGCACCCCTCCGCCCACACCGTGAGCATTGTCGCTGCCATCGTCATCTCTACCCTCGCCTCGCTCAGTGTGCAACATCCCGCCACCCTATCCCCCGCGCCGCTTGACGCGCAGCCCTCATTCCGCTTAAGTAGGGCTCGCCTACCTTTAGACCCATCCGTAGTCCAGGAGCCACCTTGAGGGCCTGGCTCGAGCGCCATCGTGACCTCCTCACCGCCGCACTCGCGGCGGCGCTGGCGATCGCGCTCATCTTCCTCCTCCTGGAGTGGCGCCGGGGCCCCGAACCCCTCGAGATCCACTTCCCCGACTCCCCTCCGGCCGGCTCCGAGGTCCAGGTGTACGTCTCCGGCGCTGTCGAGCGCCCCGGCGTCTACGCCCTCCACGAGGGCGTCCGGGTGGCCGACGCCATCCAGGCCGCCGGCGGACCCGCCGACGACGCCGACCTCGAGGCGGTGAACCTGGCCCAGCGCATCCACGACGAAGACCACGTAACAGTGCCCAGAATAGGCGAGCCCTCGTCCTCCGTGGCCGGCCCCGGCGGCTCGCCCCAGCTCATCGACATCAACACGGCCTCGGCAGCCCTCCTCGACACCCTCCCCGGCATCGGCGAGGTCTACTCCCAGCGCATCGTGGACAGCCGCGCCAACGAAGGCCCCTTCCAGAGCACCGACGAGCTTCTGGAGCGCAAGCTCATCCCCCGCTCCACCTACGAGAAGATCAAGGACCTGATCACAGTGAGATAGCAGGAGGCAGCTACCATGAACCTCGCTCAGCGTCTCGGCCACCCGGCCGACCAGCGCCTCCTCATCGTCCACGCCGACGACATCGGAGTCAGCCACGCCGCCAACCGGGCCGCTTTCGAGTGTCTGGAGAGAGGTAGCGTCACCTGCGGCTCCGTGCTGGTGCCCTGCCCCTGGTTCCCGGAGGTCGCTGAGTACTGTGCCGCCCACCCACAGGTCGACCTCGGCGTCCACCTCACCCTGAACTCGGAATACGCGCTCTACCGCTGGCCGCCGCTCACCGGCCGCGAAGCCGGCCCCGGCCTCTACGACAGCCACGGATACCTCTGGCCTACCTATGAAGAGGCCGTCGAGCACGTCACCCTAGAGGAGGCCGAGCGCGAGTTCCGCGCCCAGATCGAGAAGCCGCTGGCCGCAGGCATCGATGTCACACACATCGACAGCCACATGGGCACCGCCTTCCATCCCAAGTTCATCGCGCTCTATGCCTCTCTGGGCCGCGAGTATAAGCTGCCCATCTTCCTCCCGCGACCGGACCCCGAACTGCTCCGCAGCCGCGGCCTGAGCGACTTCCTCGCCCTCTTCGAGAACCTACTGCGCCCCTTCGACGAGGCCGGATACCCTGTGATCGACCACGCCCTGGTGGACACGGCGGGCCCATCTCCGGAGGGCAAAGAGGCTTACTTCAAGACCCTCTTCGATGGGCTAAAGGGTGGGGTCACCCACTTCCTCATCCATCCCGCCATGCCCTCCGAGGAGGTCGAGGCCATGACCGACGACGCCGCCTACCGTGTCAGAGACTACGAGATCTTTCGAGATGACCGGATGCGCCAGCACCTAGAGGGCATGGGGGTGCGACTCATCGGCTACCGAGAGATTCGAGACGCCCTCCGCAGCGGTTCGCTTACCCTCCCATGATCCTGGCGCTTCTGGGCACTGCCTGGCTCCTCGGCGTGGTGGC
>JBAUEL010000169.1:0-2070 GCA_049678585.1 Dehalococcoidia bacterium
GGGCGAGACCATGCGCGGCAACGTGGGCATCTTCCGAACCGGCGAGCAGCTCCAGTCCGCCTGCGATACCATCGGCGCGCTCAAGGAGCGCTATGCCCGCCTCAAGGTCAGCCACACGGGCAAGGTCTTCAATACCGAGCTCCTCTCCGCCCTGGAGCTGGGCTTCTCCCTGGACCTGGCCGAGGCCATGGCCGCCTCCGCCCTCGCCCGCGAGGAGAGCCGCGGCGCCCACACCCGCCGCGACTTCCCCGAGCGCGACGACGCCAACTGGCTCAAGCACACCCTGGCCTACTGGACACCAGATGGCCCCCGCCTCGACTACACACCCGCAAACATCATCCGCTGGCAGCCCGAGAGGAGAGTCTACTGATGCGCGTCAACCTCAAGGTCAGCCGGTACGACCCCCAGTCCGACGGCGACGCCCGCTACCAGACCTACAGCCTGGACCTGCCGCACGATGCCACCGTCCTTGACGCCCTCATTCAGGCCCACGGCTACATCGACGGCAGCCTGGCCCTGCGCTACTCCTGTCGCAGCTCCGTCTGTGGCTCTTGCGCCATGCGCATCGACGGTCAGGCCCGTCTCGCCTGCAAGACCAAGGTGATGGACCTGGTCCGCGAGGAGGGCCAGGAGGTCCTGGTAGAGCCCGTCGGCAACATGCCCACGATCAAGGACCTGGTGGCGGACATGGAGTCCTTCTGGGGCAAGGTGCGCCAGGTGCAGCCCTGGCTCCACCCGGCCGGCCCTGAGCCCGAGCGCGAGTATCTGGTCCCCCATGCCGCCATGCTCGACGTCGCCGGCGTCATGAACTGCATCATGTGTGGCGCCTGCGTCTCCGACTGTACGGTCCTGGAGGTGGATGACAAGTTCATCGCTCCCGCAGCCCTCGCCAAGGCCTATCGCTTCGTCGGCGACCCCCGCGATCAGGCCGACGGCGACCGCCTCCGCGCCCTCACCGAGTACGGCGGCGTCTGGGACTGCACCCGCTGCAACATGTGTGTAGAGGTCTGTCCCAAGGGCGTGGCCCCCATGGACCGCATCCTGGCCCTGCGTCGCAAGGCCATCCAAGAGGGCTTGCAGGACCACATCGCCGCCCGCCACGTCGCCGAGTTCGAAGAGCAGCAGCGCAAGGCCAGTTGGATGGGGGTGTAGGCCATGACTACCGCGAGCCAAGGACAGCGCAACATGAGCTACGCGTTCTTTCCCGGCTGCGACGTGCCTCGCAAGAGCACGCCCGAGCTCTACGTTTCGGCCGTGGGCCTTTGTCAGAAGCTGGGCATCGAGCTGGAGGAGCTCGAGTACGCCCCCTGCACCGGCTCGGGCATGATCCAGTCCAAGGACCAGGCCCTGGGCGACACCTTCAACGCCAGCACCCTGGCCATGGCCGAGCTCACCGAGAAGCCCCTCATGACCATCTGCTCGACCTGCCAGGGCGTGATCGGCCAGGCGAACTTCCGCTTCAAGGAGGAGCCCGACTACCTGAGCGAGATCAACAAGACCCTTCAGGAGGGCGGGCTCGAATACAAGGGCACCACCGAGGTCAAACACCTCCTCTGGGTGCTGACCGAGGACTTCGGCCTCGACAGGCTGCGCAGCATGGTCGTCCGGCCCCTGAAGGACCTGCGCATCGCCCCCTTCTACGGCTGCTACATCCTGCGCCCCTCCGCCATCCTCGGATACGCCGAGAACCCCGCGCGTGCCAGCGCCCTGGAGGACCTCATCGAGGCCCTGGGTGCCACGGCGGTCGACTTCCGGGGCAAGAAGCTCTGCTGCGGCTACCCCATCGTCAGCGATAACGAGCGCAACGCCAACGCCATGATCGCCAACCACACCCTCGAGGCCAAGGACAAGGGCGCCGACGTCATGGTCACGCCCTGTCCCCTCTGCCACATGAACCTGGACGGCGCCCAGCCCGCCGCCGCCGACCAGAAGGGCACCCGCATCGGCCTGCCCGTCCTCCACCTCTCCCAGATGGTGGGCCTGGCCGTCGGCATGGACCCCTCGGGCCTCGGCTTCGAGCGCCACGCCGTCAGCCCCAAGGACGTGGTGGGGAGGGTGTAGGGGCGATTC
>JBAUEL010000170.1:0-5884 GCA_049678585.1 Dehalococcoidia bacterium
GTCGTTGCCGGATGACACGAAGGCTGTCACCCCCGCCGAGCGCAACGTATTGAAGGCGGTGGTAAGCTCGGGCCAGGCGCCATCACACGGCGTCGTCCATGGGCCGCTGCCGAGGCTCATGTTGATGGCGTCGACCCCGTCCCCCGGGTTCGCGATGATGTAGTTGAGCGCGTCCAGCGAATCCGAGAGCAAGCCGCTTCCGGAGTCATTGAGCACCTTGAAGGCGATGATGCCAGCGTCCGGCGCCACGCCCCCCGGCGCGACCACGCCCCCGCTGGTGATGATGCCCGAGACGTGGCTGCCGTGACCGGCGCCGTCCTCGGCGCACCCGGAGCCGTGCGCCGTGGTCCCTCCGCATGGACAGGTATCGGGGGAAGTAAGATAGCAGTGCTCGGCCAGCAAGTCGTCCTGAAGGTCGGCATGGTCGGTGTCAATACCGGTGTCGAGCACTGCCACCGTCACGCCCGCGCCTGTGTAGCCCATGGTATGCACGTCATCGGCGTTGATCATGGGCACGCTCTCGGATAGCGTGGCGTGAAGCTCGATATTGGGGTGGACGCTGGTCACATTGGGGTGATCCGCCAGCTTGTCCAGCCCGGCCACGGACACCCTGCCGAAGACCGCCGGGATCGAGTCGTACCGGCGCAGCACCTGGAAGTCGGCGCCGCTCAGCCCCGACAGCATATTCTCCTGTTCCGCCGCCACCTGCTGCTGCAGGGCCGGCAGGTCCAGGGGGGCGCGCCTAGCGGCTGGCGGTTCACGCAGCGCCACGATGACATCCGCCCACGGCTGCGTCTCAAGCGCCTCGACGACCTCCCGATGGACTTTCTCATCGGGCGCTTGTGCGTGGGAGACGTCTACCGCCGGACCGGAGGCCCCGCCGCCGAGCCCGAATATGCCCGCTCCCGCAGCCACAAAGACAGTGATCAGTCCAAGCATGACAATAAGCCTGACTCGCATGTTGCCACCCTCCTCACGAAACTGGCGGGCCAATCTCGGCCTGGTTCGGGAGCCAACCAACACTGATCTCCTCGTTCGGCTTCGCCATTGGCTCCCCGGGACCCTCGGCACAGACCGACACCCGCATCCCAGCGACCAAACTCGGCCGCCTTACGTCACCCCGACGATCCCCATTCGATTGTCGGAAATTTCCGCGAAAGCTGTTGCGCCCTCTGGTCAAAACGGTCCGTAAGACAGCGGCGTCCTAGACAAGGCCCTAGGTGAGGAGAAACCGCGTGGCGTTGTCGACGATCGCGAAGAGGGGGCGGGGGTAGACCTAGATGAAGAAGACGCCGACCGCCAGAGAGCCACCTACGGTGAGCGGGACGCCGGGCTACCCCTACTGCCGTAGCATCTGGCTGGCCTGCCAGCCCATTAGGGTCTGGAGATCGTTGGGATAGCCGCCGGCCTCTAGGAAGGCGATGGCTGAGGTAGGACGGAAGGCGCGGGCCCTGGGCCGTCAGGTGAATCTGGAGAGCAACAGATTGGCGCCCCCGGCAGGATTCGAACCTGCGGCCCGCTGCTTAGAAGGCAGCCGCTCTATCCGCTGAGCTACGGGGACGCGCCGGGAAATCCAAAAAGCGCCCTAGGATGTTATGCGGACCGTCTCCACCTTATGAAAGCGACCAGGCCCCCGGCCGCCCTCTCTCACTCCCACGATCTCCGTATCGGAGAGATCGGGGTGAGTGGTGAGATGCTTCTGGACCAGCCTGCCGATGGGCTGGGCCGCGATCACCGCCAGGATAGAGGCCAGTAGCACGCTGGGCAGTCGCTCTGCCCGGCTGCGATTCCCCAGGGTGGCCAGCGAGGACAGCCCCGCCAACAACCCCGCCACAGCCAGGTTCGTGCCGCACATGGGCGATATTGCCAGATGCGACTCCCCGCGCTTCAGACGAAACAGCGCCTCGCTGCTGGACTCATCCAGCCGCTCGGTGGACACGTTCCCGTACACGTAGAAGCCGTCCCGGGTGGCCCGCCCGATCATGCGACTGTCCTGGCCCAGCCGCCCCATCAGGATAGAGATAGTCGCATGCTCCAGCGCGTGGTTACGTTGCACCGAAGCAACGAGGTCCATCAGCCGATCCAAGCTTCGCATTCTTTGCCAGTATAGCACAGGCTTGGCCTTCAGGCCCCCGCCTCTAGTCGCGGACGACTCCCGGAACGCCGATGCGGATCACTATCACCATCGACACGACTATGTCCTGCTTCTGGCCGGTGGTCAGAGATTCGACCGTCACCATCGACTTGTGCGTGCCCGGCGGTGCCCGTTTGGGGTCCACAGAGATCTCGATGGTAGGCGAGCGCTCACAGGGCGAGCGGGGCGCGCAGGGCATATCAGCTCCCACAGCCACCCCCGCCGGCTCCGAGATGATGAGCCAGGGCTCGGAGGCGACGGCTCGCCAGGCCAGCACGCCGCTGCCGCTGTTCCGGATGGTCACCCGGGCGGGCTTGACGGATTTCTCTGGCTCAAGAGCGATCTTGACTTGTAAGGCGTCCACGGCCAGGATCGGGTGTCCCAGGACCTGAGTCCGCAGGTCCACGCTGGGCCTCGCCGTGGGGTCCTTGTGGAAGGGCCTCGGCGTGGGGATGTCCATCTTCGTGTAGGGGAAGCTGAAGTTGCTGAGCGAGAGAGGCCCCTTCCACCGGGGATCGTTCAAGTCGGGCAGGCTCAGGGGCAGCGGGTTCCAGAGCGGCTGGCTCTTCACCCGCGGCGGATGGGACGCGCAGCCGAACACCAACTCCTGATAAGGGTAGTTGCCACGATTGTGGCCCAGGCCGTCGTCGGCGGGGCCGCAGCTATAAGGGGTGCGGGGCCACTCCCCGTAGATGGGGTCGAGAGGATGGTTGCTGCGATTCGCGCCGGGACCGGTGAAGCCGTTGTAGCTCCACACCGCGAAGTACCAGTTCTCGGCGATGCCTGGGTCGCCGCCGGTATCGGTCCCGGCGACGGGCCGGTTCTCCGGGGCGGCATTCCACTTGTCGGCAAGGATGACCGCCCCGCGAGCGATGTTGTAGGCGAAGTGGGTGGCCACCAGGGCCTGCTCCGGCGACTCCCGGCCGCTCTCTCCCAGGGGCGTGGTCATGCCGCTGGTGACCTGCATGATGCCGTGGCCACAGTCGAAGGAGACCAGGGCCGGCCCGATCGCCTCGAAGGGGGTGGCGTAGGAAGCCTGAACCATCGCGCTCTCGACCCAGGCGATAGCCTTCAGCAGCGTGGGCGGCATCTGTGGCTGGGTGGTCCCCCGGCTGCTGCGGAGGCCTGTCTCCAGGTGTTCGACGCTGAAGAAATCGTCTCCCGGGAAGAGCATGTTGTACGCCGCCAGCTCCATGGCGCCCAGGTAGAGTCGGCGGTCCTCGGACGTCTCGTAGGTCGTGGGCGGTTTGGCGAAGGCGCAGGTGGAGCCTTCCACAGAGACCGCCGCATTGCTCGATGCCCCAGCGCACCACATCGCCAGCACTATGCCCAGGACGAGCAACCGTTTCATTGGCCACCCACCATTCTTGGCGGGAGCCAGCCGATCACCGTCAGGTCGCTGCTGGAGGAGAGCTGGTATCGGCTCCCCTGACTCCCCACCACCACGACGTAGCTGGGCCCGGGGTCCACCGCTGAGCTACCCTCGAAGGAGCGCACAGCCAGGTAGCGGCCATCGGCCGACCACGATAGGGGCACATCGAAGCCGCCCCCGGGGACGGCCAGGGCCCGCAGCTTGCCATCGGCAGCACCCAGGTTGACCGCAGGCGAGGGGCCTGCTCGGTCGATACGCCCCATGGTTAGGTCCCGCCCGTTAGGGTGCCAGATGGGGTTGAACTCGTCGGCGGCATAGGTATCGCGATGGTTCAGGGCGGCCAGGGCGCCAACGGAGGTACCCCCGCCGTCATCGGGCTCGCCACTGGGGTCACCACTCAGGTCCAGCACCCGCGCCGAGAAGCCTGTCCCATCGTCATGGAAGGCCAGGTAGGCCAGGCGGGTGCCGTCCGCTGAGAGGTGCCAGTCGCGGGTGATGTCGTCGCTCAGGTGGGCGATGAGCGTGCCCTTCCCCCCGGCGAGGGGCACGCGGCCCAGGTCCGTCCCCTGGCTCGAGACCTGCGCGTAGTACAGGCTGGCCCCGTCCGGGGTGAAGCCTATCGGGAAAAGGCCCGCGGAGGCGCTCAGGAGCGTGCTCACCTGCCCGGCCAGGTCGACATGCAGGAGTTCGAAGGACCCAGGGGCGTTCTCCACCGAGGTGCTGCGGCGCACCGCCAGCGAGGTGCCATCGGCCGACCACACCGGGGTGATAAGCAAGTCCACATCGGAGGCCAGGAGCCGGGCGTTCCCCCCGTCGATGTCCATGACCCACAGCTCGGCGGGGGCGTCGGCGCTGGGGTGGCGCTCGCCGGGCGGGAGCACGGTGTAGGCGATGCGAGCGCCATCGGGCGAGAGGGCGGCGAAGATGCCGTAGCCCTCGGCGTGGTCCACAGCGGCTAGGGCGGTACGATTGTCGGGGTCGTCGGGGTCTGCCGCCCAGATGGTGTCACGCTGAAGGCCGAACTGGGCGTAGACGATAAGGGAGGCTTCACTCTGAAAAGCGGCAGCGAGCGCTGGCTCCTGCCGGTCGTGCTCGCCAAGCCCTCCCAGGGCGAACTGCCACAGCCCCAGAGAGGCGCCGACAATGATTCCTCCGACCGTCAGAGGCCTGATAGCCGCAGCGAGGATCTGCAGGACAGTCAACGGCGCACCTACGTTCCCTACCGCTCGGCGCTGGCGCGCCGCACGAACGGGCTCCGTCGCTTCCCGCCAGTACCCCGCCGGACTGGCGTTACTCAGGCTTCCGGCTCCGATGGCTTTGGCTCTCCCCAAGCCCGCTTGATCTGCCGATAGAGCCAGAAACCTACCAAGACCGCCGTCACAACCACGATCGGTATGTCGGCAGGTCGCATCCAGTCGCGCATTCGCTCCCAGTTCTCCCCCAGGGCGAAGCCCGCCCAGGCCAGCCCCAGAGACCACGGGAACGATCCCGCGAACGTATAAGCTGTAAACTGCCAGACTCGCATCCGGGCGATGCCCGCCGGCAGGCTGATAAACGTCCGCACTACCGGCAGCAGGCGCGAGAAGAAGATCGCCCAGTTGCCGTACCTGGCGAACCAGCGGTCGGCCAGATCTAGGTCGTGCCGCGAAATCAGCACATAGCGGCCGTACCGGTCGAACAGCGGCCGTCCGCCCCACACCCCGGCGTAGTAAGCCACCAAGGACCCCAGCGTGTTTCCGAGGGCCCCGAAGAAAGCGGCTAAGAGCAGCCACTCCTCTCCCAGACCCCGGTCCTTGACCAGCATCCAGCCCGCCAGGGGCATAATCAGTTCGCTCGGCAGGGGAATGCAGGCGCTCTCTATCGCCATGAGACCGACGACCCCGGGCCACTCGATGACATCATACGTACCGTTGATGAAATCAAGTACCCAGGATTCGATCCCCTCGATCAGCTTGCACCCTCCCCAGACCGGGCGACGCCCCGTAGCGTGCCTCTACGCCGGGCAAGTGTCGCCTGAGTCTAGCAAGCGTCTCACACGCTGTCAAGCTAGTGTACTCCTCCACTGCATCGGTGGAGTTATGCCGCGCCCGCATGCCAGCAAGGGGGGGAGTTTTGGAAAGTTCTCTGCGGGCCGAAGATATAGTTGATGGGCTTGGCTCTCGCTGGGCCCTTGACGAGTGGTAGGATAGTGCTGTGTGGCGAATGGTGATGAGTGTTATGGCTGGCTTCGCAGCGGGCTGGCTCCTGTCGAAGCGGGATGAAGGCGCTCTCGGAGCGAACCGGCGTGAGTTCGCCGCGCCTCATCATCCGGCGCAGGCTCCTGCACCCCCTCCGCCCGCTCCGCCAGAGGAGGGCCGACAGCGAGCCGAACTCAAGCG
>JBAUEL010000171.1:0-1709 GCA_049678585.1 Dehalococcoidia bacterium
CCCACGCGGAGCAAGGCCAAATAGGAGGACACAAGGACGCCCGGCCTGTCCTCGGGTTGGCCGCTGGAGGTGGTGGGCGACCGCCATCCTAGATTGATGGTCACCGCTCCCCGCCTAGGGCGGGGAGACACAGAACTCGGCTTACAGGCCTGCTGGGCCGCCACTCTTCCGTGCCGTCATGCCCAGGAGGGCACTATGCGCCTGGAACAGGCGATACGGGACTTTTCCTCCCATATCCCCGCCGAAAGAGGACTCAGCCCCCAGACCGAGTATGCCTACCGCCACGACCTCAGGCAGCTCGGCGAATTCCTTGGCTGGCCACAGCTGGAGAGCATCACTCCTGAGCACCTGAGGAGTTGGCTGGCCGACCAGCACCGCAAGGGTCTGTCTGCCCTGTCTCTGAATCGACGGGCTGCCTGCCTGAGGACATTCTTCGGCTACTGGGCCCGGAGAGGGGGACGCCGGCCCACCCTCGCGGCTGCGAGTAGGATGGGGGCTGTCTCTATGGCGTCACTGATCATTGACAAGCAGGCCATCGGGGGATATTATGGTCAAGTTCTACTCGGGTTCGTACGGCGCCTCCGTGACGTGGGAGCCGGGGTAGATTGAGCTTATGCGCTTTTCGGCAAAGGAGGATTAGCCAATGAAGGCCAAGCATACTTCAATACGCCCTCTGGCAGCCTTAGCGGTATTGCTAGCGGTGGTCGTGTTTGTGGCCCAATGGGACACCGCGAAAGCCACGTACAATCCGACGGTGTCCGCCAGCGTGTCCGACGCTGAGGCGGGAGCCAATGCGGATGTCACCACGACGTTCAACGTCCCGGTAGGTGACTTCAACTTTGATGTGATGATTACCTTCACGCCGTCGGAGTTTGGCATGGGCGCCGCGAGCATCCCCCTGGGAGCCCACGTGGCCGACCTGCAGTCAGACTCTACTCTGGGGCTTCTCAATAACGTCTGCATCACTGCCCTGCCCGTCGCCTTCGAGATGCTGAAAGCCACTACCGACACGACGGATACCATCAGCTTCGACGATGGCTTCGCGGATCTCGACGGCAACACCCTGCCGGACGCTGTGGACAAGTACCCCGATTTCCTCAATACCATGTACCCCGGCATTACCCCCGTGGCCCGCTCTTACGGTCAGGCCAGCGTGGCCGGCACACCGGTGTCCATGAACTTCGTCGTCTTCGAGCCGGGAACGACCCTGCACGGGCAAGCCTTCGACGCCAGCCTTGGCTACGGCTCGGTAAGCGTGCTCAATGACCCTACCGCTGACCTCGCACCTGGATCGATAACCGATTTCTGCACGCCTCTGCTTAGCGCCACCACGAGGTTTGGCATTACCAAGGACAACCCGGACACCGCTGCGGATGAAAGCGGCTTCGTGGGGAGCACCAACCCCACGACGGGCGGCGACTATACGTTCACCACCTTCTCCAGGAGCCAAGGGGACGCTGACGGCGACGGCATCGAGAACGACCTCGACACCTGCCCGTTCGATGTCAACGAGGGCGACCCCCGCGTGGCAGGCGACGGCGACCCCGACAACGACGGCCTCGACAACGCGTGCGACCCCGAGCCCGACGTGGCCAACACCGACCAGGACGACGACGTCTACCTGAACCGCGGCGACAACTGCCCGCTGGTCAGCAACCCCGACAACGCTGACGCCGACGGGGACCGCATCGGTGATGCCTGCGACACGG
>JBAUEL010000172.1:0-20015 GCA_049678585.1 Dehalococcoidia bacterium
TCGACGCCCGCCTCGAGGAAGGCGTCGATGTTGCGGCGCGCCAGGCGCCGAGCGATCTCGCGGTCGCCCGCGTGCAGGCTGAGAGCACCGCAACAGACCTGGCCCGGTGGCGCCACCACCCGGCAGCCGTTGCGAGAGAGCACCCTCACGGTGGCCTCGTGGGTATGGGCGTAGAGCACGGGCATGACGCAGCCGGTCAGCAGGCCCACGGTGCGCGAGGGGTTGCTGGCGGGCTCGGCGAGTACGCCCTTTCCCTTGAAGAAGTGGGATGGGACCGTCGGCAGAGCGTCCTCCAGGTCGGCCAGGCCGCCGGGAAGCCACCGCAGCACCCTCGAGCGTCGCAGCAGAGCCTGAAGGCCGGAGCGCTGGTACAGTCGCAGCGCCGAGGCCAGCAAGCGCAGGCGTCGCTGATGGGGGAGGAGCTGGCGCAGGACGAGGACCCGCAGCCGCCAGCTCAGCGGTCGCCCTGTGCTCGTGAGGACCTGTGCCCTGGCCGTCTCCATGATGCGTCCATAGGGCACGCCCGAAGGGCAGGCGGCCTGGCAGGCGCGGCACTGGAGGCAGAGGTCCAGATGGGCCAGGAGGTGGCGAGTCGGCCCGGCGCGACCTTCGCTGAGGGCCCGGATGAGATGGATGCGCCCCCGGGGCGAGTCTGTCTCCATGCCCAGCTCAAGGTAGGTGGGGCAGTAGTTGAGGCAGAAGCCGCAGTGCACACAGCGGATGAGGTCCTCGACGCTGGGGGTGTCGGCGGACCTTGCGGCGGGGCGTTCCTCGGCAGCGACCTCACTCATGCCGCTACAGCCTCCCCACGAAACGCCCCGGGCTCAGGGTTCCGCGAGGGTCGAACTGCTCCTTGATGCGACGGACGAGCTCGAAATCCACCCTGGGCGAGCCCCAGACGTCGATATGCTCCTTGAGAGCCGGCGGCGCCTGCTCCACCACCAGCGAGCCGTCCAGATCGCGGGCTGTGGCCTCTGTCTGGGAGGCGACCCGTGCGGCCCCCTCCAGGCCGGAGGGGCCCTCGGCGAGGCGCCAGCGGCTATGCACCACTCCCACAGCGAGGTGGGCCACGCTGGCGATGGGGATAGCAGAACGTTGTGCCAGGTCCCTCAAGGAATCCATCAGGCGCGGCACGTCCGACGAGAGGATGCTCGCCTTGGTGGCCAGTTCAGCCGCCTCCGGCTGCATGAGGCCCCGCAGGCGTTCCCACAACGACTCCGAGGGGCCTCCCTGGAGCCGAGTCTGTGCCGTAGCTCCTCGACAGAGCGTCTCCAGCTCCCGCATGCTCCGGCGGACCGCCGACTCGCTGCCGGCGGCCCACACAGCCAGCCCCCACGCACCCTCGGGAAGCGACAGCCCCAGCCCGTCCAGGAGGGCGGCGGTGAAGGCCGGGTCCATCAGCTCCAGAGCCTGCAGGCTCAGCCCCAGGTCGGCGGCGGCAGCGCCAGCCTCGGCCGCGGGGGTGCCAGCCGGGAACACGGCCACCAGGGTCTCCTGGACGGCGGGCAGGGGTGCCGCCCTGAAGGTCGCCTCGACGATGACTCCGAGGGTGCCCAGGGAGCCGACGTAGAGCTTGGGCATGTCGTAGCCCGCCACGTTCTTCACCACGCGGCCGCCGCCGCGAGAGAGCGTGCCGTCGGGGTGGGCCACCCGACAGCCCAGGAGGAGGTCGCGGGCGGTGCCGTGGGCGTGGCGGGAGGGGCCACTGACGTTGGCGGCGAGCACGCCGCCCACCGTGGCCTCGGGCGAGCCCGGCGGGTCCAGGGGGAGGAACTGGCCGTGCTCGGACAGCCGTGCCTGGAGCTCCGAGAGCGGGATGCCGGCCTCCACGGTCACGGTGAGGTCAGCGGGCTCGTACTCCAGCACGCGGTCCAGGCGCTGTGTGCTGAGGGCCAGGTCGTAGGCTCGGGGTACGTTGCCCGGCCCCATGTGGGCTCCTGAGCCCCAGGGGATGACGGCGGCCCCGGCCTCGTCGGCGGCGGCCAGGAGGGCCGCAAGCTCTTCCGCGGTGCGGGGAAAGGCCGCTGCTCCGGGAGCCTTCCCATCCAGAAGGTAGGCCGCCAGGCCTTCCTCCCGGACGCCGTCCTCGCCCACGATGGACCGAATCGAAGCCAGGAGCGCGCGAAGGTCCAAGGTGGCAGCCCGCTCGCTACTAGACATAAGCATCAGAACCCAGCATGCGGGTGGCCTGCTGGATGTGCCCCTGGTGGGCCTCGCCCCCGGCAGTGGGGAAGAGCTTGCAGGGGTTAAACAGCTCGCCGACGCGGAAGGCCGCTTTGAGGCGTGACATGGCCGCCATATCCACCTCGCTGAAGATCCAGGGCATGTAGGAGCGCTTCTCCAAACCGATGCCGTGCTCGCCGGTGATGGTGCCGCCAGCCTCCACACACAGGCGCATGATCTCGCGGCCAGCGTCCAGCACGCGCTCGACCACGCCGGGCTCGCGCTCGTCGAAGAGGATGTTGGGGTGGAGGTTCCCGTCGCCAGCGTGGAAGACGTTGGCGATGCGGAAGCCGTAGCGCCGGCCGACCTCGTTCACCTGGCGGAGCACCTGGGGCAGCCTGCTGCGCGGGACGGTGCCGTCCAGCACGTAGTAGTTGGGGGCAAGACGGCCCAGGGCGCTGATGGAACCCTTGCGGCCCGCCCACAGCCGCTCGCGCTCGGCCGCTTCCTCCGCCAGACGGACCTCCCGCGCGCCCATCTCGCGGCAGATATTCAGTACCGCTTCTGACTCCTCCACCACCGCCTCCCGCAGCCCCTCCAACTCGATAAGGAGGACGGCGTCGGCATCCAGAGGGTAGCCGACGTGCAGGGCCGGCTCCACCGCCTGGATGACCTCGCGGTCGATCATCTCCAGGGCGGCAGGCACGATACCGTGGGCAATGATGGACGAGGCGACCGCGCTGGCTTCATCCAGCTCATTAAAGATGGCGAGCAGCGTACGGGTGGCCTCGGGCAGGCGCATCAAGCGCACCACTACCTTGGTGACGATGGCGAGGGTCCCCTCGGAGCCGACGAGCAGGCCGGTCAGGTCGTAGCCGGGGGTGTCGCGGGTCCTGCCGCCCACCCAGAGCGTGTCGCCGTTCGCCAGCACCACCTCCAGACCCAGCACGTGGTTGGTGGTCACGCCAGAGGCCAGGCAGTGGGGGCCGCCGGCGTTCTCGGCCACGTTGCCCCCGATGGTGCAGGCCCGCTGGCTGGAGGGGTCCGGCGCGTAATAGAGGCCGAGGGGGGCCACCGCCTTGCTCAGCTCCAGGTTCACCAGCCCCGGCTCGACGACGGCGAGACGGTTGGACGCGTCCACCTCCAGGATGCGCTTCATGCGGGTGAGGGCGACGATCATACCCCCCATGACGGCAATGGCGCCCCCGCTGAGGCCCGTACCAGCCCCCCGGGGGATCACCGGCAGGCCATAGCGACCCGCCACCTTGACCACAGCCGAGACCTCGTCGGCGGTCTCCGGGAAGACCACAGCCTGGGGGAGGGCCCTCTCGATGGTGGCGTCGTACTCGAAGACCAGCAGGTCCTCGGGGTGGTGGAGGACATAACGTTGGCCTACGACGGCCTCAAGTTCGCGGATGACCTGCTTGGTAATGGTAGCCATCTAAGAGCGAGCGGCGGCGGCCGCCTCCGGAGCTAAGCTGCACGCGACGGGCACCCTCGAGCCTCTCAGTCCGCCCGGGGGATCTCCAGCCCGCAGTGCGGGCAGTAACGGGCCCCTGAGGGCGGCAGCGGGTTGCCACAGCCGGGGCACTGGGTGGCCAGACGGGTGCCGCAGTGGGCGCAGAACTGCCAGTAGGGCGGGGCCTCGCGCTGGCAGCTCTGGCACTCGCGCATGAAGCGCCGGAAGGACTGCAGCATCTCCGCCAAGCGGAGCTCTGCCTGGGATTGCTGCTTTTCCTCTGTCACAGGCTTCTCCAGGGATTCACTTTCCAGCGGCCTAATCATTATAACCCCAGCCGCTTGCAGCGGTCGAAGGGGCAAGAGCCGCGAATCTGGCCAGCGCCTTCGGACTGCCCGGCCGATGTGTTAAGTGGGCTTTATACAGCCTGAAGTTCCTTTATATCCATTCTAGCATAGGCAACGGGTCAATCTGCGGTAAAGGGAGCGAAATGGCGGCGCGCCGCTTTGCGCATTACCGTTCGCGACGCCGGTGACTATCGTGTCACGCCGCCGGGGGAACTCATCGCCATGGAATCGCTGCTGCCAGCGCTCGGATAAATGTTCGGCCCCCCGAATCTGGCCCCCAGGTGGCTACTTGACGGAACGACGACCGCGCGCACGGCCCCGCTAGAATCAAAAGGAACCTGTCTTCACATAAGGTATATAGTGCGATCATACCTTTCGCATGAAGACAGGCCCCCCGCGCAAGCCTTTCCTCATAACCCTTACAGGATCGGGAGGTGGCCTCATTATGTGAAGTCGCGTGCGACTTGCGGCAAGAACACCACGTTCTCGGGGGACACCCCGTACCCTCGGCCGTGGACGTTTTCCAGCGCCCTGCTTAGAGGCGGTCCTTGAGCAAGCCCTTGATTTCGTCCAGCTCAGGGAATCGTCCGGTGGCAGCCTTGGAGAAGATGAGCTGCCCGTTGACCGTTACCTCATAGCGGCCGTTGGCCCCTGGCACCAGGGTGAACGCGGCGATGGACTGAGGATAGGCACCGAGGAGGTCTGCCGCCATACTGGCGGCGCGGGGCAGGTAGTTTCACGGCACGCAATACTCGATCTCGATGCGTAGCTTCTCATTCACGATCTAACCTCCTGCAAACGCTCAAGCGCAACCCAGATTATTCTCGTGGCGATCTTGGACTGCATAGGGGCCGCTGTCAACCGCTATAGAGGCTGCCCCTTCCCGCGCCATTTTGCTAGACTGGTGGCAAAGGAGGCGGCGTGCAGGACGAACTGTTCCTTAAGCAGATAGAGCTGGGGCCCATGATGAACTTTATCTACCTCGTGGGCTCCCGCAGCCAGGGAGAGGCCGCAGTGGTAGACCCGGGCTGGGAGCCCGAGGCCATCGTATCTGCTGCGGAGGCCGAGGGGCTGAAGATCACTAAGGTCCTCCTCACCCACTGCCACCAGGATCACATCCTCTCGTTGGGCGCGCTGCTGAATCGGGTGGATGTTCCTGTTTATGTAAACAAGTATGAGGCCCCACACATCCGGCGCATCGCCCCTGATGCCGTGGCCGTGGACAGCGGCGACGACATCGAGCTGGGCCACCTGACCATCCGTTGCCTGCACACCCCCGGCCACAGTCCGGGCTCGCAGTGCTTCGTGGTGGAGAACCTTCTCCTCTCCGGCGACACCCTGTTCGTAGGGAGCTGCGGTCGCTGCGACCTCCCCGACAGCAGTCCCGAGGACCTCTACCACAGCCTGCAGTCGCTCGCCAAGATGGATGGCGACACCCTGGTCCTGCCGGGCCACAACTATGGGCCCCGTCCCACCACAACCATCGAGGACGAGTGCCGCTACAACCCCTATCTTCGTATCCCCACGCTGGAAATGTGGCTCCGCATGATGGGCTATCCGTAGTCGCCGTCGCGTGTCCGGCCGATCCTGTCGCGGCCACGAGCGTCTCCGAGCAGTCCGGAGTCGATTGACAGCTTCGGGCGTGGCACCTAAGGTAACGCCAGTGGCAGGGTCACGCTGGATGCAGGGTCGACGGGTAGGGCCAGCCAAATGTCAGAGAATTCCTGGCGCCGACGCCTCAGTCGCCGCCGCTTCCTGAAGGTTGCCGCCTCCGCTGTCGCGGTGGGTGGCGTTGCCTTCTTGCGGCCCGGTCAACCTGCTCCCCGCGCAGCCGGGCGCACCCCCATCTCTGGCGTGCTGGCGGAGGATATCGTACATGGCCCGCGCGAACTGGCCCGCGGGGAGATGCAAGGACTGGCCCCGTCCGGGCTGCGGGCTGCTACCCTCGAATCCTCCTCCCCAGGGGGCGTGTACACCTCGCCCGTGGTCAGGACCAGCTTCCCCTTTACTCATGTGGGTCTGCACTGGCGCGCGCGCACTCTGGCTGCGTCTGAGGTGCACTTTGAGGCACGTACCTCCGTGGACGGCCGGGGCTGGTCGCCCTGGTGGGCCGTGGAGATCGAGGCGGAGCCCGGCCAGGCGGCCCGGGGCGAGACTTACGGCAGCCTGGTTACAGAGGACCGCGGCCGGTTCTTCCAGTATCGGGTCTCCTTCCCCCATGAGGCAGCCGCGCCACTCCCTCTGGAGTACGTGGTGGCCACGGCACTGCAGGCCTCGCCGGCGAGGAACGACGCTCATCTGCACTCCTCCAGCTTGCAGCACGCTGCCAGCCCTGCGGGGCTCCCGTTCGCGAGAGAGCAGTTCCTGCGGCGGGAGGACTGGGGTGCCGAGGAAGGCTTCCGCTTTCGCAGCAGCGGCGCCGAGATCTCGCCGCGCATGTACGTCCCCGTCAAGAAGATAGTGGTGCACCACACCGCTACCCTCGGAAACCTGGATCCCAAAGAGCCAAGCTATCCGAACCCTAACTATAGCCGCGAACAGGCCGAGGCTGATATGCTCGCCATCTACTACTACCATGCGGTGACGCTGGGCTGGGGCGACATCGGCTACAACGCGCTCATCGACCGATTCGGCAGGGTGTTCGAGGGCCGGTACGGCAGGGATACAAGCCGCTGGCGGGAGGTGCTCAGCCCAGGCGTGGTTGCCGGCCACGTCGCCTACTTCAACCACGGCTCCGCTGGCGTGGCCGTCATCGGCAACTTCGACGTCAATGAGCTGGGCACCACTGAGACAAAGAACATGGTGCCAGCGCTGCTGGACTATCTTGCGTGGGATGCTGGCCGCCATGGCGTTTCCCCTACCAGCGCCTCTGACTTTCTACGTGTAGACATGGAATGGCGGCCAGGGTTGCCCAACATCTCAGGGCACCGGGATTGCGGTCGCACCGCCTGCCCCGGGCGCTACATCTACAAGCAGTTGCCGGCGTGGCGGCAGGAGTTGCTCCAGCGATTCCCGGCCAAGCAGGTGGCGCTGCGGGTTGATCTGGCCGGGCCCGACGGCGTCACTATCCCCGGCAACCTGGCCTCCTTCAGTTGGGAGGCCAGGACCGCGCAGAAGTTCTCGTACTACCTGGAGGGCTGGACGGCCGACGAGAACCTCCGCGATGTCTTCTACATCCAGGGCTTCACCCAGGACAAGCGGCCGGACTGGTCGTCATACGAGGAGGTCACGGCCGCCTCTTTTGGTTCCCTGAAGGAGGGGCGCTACACCTTCCATGTACGAGCCAGGGATGCGCTCGGGCGGGAGGGCGCCTTCGAGGCGAATCGGACCTTCATAGTGGGGCCCGGCAGCGGCTACACCATCGGCGTGCCGGGGCTGGTCAAGAGCTAAGCCAGGTGATACATCCGCGGAGACATCGCCGTTGGAAGATAGAGGGACCTCCGCCCGGGCGCGAACCTCATCCCCGCCCTGCTCGGGACGCTTTGCTATCGCTTGGGGAGGTGATAGGCTGTGGCAGAGGCGGCGGACCGGATCGTGCTGGATGCCCGCGGGCAGGTTCTGTTCCGATGCAGCATGTGCGGGGCCCCGATGCGCGAGCGGGACTTTGCCGACCTGGGGCTACATGTCCCGGAGTACGGCGAAACCGCCGACGAGTATTGCGCCTCCGAGCTCGTCGAGGAGCTGGCACACAGGGGTTGCGTCCAGGCACAGGCTAGGCGCTCCGTTCAGATTTAGCGTTTTGATCAGGCCTTCCCTTTAGTCGGCGGAGTGGTTCGCAGGCCGCCTTCCGCGCGCTGACCCCTGGCTTGACATTCGCTCCTCCCGCCTTATGATGGCCTCGCCTGTTGAGGAAGAGACGTTGGGAACTCTCCTGGATGAACCGCATGGATGCAGGAGGTGCTGAGCATGGCTACCTACATCAGCCTCGTGACCTTCACCGATCAGGGCATTCGCAACATGAGAGACCTGGCGCGTCGCCTTGAAAACGCCGACCAGACCTTCCGGAGCCTGGGCGCCGAACTCAAGGATATCTGGCTGGTGATGGGTCAGTACGACTATGTAGTCGTCTCGGAGGCGCCCGACGACGAGACCGCCGCTCGGGTTGCCCTGGCCGTGACCAGCCAGGGGAACGTGCGCACCCAAACCTTCCGCGCCTTCGGGCGGGAGGAGATGCAGAAGCTGGTAGAGGGTCTGCCGTAGCAGACTGCCGGACCCGAAGATTGAATCTGAAACTGCATTCGGGCTATGCAGGAGACCGATTGAATGCCCCCGACCGATGTGATCATCGTTGGCGGCGGCGTCATTGGTTGCGCCATCGCCTACCATCTGGCCCAGGCCGGTGTCCAGGTGACCCTCTTCGAGCGGGGGGAGATAGGCGGCGAGGCGTCGGGGGAGGCGGCGGGCATGCTACGCCCTCTAGATGAGTCTCTGGAGCGGGGTGCCCTCGTCGACCTGTGCCTGGCCAGCCTGCGGCTCTTCGGCCCGCTGGCCGACACGTTGCGCGAAGAGACGGGCATCGACATCGAGTACCTGTGCTCGGGCATCCTGCGGGTGGCCCTCACCGATGACGAGGCCAGGCGGCTGCACCATCTTGTGGAACGGACGCAGGGCCTGCTGGAATGGGCGGACCCGGAGGCCCTGCGCACTCTGGAGCCTCGTCTCGCGCCGGCTCGCGGCGGTTTCTACTTCCCCCACCTGCATCAGGTGAACGCTGGCCGTTTCACCCAGGCCCTAGCGCAGGCGGCTACGGCCCGGGGCGCTCTCCTTCGCCAGGGCGTGGGGGTGACGGGTCTTCTCACCAACGGTTCGCGCGTGACAGGCGTGCGCTCCTCGGAGGGCAAGGCTGCAGCCGGGCACGTGGTGCTGGCAGCTGGCCCCTGGACAGCGACGTTCGGTCGTCAACTGGGCGCAGCGCTGTCGGTGAGGCCGGTGCGGGGGCAGATGCTCGCCTTCGCCTCCTCACCCGTAAGGAACATCGTCTTCTGGGAGGGGCAGAGCTTCCTCCTCCCCAAGGCCAACGGCCTCCTCTTCGTCGGCAGCACGGCGGAGGAGGTAGGGTTTCGCAAGAACACTACCGGGAAAACCCTCGCTGGCCTGCGCAGGATGGCGACTACCCTGGTGCCCAGCCTGGCCTACACTGAGGTGGCCTCCACCTGGGCAGGGCTCCGGCCAGCCTCGCCCGACGGCCTGCCCATCCTGGGCCCTGTCCCCGGCTGGGAAGGGGTGAATGTGGCGAGCGGCCATTTCCGCAAGGGCATCCTCCTGGCACCCATCACCGGTCAATTGATCGCTCAGCAGCTAACCCGGGGCGAGACGGAGATACCTCTGGAGCCCTTCTTTACGCCTGCGCGCTTCGCCGTCAGCGCTGCTTGATCCTTTCCACGAGCCTGTTGGGTGCCAAGAACTCATCCGTATCTAGAGGACTGACGTAAGGAGAGAGGCGTCGTGAGCACCATCCTGGACCGGTTTCATCAGCTTCATCCTCGCTCCAAGGAGCTGCACACCCAGGCGCAGCAGTCCTTCCCCGACGGGGTGACTCACGACGTCCGCCACTTCACCCCCTTCCCCCTCTACGTGGAACGGGCTCAGGGGAGCCACAAGTGGGATGTGGATGGCCATGAGATCATCGATTGCGTCATGGGACACGGTGCCCTTCTCCTGGGCCACGCCCACCCCGCGGTAGTGCGGGCGGTGGCGGAGCAGGTGCAGCGAGGCACTCACTACGGCGCCTCGCACGATCTGGAGGTCCGTTGGGGCGAATGGGTCCGCAGGCTCATCCCGTCGGCAGAGGTAGTGCGCTTCACGAACTCCGGCACCGAGGCCACCATGATGGCCATTCGCCTGGCCCGCGCCTTCACCGGCCGCGACAAGCTGGTCCGCTTTGCCGGTCACTTCCATGGCTGGAATGACAACGTGGTGGGCCTGCCGGGGCTGGAAGAGGAGACGCCCCAGGCACCCGGCATCCCTCAAGCGACTCTCTCCAACGTCATCGTTCTCCCCCAGAACGATCCGGAGCCCCTCCGCCATGCTCTCGACAGCAAGGAGGTGGCGGCGGTCATCCTGGAGCCGACCGGCGCCTCGTGGGGCGCGGTGCCCCTGGAGCTCTTCTTCCTGGAGGCGGCACGCCAGCTCACGGAGCAAGCGGGCAGCGTGCTCATCTTCGATGAGGTGGTGACAGGCTTCCGGGTCTCGCCGGGAGGGGCCCAGGCCGCCTACGGCGTCACCCCCGACCTGACCGCCCTGGCCAAGATCCTGGGAGGCGGACTGCCCGGCGGGGCGGTGGCGGGCCGCCGCGAAATCATGTCCCTCATTGAGTTTCGGGAGGATATGGGCTGGAACATCAGGAGCCGCATCGCCCACCCCGGTACCTACAACGCTAATCCCCTTTCCGCCTCAGCGGGCAGCGTGACCCTGGCCATCGTAGCCGATGGCCAGCCCCACCAGCAGGCCGACCGGCTGTGCAAGCGCCTCTGTCAGAGGCTCAATGAGCTCCTTCGCTCCATGGAGGTTGCGGGTTGCGCCTACGGCTTCGCCTCTTACTTCCACACCCTGCTGGCTGAGGGCTGCCCAGAGCCCAGGGAGGGCTTTGAGTGGCGCTGGGATGGGAAGCCGGGCGCCAGGATGCCTTCCATGCGGGGCGAGCTAGTGTGGGCGCTGCAGCGCGGCATGCTGAACGAGAACGTCCACCTGATGCGCACAGGTGGTCTGCTCTCCTCGGCCCATACCGATGCTGATGTGGACGCTACCATTGAGGCCTTCCGGCGGACCCTGGCGGCCATGCGCGAGGAGGGCCTGCTAACCTAGCCAGGGCGGGACCTTCCGGTGCCGGCGGCATGTGATGTCGCTGAGCCGGGGAGAGGCTTTTTCCCCGCGTCCTGCTAGGGAACTGCCGTCTCCGCGTTCAGGGAATCCCCTACCATTCCGATTATCTCAGTGGGAAGACTACAACCGAATACGTGCACCGAGAAAGGCAAACCATCCGAAAGGATGGGACGCAAAGCGAGCGGGCCTACGGCGACGAGTTCCTGCTAGGGTGGCCGCGCTGCCGAAGACACGAACGGAAGTCGCACTGGGTCGCCTTCTCGCGGTTGCCGCCGATGCGCCTGAATGTATGGCACCGCTATGGTTTCCCTGGCGGTGCCGTTGCGTTTAGGATCACCCAAGCGGGGCGGCCGCGAAGGAGACCCGGAGCGGAACTTCCAGTCAGTTCGAGTTGTTTTTCGTGCTAGGCGCCATGTCCAAGCCGCAGTCCGCCACACCTGAGCCCATGTCGTTCCCGCCGCGGAACGGCGATCCCATGCTGCCTCAGCAGGCCGCCAACGGACGACGTGTCACCTTGGTCGCCCGCCTCATCGGCGCACTGATTATCGGCTCCATGCTGAGCTGGTCGCTGCTCGGTGGGCGCATAGCAGGCGAACGGCCGCAGCAGGTGGTGGAGGTCCTGGTTATCTCGGTGGGCGGCCTGTGTGCGTACATCATCTCCGCCTACTCCCGGCGGCGCAACGTCGAGTTGGAGCGCGCCTACTCCACCCATCTGGAGGAGCTCACTCAGCGCCTGCGCAGCCTGGCCTATCGCGACGCCCTCACCGGCCTGTACAACCACCGCTACTTTCACGAGCAGCTCAGCCATGAGGTGGAGCGCGCCCAGCGCTACGGCCATCCCCTTTCCGTCGTCATGCTGGACCTAGACAACTTCAAGATGGTGAACGACGGCTGCGGACACCTCATCGGCGACCAGATCCTTTCCCTGGTGGGAGAGCTCATCGTTAAGCAGGTGCGGGGGTCCGACGTGGCCGCGCGCTACGGCGGCGATGAGTTCGCCATTATCCTGCCGGAGACGGACCACCAGGCGGCCCTGGCAGCCGCGAAGAAGGTCACCGAATCCATTCGGGCCGGGGGCGCCTGGTGCATTCCTGCTGGCCAGGACCTGTCTCTCAGCGTCTCCAGCGGGGTGGCCACCTGCCCCGACGACGCCCATACCTTGCGTCATCTTCTCCAGGTGGCGGATCGTCGTCTGTACGCGGCCAAGCAGCGGGCGGCAGCGCTTCGGGGGCAGCCTGCGCCGGACCTCTGGGCGGAGGAGCGACCGGGGGCCTAGCCGCCCACCGGGCTGCCTTCATTGTCAGCCGTTCGCTGGAGATGCTAGACTGCCTTGAGGTAGCGGAGCGCCCTTGATGCCCCGCTCAGAAGGAGTTGGTCTGCCATGCTGAAAGCCGCCCGCTGGATGGTGGTGTCGATGTTGATGGTGGTCGCGGTGGTGCTGTCCTTCGTGCTGGGCTATGCGTTCAACGAGGGCGGCGGCGAACCCCTGGGAGCCCAGACCTCGGCTGCTCAAGAGGGGCAGTTTGACTTCAGCGTCCTCAATCAGATTCACGATATCCTGACGGATGACTACGTGGACCCCGATCGCCTGGACGACGAGACCCTCTACGAGTCCGCCATCAGCGGCCTGCTGGCCCCCCTTAGCGATTCCGGGACGTTCTACGTGGACCCTACCACCTACCAGGTCAGCGTGGGGCCGGGGGGCACCTTCGAGGGGATCGGGGCCACCGTGTCGCAGCAGGGTAGCGAGATCGTCATCGTGGCCCCCATCAGCGATACGCCGGCAGAGCGAGCGGGCCTGCGGTCCGGCGACGTCATCCTGGGAGTGGATGGCGAGTCCACCGAGGGCTGGAGCGTGGACAAGGCTGTGCTCAAGATTCGGGGACCTCGGGGCACCGACGTCACTCTGACCATCCGGCACCCCGATGGCCAGGTGGAGGACGTCACTATCACCCGCGACGAGATCCGTGTGGAGAGCGTGTCTGTGGTGCCGCCGGGGGGCGTTCTGGAGGACGCCGAGGGCAATCCGGTCACTGACATCGCCTACATCCGCATTCGAGAGTTCACCGCCCTCACCAGGGAGCAGCTCCAACCTCTGCTGGAGGAGATCCGGAGGTCCGGCAAGCGGGGGCTCATCCTGGATCTGCGGGCCAACCCTGGCGGCCTCCTCAGCACCACCGTGGACGTGGCCAATATGTTCCTGGACAGCGGGATCATCCTGTTCGAGGTGGACAAGGAAGGGGAGGAGCTCGCCTTCAACGCTCGCCCAGGCGGCGAGGGGGTGGACATTCCCCTGGTGGTGCTGGTGGACCGCTTCAGCGCCAGCGGCGCCGAGGTGCTGGCGGCCGCCCTCAAGGACAACGGCCGTGCCGCCCTCATCGGTGAGAAGACCTTCGGGAAGGGGTCGGTGAACGTGTCCCGCAATCTGGATGATGGCGGGGCCCTCTTCGTCTCCATCGCCCGCTGGCTGACGCCGGATCGCATCCAGATCGACGGGGTAGGTATCCGTCCGGATATCGAGGCGGTTCTCTCCGATGAGGACATCGACCTGCGGCGCGACTCCCAACTCCACCGGGCCGTGGAGCACATGCGAGGCCTGAGCGAAACCGTGTCACAGGAGGCAGGGACGTCGCCCTGAGAGCGAAGCGGCCGACCCGCGGGGGTGTCGGTGAGGGAATGGCCAGCAGGCCCGTCGCCACCAACCGGAAGGCCTTCCGCGACTACGAGGTGCTGCGGCGTGTAGAGGCCGGCCTGGCCTTGACCGGCACGGAGATCAAGTCTATTCGCCTGGGAGGGGTGAGCATCCGCGAGGCGTACGCTCGGCCCGAACACGGTGAGCTGTGGCTGGTGGGCGCCCACATCGCCCACTACCCGGCCGCCAGCCGCTTCAATCACGACCCCACCCGCAGGCGCAAGCTGCTTCTTCATAAGTCGGAGATAACGGAGCTATCTAGGGCTGTCACCGAGCGGGGCCTCACTCTGGTGCCGCTGAGCCTCTACCTGAAGCGCGGCCTGGCAAAGGTGGAGCTGGGCCTGGTGCGGGGACGCAAGCTCTACGACAAGCGTCAGGCCATCGCCCGGCGAGAGGCCGAGCGCCAGATGAGTCGCGCACTTCACCGCCGGAGCTAGTACCCCCGCAGAGGCGGGTTGGTGTGTTATGTCAACTGGTCCCCTTCCCTCTTGTGCTATAATGTGGATGCTTGGGGACGAAAGGGTTCGACAGGGAACGGCGGACCTGAGTTGCAGGCCGAGGTGCCACCACCTCGCTAAACCGGTGGCAAACAAGTAACCGGCGAACGTCAGTTTGCCCTGGCTGCCTAACTAGGCGGGCCACGTCGACCCTCGCCTTGCCCCGATGGGCGGGGGATCGGCGCCGAACAGTCGGGGTGCGGCGGCCCGGACGTCGATATGGGTCGCTCAAGGCGCATCGACTGGTTCCGGCGGTGCCGGGCTCGCGGCGGCCCGCCGGACGAGAACTACTGCGGGATAAGCCTGTAGCAGACTCAGGGCGTTCTTCCACTGGACGGGGAGTTCAATTCTCCCCCGTCTCCACCAGACGTTTTCTGACCCCGGCTGGCGAGGCCGGGGTCAGTTTGTGCCAGCGGACGGCTGAAGGGCAGGCTAAGCTGCCGCGCGGGTGGTTGACCCACCGGTCGAAAAGCACTAAAATACATCAGCGAGCTGTAATTCGTCGACTGCTGTGGTTGTGTCTATTCGCCGCACTGAGGGTTCTACGTCCCGGGCCTCCGCCGAGGGCCTGGCTGCCCTGTTCAGAGCCCTGGGGGATGATACTCGGCTGCGCATCTTCTCTCTGCTGACGAAGGGGGAGTTCTGCGTCTGCGAAATCGAAGATACGCTGGGGTTGTCGCAGAGCCTTGTTTCCAATCACCTGGCGGTCCTCCGAAGAGTCGGGCTCGTGCAGAGCCGCCGTGATGAGGAGGACGCCCGCTGGGTCTTCTATCGGGCGGACCCCGCCGCGGCAGCGGTCCTCGGCGAGCGCCTGCGGGCGCTGCTCGACGTACAGACGGTGCCCGGGGACCGCCGGCGGGCCGAGCAGGTGTGCCGCCTGCGGGGTCGATAGAAGATGCTCTTTTTTCGACAAAGTACATCACTTGCAGGTGATATAGTTGCGGCCGGGCTACGCCAGGCCTGGTCATCAACGACAAGCTGGTGTGCGCGGGCGCGTTCCATCAGCTTCGGAGGTGATGACCCTTGTCGCCAATGTGCTGGCGGAGGAGGAGAAGGGGTCCTGAGGGTCCCAGGAGGAAAGCTGAGGAGTCAACGAGATGAGCCAGATGTACCAGGGGATTCCACGAGAGCAGATCCCCTGGTTCCCTATCATCAACCCCGAGCGCTGCGACGACTGCCTGAAGTGCCTGGAGTTCTGCCCCTACGACGTGTACGAGGAGGTGGAGGGCAAGCTGGAGGTGGCCCTCCCCCTCAATTGCCTGGTGGGCTGCTCTCGGTGCACCAGCATATGCCCGCAGAACGCCATTCACTTCATGGAGAGGCGAGACCTGAACATGTTTCTCCTCCAACTGCGCAGGCAGCGCGCTGGCATGTAGTTGACCAGCGCTGAGGGCAAGAGGCCAATGACATCAGAAGCCGCTGCCCAGCCGCAAACAGGAGGCGTCGTCGGCCAGCTCGGCCTGCTGGACCGCTTCCTTGCCCTCTGGATCATCCTCACGATGGCCCTCGGCGTGGGAGTGGGCAAGCTCCTCCCGGATGTGGCCGACGCCATCGACTCCGCTCGCATCGGGACCATCTCCTTCCCCATCGCCGTCGGCCTGCTCTGGATGATGTACCCCGTCCTGGCCAAGGTGAGGTACGAGGAGCTGGGCAAGGTGGCGACGGCCTGGAAGATATTCAGTGTCTCGCTGGTCCAGAACTGGCTGGTGGGGCCGGTGATCATGTTCGCCCTGGCCTGGCTCCTGCTGCCCGACCAGCCGGAGTACCGCACGGGGCTCATCATGGTTGGGCTGGCCCGCTGCATCGCCATGGTCCTCATCTGGAACATGCTGGCGGAGGGCGACAACGAGTACTGTGCCGTGCTGGTGGCGCTCAACTCCGTCTTCCAGGTGCTGTTCTACTCGCTCTACGCGTACTTCTTCGTGAGCGTAGCCAGCTCCTGGTTCGGCGGCGGCGAGGAGGTGCACGTCGAGTTCTGGGAGGTGGCCAGGAGCGTGCTCATCTTTCTAGGCATCCCCCTGGTGGCAGGGATTATCACCCGCTACGTGGGCATCCGGCGGAAGGGGCGCGAGTGGTACGAGGGCGTGCTTATGCCCCGCCTGGGGCCGACGGCCATCATCGGACTGCTGTTCACCATCGTGGTGATGTTCGCGCTGAAGGGCGAGTACATCGTGGACGTGCCCCTGGACGTGCTGCGCATCGCCGTGCCGCTGCTCCTGTACTTCCTCATCATGTTTGCCGTCTCGTTCTTCATGTCCTGGCGGCTGCGCTTCCGCTACCCGGAGACGGCAACCCTCTCCTTCACCGCGGCGAGCAACAACTTCGAGCTGGCCATCGCTGTGTCCATCGGCGTCTTCGGCATCGAGTCGGGGCAGGCGCTGGCGGCGGTGGTGGGACCGCTGGTCGAGGTGCCGGTGCTGATCGGCCTCGTGTACGTGGCCCTGTGGGCACGGGGCTACTTCTTCGGCCCTGACGGTGCGGCCCGCAGGCGAGTCGGCGCCCGGCTGGCGCCGGTCCAGACCGCGGGGTCGGCCGGAGAGGCTCTTAGCCCCCCGGGGGATCCAGAGAGGCCGGGTACTCGCCGTACCGGACCAGATGGCTAAGGACCCTGGCCGCCCCGGCGGGCTATGGCCACGATCTGCTCCTGGGCCGCCTTCCCCTCCTCTCCGACCTCCCCAAAGCCGGCGGTAATCACGACCGCGGCCCTGACCCCCTTGGCCAGGCAATCCTCCATTGATGTAGCATAGGACAAAGGGCGCGCCGTGGCGGACGGCAAAGAGGGCCGCTAGCTCAAGATGGGGAGAGGCTACGGCGGGTCCTACGGGGGCCAGGCGAGATCGCCCACGGTGCCGCTGCGGTTTCGGTACTCCCAGTTCCTCCCCAGGTCGTTGTATCTCCACAGCTCGGTATTGGCGATCTTGAGATCGCGGAGGAACGGCACTGCCAAATTCTCGATGCGCTGCGGATTCGTGCGGTCCCTGCCCACGGTCAGCGACCCCTTGAGTTCGCCGAAGGGCATAGTGATGTGATAGCTGGGGCCGTCGAGCGAGATGTCGATAGGAACGAACTTGACCCCGCGTAGCTCCCTGACCGGCAGCGGCAGGCTCGTCGCCACGAACGCCTCGAGGATCGGACGCTGCTCCGCGGTCGCGTTCTCACTCACGTAGATCGCTGCGGCGGTGCCCGAGACCGGCAGTTCAGCAGCCCGCGTAGAGAGGATATCCGCCACGCTGATGATCCGAACCCCGGCCATATCGACGCCGTTTATCTGCCCCTCCCTGATGTCGTACACGGCGAAGTTGCGGCAGGGGCTTTCCATGTCGCGTCCGAAGTAGAGCGGGCAGTGGCCCTCCGAAGCGCATGCCTCGTACCACACCCCGCGCACTTGCCAGCCCGGCTGGATAGTGACGTCTTGCGCTTCCATTTTCTCCCACTCCTTTCATGCCTCTCATATTATGTTGTCAGGTTTGCTAGACGCCATCGGCGCTGGATGACCTCGGCGGTCGCTAGCCGTCGGTACGGACGGCGGGCTGCCTTCCTGAGGTCCTGCCACGCCCGATGCGGCCTCCAGAGGCCTGCTCGATGTCCTCGTGTGAGTAGCGGAACGCTCGGAATAGCCAGTTGTTCTCGCCCAAGAGGCCAGCCTCTCCGAAGTAGGGGTTGATGTACTCCCAGACGACCTCTCCCTCCGGCGTCACTTCGAACAGCCGGCCGAAGACTCCCTCGCAGATGAGCGTGTTGCCGTTGGGAAGCCGCTGGGCGCTGGACTCGTAGGGGCTGTAGAAGTTGAATATCGGCCGGTCCTGGTAGGTCCAGACGATACGCTTGGTCGCAGGGTCGACCTCGAGCACGCGTGAGAACGTGAATGGATTGTCCGCGCGGTGCGTGCCGTTGTCGAAGATGAGGATGTTTCCGCTGGGCAGGCGGCCTGGGTGGTGCTGCTGGGCGAGCACCTCGGGCCCCAGGCGCCAGCGGATCTCGCCCGTGCGCCGTTCGATGATGGCGATGGTGCTAATGTTGCGGAAGCTAACGAGGACACCGCCGTCGGGGAGCTCCTCTACGGTGTTGGCGTGTGTCCATTCGTCGCGCCGGTCCTGCGGAGTGATGCAGTCGACCTCCGGGTCGAGGTGCTGCCAGGCGTGCCACTCCCAGACGACCTCGCCTTGCTTGGTCATCTCGACGACCTTGTCCGAGCACATCACACCTTCGTGCTCGGTGCCGGGCAGCCCGCCGCGAACCTTGACCGCGAGGTCGGGAGGCACCTCCTCAATGCAGAGCATCAGGACGTTGCCGTTGCGCATCAGGCGAGCGTCGTGGTGGTGGTCGGGATGCTTGACCTCCCAGAGCACGTTCCCGTCCCAGTCGATCTCCATCACAGCGCCCGCCCTGACCAGCTGCCAGACGGGGAAGCGCCTCGCTGATCTTGGTGTTCTGCGTGTTCTGCATAGGGCGAGCAGGTTTCCGTTCGGCAGAAGATATGCCCAGCCCGCCGGTAGAGGCGTCTGCCACTCGTGGACGGCCTTCCCTCCCATGTCGATGAGCAGTGGCGGACCGCCCCTAAACTGGGGAGTGAACAGGGTGTAGCCCGGGAACGCTCTCTCTGGGTCGTGAGCGATGAGACCCACGCCGCGACGTCTCTGCGTTTGCTGGTCGACGGAAGTGCTCATCTTTGCCGTTCCTCCAAGTACGCTGCCCTGGCTGCTATCCTTCTGCTCTCCTTTCGCCTCCTTGCGCTGGCGTTCGACGATCACCCTGGTGATCGGCGGTAGCGCCGGCGGGACCCACGCCGTCTTTCACTTCTCGAAGTCCGGCCATTCCCGGTCCAAGTATTCCACGTTGCCGCTACGTTAGGAGCCCGGCCGCTTCCTGTCAACCGCCCGACGATCGGCTTCGCTCTCTACCACCTCCTGAGCCACGCTCATAGCCAAGCCCGTCTCCTGCGACCGCTCGCCCTAGTGCGCAACGGTAGAGTGGCCTATCCTGCAGCCGAGGGGACTGCAGTCGACGCTGCAATGTCGAGGGCGTGACGGCCCTGCTTGCTGGGGCCGGACAATCGCCGAGTTGCCGCAACAGGGGGTACAGAGAATGCGTGCTGAAGTCGTGGGACTGGCCGCCGCCACCATCCTTGCCTGGGGGACGTGGGGAGTTTTCAGCAAGCTGGCCGTTGAGCGGATTGACCAGCAGGTGCTGGTCTGGGGCAGCCTCATCACCGTCCCCGCGATCTTCCTCATCTATCTCACCGCCACCGGCCAGCTTGTCCCGCTGAAGATACACGGCCCGGGCATAACTTTCGCTGCGCTGGGCGGCGTTGGTGCGGCCCTGGGCACCGTCTGCTTCTATCTACTGCTGGCGCGAGAGCGCGTTTCGTTGACCGTGCCCATGACATCCCTGTACCCGGCGGTCACGGTGATTCTCTCGGTATTGTTCCTCAAGGAGCATCTGAGCGGCAGCCACGTGCTGGGGATCCTCTTCGCCCTGACTGCGGTGGCCCTTCTCAGCCGGTGAGGACAGGCTCCTCCCCAAGAGCCGCAGAAGCTGTCTTCGCTCGACGGATGTGGTGTCGGGCATGGTGAGGATGAGCCGGTCCCGCTCCGATGCCCCCGCTCTTGTTGCACGCACGTTACGATTGGCTTACAGGCCCAGGGCCTGCTTAGGCTAGTACGCATAGAGCCTCCCATAAGGGCGCAGCCACAGAGGCCAGAGCTTGACGAAGGGGCCGTCCAGGATCTCGCCGGGGTCGTAGCCGAAGTGGGCTGCGAACTCGCCGACCAGCTCTCGGAGGAGGGCGCGGTCATCCTCGTCCGGCTCGGCAACGCCGACCTCCTGGCCGAGCTGGTGCTCCTCTATAGCCCCTCGCAGGTAGATGACGCCGCCGTGCATGCCGGTGCCCACGAAGCGGGCCCGGTGACCTTCGCCCTCGCGCAGGTCCAAGCCCAGGAGTATCAGGACGCCGCCCGCCATGTACTCGCCCAGGAAGTCCTGGGCGCTGCCGCCGACGACCACCAGGGGCCGCCGGCCCCCGTACTCCTTCATGT
>JBAUEL010000173.1:0-1691 GCA_049678585.1 Dehalococcoidia bacterium
TAGTCCATCCGTCTGCGCACCAGGGCCTTGGGGACCAGAAGGAGTCTGCCGTTAGGCGTAACTGGCAGGCGCACTAACCTTGACTCCCACACCCCCGCCGCGGGGCTCCAAAGAGGGCCCGAGTCCACGTCATCATGCATCGCGATCCCGTACATCCCGCACGCGTACTGCGTGTATCGGATCAGCGGCTCTCGTATCACGTTTGTCGTGATATCCGAGACGATGTCAGGCCCAATGCCATCTACCATGAGAATAGTGTCCTCAAGATCCTCCAACAGCCCGCTCTTCACTGCCTCGCTCGTCGACAGAGCCTCCCACACATCGTCGGCAGATTCCGGCCCAAGAGCCCGCCCCCGAGCTACGCCTCGAGAGAACCCCAAATGCGTCTCATTCGGCTCTCGAAGGCGGCGAAGCAGAGCCCTCGCCTCGTCATGGCGGCGTGTTCGGATCGCCTCCAGCACACCATGGAAGAAGTTCTGCACCAGCGACCGGCACTCAGCTGCCCAGTCGGACGGAAGCACTCGTAGGGCCCGCGGGTCCACGAACACAGTCACGTCGCCCCATATGTCGACATCGACGAAGTCAAGTTCCGGTTGGCTCCGGCCCAGCCCATAGTGCTCAGAGACTCGCAATGCGGCACCTCCCGCGTCAGCCTGTCATGCTGTCGCCTTGGGCAAACACCCTGGCCGCCAGCCTTGCGTATGCAAACCACATGGCTTGCCAACGACCGGCTACTCACCTACGCGCAATCGTATGCTCACTTCACACAGTTGTCAACTGAACAGCAGCGGGCCGGGGGTTTCAGGGGGTGTCCCCCCAGATCAAATTGTCCGGCCGCGAGCCGCCCGCCCCGCGGGCGCGCGACGTGCCCGCGCTCACCGGTCCAAGCAACCAGCGGTGGGCCCACCCCAACCCGTGCTCCGCCAGAGACTGAAAGAGGCCCTCTAGCTCCCCCATACGCTACAATGCAGGGCCGAAAGGTGTGCAGAGCGGAAGAGGAGGCACCACATGGAAACGAACTTCATGCAACCCGTCGAGAACATCGCCCAGACCATCACGGAGCGGCTCTCCGCTCGCACCATCTACGGCGATCCCGTCACCATTGATGGCAGGACCATCATCCCGGTCGCCAGAATCTCCTTCGGCTTTGGCGGTGGCAGCGGAAGGGGACGGGGCCGCCGACGACGAGCCGAACGGCCCCAAGGAGAGGAAGGCGGGCCTGAGACCGGCGGAGGTGGCGGTGGCGGTGGCGGCGGCGGTATGGTCCGGCCCGTTGGCTTCATCGAGCTGACCGGCACCTCCTCGCGATGGGTCCCCATCGCGCCCTCGCCGGGCGAGCTCGTCCTCCGCGCGTTCCTCATCGCCGCAGTCCTCGGCTTGGGAAAGCCGAAGAATTTCCTCAGCCACCTGCTCCTCGTACTCAGCGGCCAGGCGCTCATCCAGCGCCTGCTCCAGCCGTCGTTGCCGCCGCTCCCGGCTGGATTGCGATTCGGCGAGGTCTCCGGCACCGACTGACGCTCCCCTACCTTTCGTTCGACGGCCAGGAGACAGCGATTTCCCCGCAAATCAAGAGGGCCATCCGCGACAACCGGCGCCTCCCTGCCTCTCGCTCGCTACCCCTGGACCGGGGGTACAGCGGGCGGAGCCCCCGGCCTTCCCGCCCTCAGCCTGCCCCGTCCGAGCATTCCGCC
>JBAUEL010000174.1:0-9602 GCA_049678585.1 Dehalococcoidia bacterium
GTGCCGCCGAGCCCGTATTAGGGGGCTATGCCGAAGTACATCTTCGTGACGGGCGGAGTAGTCAGCTCCGTCGGCAAAGGGATTACTACAGCGGCGCTCGGTCGCATCCTCAGGTCCCGCGGCCTCAACGTCTCCATCCAGAAGCTCGACCCCTACCTCAACGTGGACCCCGGCACCATGTCGCCCTATCAGCACGGCGAGGTCTTCGTCACCGAGGACGGCGCGGAGACCGACCTGGACCTGGGCCACTACGAGCGTTTCACCGACGAGAACCTGACCAGCGCCAGCTCGGTGACCACCGGCCAGATCTATCAGGCGGTCATCGCCAAGGAGCGGCGGGGCGACTTCCTGGGAGGGACCATCCAGCCCATCCCTCACGTCACCAATGAGATCAAGAGCCGCATCCGCGCCGTCGGCCGGGAGCGGAACAGGGACGTGCTCATCGTGGAGGTAGGCGGTACGGTGGGCGACATCGAGGGACAGCCCTTCCTGGAGGCGATCCGCCAGATGCGCAAGGAGGAGGGGCGCAACAACACTCTCGCTATCCACGTCACCCTCCTCCCCTTCATCACCGCCACTGGCGAGCTGAAGACCAAGCCCACCCAGCATAGTGTGCGCGAGCTGCGCAGCATGGGCATCCAACCCGATGTCATCATCTGCCGCACCGACCACCCCGTGTCCGAGGAGATCAAGGCCAAGATATCGCTGTTCTGCGACGTGGAGCGGCCCTGCGTCGTCCCCCTGCCCACCATGTCCAGCATCTATGAGGTGCCCCTGGTGCTGGAGGAGGCAGGTCTGGGCGAACGTGTCATCGAGATGCTGGACCTGCCGCCGGGCTCGCACGACCTGTCCGACTGGCGCCGTCTGGTAGAGCGGCTCCAGAATCCGGCGGGCCGCGTGGCCGTGGCGGTGGTGGGCAAGTATGTTGAGCTTCATGACGCTTACATGTCGGTGAAGGAGGCGCTCATCCATGCCGGGATCCATCACGACGTAGGGGTGGACGTCCACTGGGTGCACTCGGAGACTCTGGACGGGCCCGAGGGCCCGCAGGCCCTGCGGGAGGTGGATGGGATGGTCGTTCCCGGCGGGTTCGGCGAGAGGGGGATCGAGGGCAAGGTGGTGGCCTCCCGCTTCGCCCGCGAGGAGGGTGTGCCCTACCTGGGTTTGTGCCTGGGCCTTCAGGTGATGGTGGTGGAGGTGACCCGGGCGACAGTAGGGGACGACTCTCCCAACTCGACCGAGTTCGCCGCGGACACGCCCTATCCTGTGATCAGCCTCCTCTCGGAACAGCGGGGCATCGAGGATAAGGGGGGTACCATGCGCCTGGGTGGCTACCCGTGCTGCCTGGTGCCGGGAAGCGTGGCCCAGCGTGCCTACGGGGTCGACCAGGTGGTGGAGCGCCATCGCCACCGCTACGAGTTCAACAATGCCTACCGTGACCTGCTGGCCAAGGCCGGGCTCGTCGCCAGCGGCCTCTCTCCTGACGGCCAGTTGGTGGAGATCTGCGAGCTGCGGGATCACCCCTTCATGGTGGGGACCCAGTTTCACCCGGAGTTTCGGTCGCGGCCGGAGCGGCCCCATCCGCTGTTTCGTGAGTTCCTGGCAGCGGTCAAGGCCCGCGCGGAGGGTCGGGCGACCCTGGGAGGGCGCGCTGTCCGGGCTGTGGCCGCGCCTCGGGAGGCGGCCCTGGGCGGGGGCGGCTCTGGCGCTGCTTAGGTGCCGGTCCTTTTGCTGCCTCCGTTCGTCCGGTGGCTAGAGGGAATCCCTACTTTGCTTGGGCGTTGGGATGGGCTAGAATCTGGTGGCTACCGCGCGCCGAGTGAACGTCTCCAGGTCAGTATCGTGTGGGTGATTCGACGGATGGGCTCGAGGAGGGGAGATGCGCCTGTTCCTTGACACCGCCAACATCGACCACATCCGGGAGATCGCCCGGCTCGGCATTCTCTCCGGCGTCACCACCAACCCGACCCTCATGGCCAGGGAGGAGGGTGTCGAATATAGAGACAGGGTCATTGAGATCTGCGAGGTGGTCCAGGGGCCGGTTTCCGCAGAGTGCCTCTCGCGGGATGTGCCAGGGCTTGTGGATGAGGCCCGAGCTATCGCCTCCTGGCACCCTCACGTGGTGGTGAAGATCCCCGTGGATGAGGCGGGTCTGGAGGCCACATCCAAGCTCTCTAAAGAGGGCATCAAGATCAACATGACGCTGGTCTTCTCAGCTAATCAGGCCCTGCTGGCCGCCCTGGCCGGGGCTACCTACGCTAGCCCCTTCGTGGGCCGCATCGATGATGCGGGCCAGGACGGCATGGAGGTGGTGCGGGAGGCGGTGGCGATCTTCGACCGGTACCACCTGCCGGCGCAGGTGCTGGCGGCCAGCCTTCGCCACCCCCGCCATGTGGTGGAGGCGGCCAAAGCGGGGGCCCCCATCGTCACGGTGCCCTACGCTGTCATGAAGGCCATGATCAAGCATCCTCTCACCGATGTAGGCATCGAGCGGTTCCTGGCGGATGCCCGCCGCTACAGCAGGCTGCCGGCAGAAGGGTAGAGGGGGGAGGCCTTGACAGGCGGTGTCAAATCAGGTATTGGAGTAGACAGGATTTGAGCGTATAATCCCATCGCAAGCATCGGCGCTTTTATCTCCCAGCGCTCGCGAAGCATATTTCCCAAATTCGCCACCATAGCTGATGTGCAGCCCTAAGATGGGTATGGACACGGAGCGTCCAGTGAAGATAGCAGAACTCGAAAGCAAGACTCGCGAAGACCTCTTGGACATTGCCAAGGAGCTGGGGCTTTCCGGCTGCAGCACCTTGAGGAAGCAGGACCTCATCTTCCGGCTGCTCCAGGCCCAGACGGAGCGGGAGGGTAACATCTTCGCCGGGGGCATTCTGGAGATGGTTGACGACGGCTTCGGCTTCCTGCGAGGGGAGAGCCTGCTGCCCAGTGTGAATGATGTGTACGTCTCGCAGTCGCAGGTCCGGCGCTTCGGGCTGCGCACGGGGGACTACGTGACCGGCCAGGTGCGGCCGCCCAAGGACAGCGAGAAATACTACGGGCTCCTGCGGGTGGAGGCTATCAACGGCGTGGACCCGGAGGTGGCCAATATGCGGCCATTCTTCGAGAACCTTACGGCCATCTTCCCCAACAAGCTCATCGACTTGGAGACCACCCCGGACAACCTCTCGCAGCGTGTCATCAATCTGATCGCTCCTATCGGCCGGGGGCAGCGCGCGCTCATCGTCTCTCCTCCCAAGGCGGGCAAGACCTATCTGTTGAAGGCTGTAGCCAACGGGGTTAGCACCAACTATGACGATATCCACCTGATGGTGTGCCTCATCGGGGAGCGGCCCGAGGAGGTTACCGACATGAAGCGCTCGGTCCAGGGGGAGGTCATCAGCTCTACCTTCGACGAGCCGGTAGAGAACCACACCCGGGTGGCGGAGATGGCCCTGGAGCGGGCCAAGCGGCTGGTCGAGGGGGGCACGGATGTGATGATCCTGCTGGACAGCATCACCCGCCTGGCCCGTGCCTATAACCTGGCCATGCCTTCCAGCGGGCGCACCCTCTCCGGCGGTATGGATCCCATCGCGCTGTATCCGCCCAAGCGCTTCTTCGGCGCCGCCCGCAACACTGAGGAAGGCGGTAGCCTGACCGTTGTGGCCACCTGCATCATCGACACGAACAGCCGCATGGACGAGGTCATCTACGAGGAGTTCAAGGGCACCGGCAACATGGAGATGCATCTGGACCGGCGTTTGCAGGAGAGGCGTATCTTCCCTGCCATCGACATACATCGCAGCAGCACCCGGCGGGAAGAGCTGCTGCTGGACGAGAGCACGCTCAGGCAGGTGTGGCTGGTGCGCCGCATGACTGCCATGATCGGCTCCAGTGCCGCCAACCCCACCGAGCCCAGCGAGCGATTGCTGGAGCGCCTGGCCAAGACCAGCAACAACCAGGAGTTTCTGGAGACCCTCAAGCTGGAAGTCTGAAGTGGCGTCTCTTAAGCCTATTGACAGATGGTGTACAATACCTGCGACCCGATAGGCGGGGCGGGTTCGCTTGCTTTAGAGCAGGCAGGGGGTAAGATAGGTCAGGCGGAACGGGCTCTGTCTATAGCGGGAGGAAACCGAGCATCAGCGACACGCTCAGCCAGCGCCCCTTGCCTCGTTACGAGGGGGGAGCGCAACCTCACTCCGGGCGGACGGGGGTGGTGACGCTGGCGCTTCGTGGCAGACGTTGGCCGTGCATTCACGGCCTCATTCTTGTTATTGCCTCCCTGGCTGTTTTCTGCTCCGCTTTTCTTCCAAGCAGGTTTGCCCTAGGGGCAGATTTCGCGCACTCTGTTTCGGGCCTCTCCTTGCCCGGGGTCGGTGTGGCGCCCTCGACCGACTACCCCGATGTGCTCAGCTCGGCGGTCCTGCCGCGGACGGTGCAGGCTGAGCACTCGCCATTGGAGGGTTCCTCGGAAGAGGAGGATGTCATCCTGACCGCGGCGGCGGCCAACACGGAAACGGCTCCAGCCGGAGCAGAGCTGGCCGAACCGCTATCGCCTTTCATCCTCTACGAGGTGCAGGAAGGCGACACGGTGAGTGGCATTGCAGCCCGTTTCGGTGTGTCCACCCAGTACGTCATCTGGAACAACGCGGACCTGCGGGATGAGGACCTGCTGGTACCCGGGCAGATCATCATGGTGCCCGCGGGAGAAGGTATCATCCACGAAGTGCGCCTGGGGGAGACGCTGAGCGACATCGCTGCTCGTTACGACGCTGAGCTCCAGGCGGTTATAGACTCGCCCTTCAATGCTCTCACCTCCGCCGACGACATCGTGGAGTCGCAGGTTGTGTTCGTGCCGGAAGGCACCGTGTGGCTGGCCTCGGTGGAAGCCGAGCCGGAGCCCGCCGGGGAGTCGGCTGAGGAGCCCGCTGCAGCGGCTGTCGAGCCGGCCCCGGAAGCGGCCGCCCCGGTGGTCACCGGTCCGGCATCGGGGGCGGGCCTCATCTGGCCGGTGGTAGGTCCCATCTCTAGCTACTATGGGCCCTCGCACCCCCTCGGCATCGACATTGACCTCTTCAGCAACCCGAACGCGGCGATAGCGGCGGCTACCGGCGGAGTTGTAACCTTCGCCGGGGGCAATGCGGGCTATTCCTACGGGTTGTACGTGGTGATCGTCAGTCCGAGCGGCATCGAGACCCTGTATGCCCATTTCTCGTCGATCGTCGTGGTGCAGGGCCAGGAGGTGGTGCAGGGGCAGATCCTTGGCTACGGGGGCTGCACCGGCTATTGTACCGGCAATCACCTCCACTTCGAGGTGATCGACAATGGGGTCCGTCAGAACCCTCTGAATTACCTGCCGTAGGCGGCAGCCGAGGGAAGGTGCAGCGGCGGGCCAAAGGCCCGCCGCTTTCGCTTTGGGTGCTGCCCGCTAGCCGCGATAGTCCAGAACGGCCAGCCGCGTCTCCTGGGGAAGGGAGGAGCGGTTGACAGAGAGCTTGGGCACGCTCTCGGGGGTGCCCGCGCCCATCTCCTTGAGGAAGCGTTCCAGAGGATCGAAGGGGGTCTTGGTTGCGGGCGTGCGGTAGTGCATGGGGATGATCAGCTTGGGCTGGAGCAGGCTCACCGTGGCCGAGGCGGCGGTGGCATCGAGGGTGCTGCCCCCGCCCACCGGGGCCAGCAGGATATCCACCCCGCTCATCTCCTCGGCCTGGTCCGATGTGGGGACGTGGCCCAGGTCTCCCAGGTGACAGAGGCGCAGATCATCCATCTCGATGACGTAGGCGGTGTTCTTGCCCAGCCTGGCTCCCTGCTGATTGTCATGGTAGGTGCGGATGCCCGTGATGAGGACGTGGGCGATCTCGTACTCACCGGGCCCGTCGATGACGCGAGGCGAGCCCGCTACCGCGGCTATGTTGTCGTGGCTGGGGTGGTGGTGGCTGATGGTGACGATGTTAGCGCTGGGCCGGCCGATGCTGTAGCCGCTGCTCTTGTCGCAGGGGTCCGTCAGGACCACGGCCTCGCGGCCGCGGATGCGGAAGCAGGAGTGTCCCAGCCAGGTGATCTCCATTTACCAGCCGCTCTAGCTGCCGCCGGTAACCACATGGGCCTGGACCTCCTTCTGGGCGCCCAGGGGTCCCACCGCCGTCCACTCCAGAACCATGGCTCCCCAGACCAGCCCGCCGCCGAAGGCGGCCAGCACCACCCTGTCGCCCTCGTGCAGGCGGCCCTGCTGCCAGGCTTCGTGGAGGGCGATGGGGATGGAGGCGGAGGAGGTGTTGCCGTAGCGGTCGATGTTGAGCATGATCTTTTCTTTGGGCAGCCGGAGGGCGCGGGCGGTGGCGGTGAGGATGCGCAGGTTGGCCTGGTGCGGGACGAAGAGGTCCACGTCCTCCACGGTCAGCCCGGCGCCGGCCAGGGCCTCGCGGGTGGCGCGCTCCATGGCGTTGACCGCGAACTTGAATACGGGCTGGCCGTCCATCTTCATGAAGTACTGGCCGGGAACGGCGGAGCCCGGACGGCCGCAGGGGCCGGGCGTGTAAAGGACGCTGGCGCCGCTTCCGTTGCTTCGCAGGACGAAGGAGAGGGGTCCTCCGCGGTCGGCTGCCTCCAGCACCGTGGCCCCAGCACCATCGCCGAATAGCACGCAGGTGCCGCGGTCCGTCCAGTCCACGATGCGCGAGAGGACTTCCGCACCCACCACTAGCACCCGCTCGTATGTGCCGGTGGCGATGAACTGCGAGGCAATGGCCAGGCCGCTGATAAAGCCCACGCAGGTGGTATTGATGTCCAGGGTGGCAGCCCGCTTTGCCCCCAGCCCATCCTGGATGAAGGAGGATACGGGGGGAAAGATGGCGTCGGGCGTGGTGGTGGCGGCGATGATCAGGTCGAGGTCGGCGGGGTCCAGGTGCGCGACCTCGAGGGCACCTCTGGCCGCCTCGATGCCCATGGTACTGGTAGTCTCGTGGTCGGCGGCGATGTGGCGCTCGCGGATACCGGTGCGCTCACGGATCCACTGGTCGGACGTGTCCACCATGCGTTCCAGGTCGGAGTTGGTGAGGACCCTGGCGGGCACGTACATACCCAGGCCGGCGATCCTGGAAGCTCGGTGCACCATTCCCTCCGTCTCAGAACCCGCGGCGCTGTCGGAAGTCGCTTGGGTGGAGTATAACACGAGGGCGTTCGAACCGGTCAACCACTTGACAAGGGGGAGGAGGGATGCTAGATTTTGGATGGTTAGCACTCTAAGGCTGAGAGTGCTAATTTCGTCCGAGTGTGGTTTGGCTAGATTCGAATTCCGCCGGGCAGGGTGAACCTTGTGACCATGTTGACGGATCGACGGGCGCGGATACTGGAGCTTATCATCGGCGAGTACGTGCAGGCCGCCGTGCCCGTGGGCTCCAAGAGCATCGCCCGCAAGTACCGGCTCGGCGTCTCCCCCGCCACCATCCGCAACGAGATGGCCAAGCTGGAGGAGGAGGGGTACATCACCCATCCTCACACCTCGGCGGGACGCATCCCCTCTGACAAGGGCTACCGCTACTACGTGGGGAGCCTCATGGAGGAGGAGGAGCTCCCCCGGGAGGTGCGGGAGACCGTCCGACATCAGTTTCATCAGGCCCGACGGGAGCAGGAGGAGTGGGTGCACCTGGCTGCGGCTATCCTGGCCGCCCTGGTGCGCAACGCCGCCATCGTGACCTTGCCCCGCTCTGTGCAGTCGCGCCTCAAGCACCTGGAGCTGATAGGGGTACGCGATTTCGTGGCCCTGGTAGTGGCCGTGCTGGAGCAGGCGGTGGTTCGGCAGCAGGTCATCACTCTGCCGGAGCCCTTGAGCCAGGATGAGCTGACGGCGATGGCCACCCGGCTGAACGGCGTCTTCGGCGATCTCAGCGCCGCGGAGATGGCGGAAAGGTCGGCCACCCTCACGGCTATCGAGGAGCTGGTCATGGCCGCGGTGCGCGAGATGATGGAGGCCACCGACAGGGGCGGCTACGGCGACGCCTACCTGGAGGGGGTCCGCCACATGCTCAGCCAGCCCGAGTTCGCCCGCTCCGACAAGATGCTGGACATACTGGAGTTGCTGGATGAGCACACCCTGCCGCGCCTCATCCCGCTCCGTGCCCTGGCCAGCGAGGGAGTGACCATTATCATCGGTCGGGAGAGCTGGCCGGACCTGCCCGCCGGACAGGCCACAGCCATCGGCCAGTGCAGCGTGGTGGTGGCCGGGTACGGCTCTCCTGCCTGGGGAGCCGGGGCCATGGCTGTGGTGGGCCCGACCCGTATGCACTACCCGCGGACCATCTCTACGGTGCGCTATATGGCCGAGGTGATGGGCGAACTGATGGCCGGCTAGTGCAACTGACTTACGAACTGAGGTGCGCGCATGATCGAGGGAGAGAAGAAGGGGGAGGAAGAAGGCCAGGCCGGGCCTGGTCGCCCCGTGGGCGAGCGCGAGGCCCCTGCGGAGGCCGAGGAGCCCACCGATGTGGAGGGGCTGCGCGCCCGTCTGGAGGAGGAGGAGAGCAAGGCGCAAGGATATCTGGCCAACTGGCAGCGCGCCGCCGCCGACTACCAGAACTTCAAGCGGCGGGTGGAGCAGGAGCGCGGGGAGACCGCCCGCCTGGCTAACGCCGCCCTCATCATCAACGTTCTGCCCCTGCTGGACGACCTGGAGCGGGCGCTGACCACTGTAGACGCCCGCCTGGCCGGTCTCACCTGGGTGGACGGCATTCGCCTCATCTATCGGAAGTTTCAGGCGGTGCTGGAGGCGGCCGGGGTGAGCGAGATCAAGGCGGAGGGCGAGACCTTCGACCCCGCCGTCCACGAGGCGGTGATGTTCGGCGAGGGTGAGGAGGGGAAGGTCGTGGCCGAGGTCCAGCGGGGCTACATGCTGGGCGACCGGGTCATCCGCCCGGCGATGGTGGTGGTGGGGCAGGCGAAGAAGGAGCCGGAGGAGGAAGAGAAAGGGCAGGAAGACGAGGAGCAGAAGTAGGCCGGGGGGCCCCCGGGGGTCTCGTCGTGCCGGATTTTCGCTGCTGCAATGGATTGGGGGGATACCAATGGAGACTACAGCGCGGACAGAGAAGGCGCCGCAAGCGCAGAAAGAAATCGCCCTTGGCCCGTCGGTGGAATTTGGGGACGGCAGAGTCCTAATCGCCAACCTCGAGGTGGTGGACGAAGAGGTGGTCCAATTCTTAGTCGCCAAAGACGACCCACCAGCCGCGATTGTGGATCTCCTAAGGCTGGCGGTGCGCGTCATGCATTTGGCTGAGAGCCGGCTTGACGTGGAGTTCGTCAAGAGCGAATTCGAGAAGATGACGGGCAGCATGGGCAAGAACGTGGACACCCTTTTGGAAGGAGCGAAAGCGGAGCTAAAGGACCGGCTGAAAACGTTCCACGACGACGAGCTGAAGAAGAGCTTGGACGAGCACAAAGGTAGTCTGAGTAGCGAACTTGTCCGTCTCTTTGGTCCCGAGTCCGCCGCGTCTATTCAAAACCAGATAGACAAGCTGTTGGAAGAACAAGCGGACAACTACAAGAAAGGCCTTGCAGCGATCATCGAGCCAACCGATGATCCAGGCAACCCGTTTAACAAGCTTCGGAGGGGTGTTTCCGAC
>JBAUEL010000175.1:0-11300 GCA_049678585.1 Dehalococcoidia bacterium
GCGCCTTCTCCTCGTTCACCAGGATGGCCGCAGCAGCCCCATCCCCGATAGGCGAGCACATCAGCCGCGTCAGCGGCTCCGCCACCAAAGGCGAGGCCAGGATCTCCTCCAGCGTGTACACCTCCCGATACTGCGCGTGCGGGTTCAGGCTGCCGTGGTAGTGGTTCTTCACCGCTACCTTGGCGAACTGCTCCTTCGTCGTCCCGTACCTCTGCATGTGGTTGCGGGCCAGGGCGGCGTAGAGGTCCATGAACATGCTGCGAGACTTGCCCGCGCCGCTCTCGGCCTCCGCCCCCTCCTTGGGCGGCTCCTTCTTGGCCTTCTCCTGGGCCTGCGCCTGCATCTGAGCGATGATCTGCTGCATCACCTCCACGTCCACCGCCGCACCGATAGCCGCGAAGGAGCGGCGCTTGTCCTCGTGGTAGAGCTTCTCCACGCCCAGCGCCAGCGCCACGTCGTACATGCCGGAGGCCACGTACAGCCAGGCCAGGTGGAAGGCGGTAGACGAGCTGGCGCAGGCGTTCTCCGTGTTAACCATGGGGATCGCCTCGATCCCCATCTCGCGCAGCACCACCTGCGCACGGACGCACTCCTGGCCCGTGACCAGCCCGGCGGCCGCGTTGCCCACCACCGCTACCTGAAGCCCCGACTTGTCCATCCCCGCCGATTGCAGGGCCGCCTCCACAGCCTCGCGACCCAGGTCCTTCATGCCGCGGTCCAGGTACTTGCCGAACCGCGTCATCCCCGCTCCGACGATGGCGACGTTCCTCATCACCCTATCCTTTCGAGAGATCCGGAAGCCGTGACCGATTCCACACCCAAGATACACACCGCCTTCTGCCCTGGCAAGAGCGACACGACCCGCCCACCTAGAGGTGGGCCCGCTCCTCCAGGAACCGCATGATGCGCTCGGCTAGCTGCTCCGGCGGGCCTTCCACCGGCCCCCCCTGCCGCTGCTCAATCCCGCCGGTGATCACCATCTGCCAGCGCTGCTCCGCCGGCATATCGCTGGGCGGAGCCGTCAGGCCCCGCGTGTCCGGCGGCGGCGGCGAGAGCGACACCACCCGCACCGCCGAGCCCGCCGCTCCCACCTCCTCGGCCCGCAGACCCAACTCGGCCAGCCCCCAATGCTCGATAGGCGCCGACTGCGACCGCAGGCGGGCGCGCAGCAGGGGATAACGAGGGAGATTAGCCCCCGTCTCCACCGTGCACAGCGCCGGCAGCGGCGCCCGCTCCACCAGCCGATAGCCTCGCCCGGCCCGCCGCTGGGCCACGAGAGAGCGGCCCTCCTCCCTCACCTCCACGCCCACCACGCTGGTGAGCACTGGGATGCCCAGCATCTCCGCGAGCTGGGGGCCCACCTGGCCGGTGTTGCCGTCGGAGGAGCGGACCCCGCACAGCACCAGGTCCGCGCCGACGCGGCGCACGGCGGCCGCCAGGACGCGGGCAGTAGCAAGGGTATCCGAGCCCTCGAAGGCCTCGTCCCACAGGAGGACGCCCCGGTCCGCGCCCTGAGCCAGACCGGCCCGCAGCACCGCCTCGCACGGCGGGCCGCCCATGCTCACGGCGGTGATCTGCGCATCGGGGTGATCGTCGCGCACCTGGAGGGCCGCCTCGAGGGCGTGAGCGTCCGCAGCGTTCAGGCTGTGGGCAAGGCCCTCCTCGTCCAGCGACAGGCTGCGAGGGGCTACCTCCAGGGGCTGCCCCGGGTCGACCACGCGGGCCAAGCAGACGACGATGTTCATCTTTGACCCTCCAAGCGGCTCGGGAGTCCCCAAGGAATCTACTCCTGGGGGTAAAGTCGCCCGTCAGCCATCTCCAGCACCCCATCCAGATAGGTCAACATGCGGCGGTCATGCGTCACCATAATGCCGATCTTGTTCCGCGACCTCACCTCCTCTGCGAGGCTGCGCACCACCTCGCTGCCTCGCTCGGAGTCCAGGTTCGAAGTCGGCTCGTCCACCAGTACCAGCAGCGGATCGTTCATCAGGGCCCGGCCGATGGCGACGCGCTGCCTTTCGCCACCGGAGAGCTCGCCTGGCAGATGGTGAGAGCGTTTCTCAACACCGAGCTCACGCAGCAACTGCCGCGCCCTTGCTCGCGCTTCTCCGTTCAGTTTGCCGCAGATCGAGGCGACGGCCAGGAGGTTCTGCTCGGCAGTCAAGTAGGGCACGAGGTTGAAGCCCTGAAAGACGAAGCCTACCCGTTCGCGACGGAAGCGCGCCCGCTGCGCCTCGTTCAACTGTGAGATGTCGGTGCGACCGACGATGACGCGGCCGTGGGTAGGGGTAAGTAGGCCGCCAAGCATGGCCAAGAGCGTCGTTTTCCCGGAGCCGCTTGGTCCCACGATCGCCACGAACTGTCCCGGCCGTGCGGATAGGGAAGCATCCCGTACCGCTGCTACCGCCGTCTCACCGGCTCCGTAAACTTTCGTCAGCGATTGCGCTACCAGGCCTTCATCATCCGGTCTCATCACACCTGTCCCAGTGCGCTCAAGGGGTCTACCCGAACCACCTGGCGAGCGGAAAAGAGGCTGCCCAGCAGCGCCGCGAGGGTTATGCTGACCCCTCCCGTCAGAAATGCGCCCGTTGTTATCTCCAGGGGTATGTCCGAAGGGATCGCCGTCTCGGTCAGCAGCGCCAGCGGCACCCCCAAGGCTAGGCCAGCCAGAGCGACGGCTATCACCTGACGGACTAGCTGTCCGAAGACGTACCAGCTAGAGGCGCCGATAGCCTTGAGTATTGCGATCTCATATGTCCGCTGCATCGTCAGGACGAAGAAGAAGGAGGCGATAACGAGTGCCCCGATGATGAAAGCAAATACCTCTATGGTCATTACCACCTGCTGCTGCTGCGTCACGCCTCCTATCGCGCTTACGGCATCCGCCTTCGAAAGTGCGCTTGTATTTGTGACAGCCGCCTCAATGCGAGCGGCGAGGCTGTCACTGCCCCCTCGCACGAGCAGGACGCTGGCGGCTGGGGCGTCCTCTCCCTGTCCCGGGTAGCGCATTTCACGCCACTGATCCAGGACCACGTAGGCCGAGGGCAGCCCGAGGAACTCGCCCTCTTCAACCTCACCGACGACGGTGAACTCGTAGTCTAGTAGAGCATTGCGCATGATGATCCGATCACCAATCCTGAGATCGCCGGACCGCGATAGGCTCCGATCGATGAGGATCTCGCCCTCGCCCTGGATAGTCCGGCCCAGGCGGACGGGTGGCTCAGCGATGCTGCGCGGCTGGAAGCCGAAGAGTGTCACGTCCTCGCTTTCGCCGGCACGCTGGTACGTGGCGGCCATGTAGCCGACGCGTCCCGTCTCGCCTGCGCTCACCACCTCGGCTATGCTGTCCAGCTGGTTCAGAGTGAGTTCGCTCCTAAGAAAGCTGTTGTTGGAATCGGCGCTGAAGACTACCAGGTCGGCGTCGAAGGAGTCTACGGCGCCTGACATGGCCGAGAGCAGCCCGGTACCCAGGGCGCTGATCATTACCAGCAGGTAGACCACCATGCCCATAATGAGGCTTATGAGCCCGAACTGGAGCTTCTTACGTCTTATCTCTTGCAGAGCGAACATCTGGCTTCGACTCCGGCGCGCTCGTGTTTCAATCGCAGCGTGTGTCCGCCACGCCAGTGCTTGAACGCGAGTGGCTCAGCACACAGCTAGCAGCAACTGAGTTCGAAATCTCACAGCTCAGGAGCCCCCAAGGGCCCGCAACAGGTCGGGCGCCGAGGGCCTTGCCCCCACCGTCCGCCGCAGCCGCTCCACCACCGCCGGGACTACCTGCAACACGTCCCCCACGATGCCCAGGTCGGCCAGCTTGAAGATAGGGGCGTGGCGGTCGGTGTTGATGGCGATCACCGCCCTGGACTCCTTCATCCCCACCACGTGATGCACCGTCCCGGAGATGGCGCAGGCGATGTACAGGCGGGGTGCCACCGTCCGGCCGGACAGCCCCACCTGCCGATGGGTCGGCACCCAGCCCGCATCGACGGGTGCCCTGCTGGCGGCCAGGGCACCGCCCAGCAGCTCGGCCAGCTCCTCCAGAAGGCGAAAGCCCTCCGGCCCGCCCATGCCGCGCCCTCCCGCCACGATAACCTCGGCGTCGGCCAGGTCCATGCTGGTGGGCGGGTCGCGAAAGACCCGCTCCACCTTGGTTCGCGGCGAGGCACCTTCCGTGGAGATCTCCACCGGCACCACCTCAGGCTCTCGCGCTGGAGGAGCCCGCCGTTTGCCCCCGTACCCCGCCTGAAAGGTAGCCATCTGGGGCCGGGCCTCCGGGCAGAGCACCGTGCCCGAGGCCCTACCCCCGTACACCGGCCGGCTCGCCACCAGCAGCCCCTGGGCGTCTAGGTCCAGCTTGGTACATTCCGAGGCCAGGCCCGTGCCCAGCCGAGCGGCCACACGCGGCGCCAGTTCGCGCGCCCGCCTCTCCGCAGGGAAGAGCATGATAGCCGGCTCCTGCCGGCGGATGAGCGCCGCCAGGACCGGTGCGCAGGCGTCGGGATGTCCCTCGCGAAGCAGGGGATGGTCGGCCAGATAAGCGCGGTCAGCGCCACCCCGGCCCAGGGCCTCAGCCAGCCCTTTTAAGTCCTCACCCAGGGCCACCGCACCGAGCGCCGACCCCAGGCGGTCGGCCAGGGCCCGCCCCTCTGCCAGCAGCTCCAGCGACGCCTCTTCTACCTGCCCTGCCCGGTGGTCGACGACCACCCACACCTCGCCCGGCCGCTGCTCCGTCATCGCTGGCGGAAGGACACCCTCAGCGCTCCACGGTGAACCACTCGCCCCGGCTGAGGGTGTAGCCGCTGGGGTCGATCTCCGCCCGCAGGATGGCCAGCTCCTCCTCCGTGGGCGGCGCCAGCTCCTCCACCTTGTCCGCGATAAGCGGCTCGAACTCCATCCGGGCCAGCACCTCCTCCACGGAGATCCAGGGCGCCACGGCCTGAAGCCGCATCTGGTGGCTCTCCTCATCGAAGCCGAAGATGGCCCGCTCGGTCACCACCAGGTAGGGACCCGTGTCGGCAGGAAGCCCTGCCCTTTCCCGCGCCCCCGGACTGCCGTCCAGATAGCCGGGCGAGGACACGAAGTCCACCTTCTCCACGAACTTGCGCTTCTCCAGCTTCGTCATGACGATGGTTCGCCAGCACTGGGAGGCGATCTCGTTGCCCCCGCCGGGCCCCCCAAAGCGCCTTTCCGGCTTCTCGTAGGTGCCCCCGATAATCGTGGAGTTGAGGTTGCCGTACTTATCGATCTGGATGGCCGCCAGGACGCCGTAGTCCATGTAGCCGAGGGCGGCATGGAAGCCCACCTCGTTCATGCTTGTCCAGCGCACCGCGCGGTAGTGAGAGCGGCTCGCTCCGAACATCATGCGCCAGAGGGGGAAGGTGGGGCTGGGTGCCACCGCTCCCTCCTCCACCACGTACCCCACGTCCGGCGTTCGCATTCGCTTCGCCAGCAGGACGGCCATCAGGGGCGGCCCGGCCATCTGCACGAAGTAGAGCTTGTCCTCCTCGATGACCCGGGCAATGCTACAGATGTTTGACTCGATGTCCGTAAACGTCAGTTGCTCACTCATTCGTAGTAGCCCTCCCGGATGGTCTCCTCCTGGCGGAGTTGCAGCAGCTTCTTGACCCCTACCCGTTGCTCCAGCATCTCCTCATGGGAGGCCACACCGTACACCCACTTCTCCAGGTACTCGTCCATCTTGCCCTGAGCCTGAGCGCCCACGAACTCCAGCATGTGCTGTATGTCGCTGCTGTAGAGCCCCGGAACGCTCCCCGGGTAGGTGCCGAATGGGGCCACAACCACCGCGTCCACGAAGTAGTAGGGGATGGTGGTCCTCTGAGGCTGCCGACGGATCGCCTCGTTCTCAATGATCTCCTCCGTGGAGATGATCAGCTTCTTAGATGCCATGGCGATCTCCAGCGGCGCCACGCCAGCGCCGAAGACGCGGGCGTTGCCGTAGACATCGCACTGGTGAACGTGAATGATGCCCACGTCCGGGTTGAGGGCAGGCACCACGCAGATCGGTTTCCCCAAATAGGGGTCCTCGATGAGCTTGGCACCGGAGCGAGCGAAGGCGTCGGTTCCCCCCAGGTACCTCATGGGGAGAAAGGGCACCCCCATGGACCCCGCGAGGAGCCGATAGGAAAGGGCGCCGTTGCTCCACTCGATCAGCTCGATCTCCCCCTTCTGGAGCGCCTGGTTAACCACCGGGCCTGTCTCCAGCCAGCCCACGTCCACCTTGCTGACGCAGCCGCCCGCGACCAGCAGGGTTACATCGGACCAGGTGAACTTCGCGCACACCCAAAGGTTCTTCTTGCGCTGACGGATGATCTCCCGGAACAGCGAGGCCGGCCCCCTGCTGGCGACGTTCTGGTCGTAGGCCACGTAGTCGCCGTCGCTGACCAAGCGCGAGATCGCCTCCTGCTCCGTCACCACCTTCTCGACGGCCTTGCGTTGCTTATGGTTGCGCACCCACTCGCGGAGCTCGTCCGGATTAGGGGGCTTGAACTCGCCCACGCCCGCGGCTAGAACTTCCATGCCATTTCACCTCCCCAGAGACTCGTCCGAGACGCTATCCTCAAAGACACCGGAGGCCGGATATGGCCCCTACGTCTGCTGGGAGCCCCCTCTCATCTCCTGGCCGATGGCTCCCTCGGGCATCAGCTTCAGCGCGTCCCTCAGGTAACGCAGCTCCTCCTGCCGCCAGGGGAGAGGAGCCGGCTGCTGGATCATCTTCTCCCGCTCCAGCTCCTCTACCACCTGAGGGTCCTCCTTGAGGGGCCGGCCATACTCCATCTCGAAGAAGAGCTGCTCGAAGGGAGCCTTCACCGTCTGGCCCCCCGCCTCCGGCGACTCCGCCGAGTAACCCACAGACATCAGGCACACCGGCACGGCCGTCTCGGGCAGCTTGAGCAGCTTGGCCACCTGCTCCACGCTGGGGCCGCTCATGCAGCAGGTGCCCAGGCCCTCGTCGTAGGCCACCAGGGTGGCCTGGGCGATCGCCTGGCCCACGTCCATGAATGCCAGCGGCGACACCGCCGCCTGCTTCCAGATGGGCGTGAAGACGGCCCGGAGAAGTTTGTCGATCTGTTCTTTGGTCCCTCCCATGTCTCCCATGCCCACCCGGCCCGTGTCTGCCAGGTCCAGGAGGTTCTGGATCCACTTGCTGACCTCGTAGGCCATGGTGTTCTGATACCACAGGATGAAGCAGGGGGCTGTCTGCATCTGCTGGTAGCCCAGGGCTGGGGTAAGGGCCTGGAGCAGCTCCGGAGACGCCTTGTCCCTCCAGATGATGATGGCGTTGGTAGCGTTGACGTTGCCCACGCAGGACGCCCTTCGTGCCGCCTCCATCATCTTCAGAATCTTCTCCCGCTCTACCGGCTTGAAAGGAAGGTAGAAGCGGATAGTCCGCCTGTTACCGAGGACCTCTTTGAGCTCCATGCACGCCTCCTTCGCTTATCGCCTTGGGTCGTTCATCAGGGGCGCCGCCCCCGTCCGCGACAGATCATACCGCACAATGCACGACGCTACACGCTGCGCCCCACCCGCAGGCCGTCGTAGGTGGACTCCAGCATCTTCCTCGGCGAGACGCACTGGCCGGCCGTGTACAGCTCCTTGACCTTGCCGTGAAGGGACTTGAACAGAGCATCGTTAGCCATGCTGCCCATCGCCAGCACCAGCGTATCCACCCCCTCCAACCGGCGCTCGATGGGGAGAAAGGCGTTGGAAACGACGACCGCGCCCTCCTCGACGCGCACCAGCCGGCTGAGCGGCGTGAACACCGCGCCCCGCATCAGCAGCCTGCCCCGCACGAACATGTTGGTGATCATCTCCACGTTTGCACCGAAGCTCGGATACGGGGTAACCAGCTCTACCTTCCTGCCCTGCTCAGCCATGAAGTCGGCTGTGCTCAGCCCCTCCATCCCGTGGTCGGCGCAGTACACCACGACGTTCTGGCCGGCCTCCGCGATACCCGTGAGGACGTCGCGAGCCTGCACCACCATCGGGCTGTCGATGCCCGGCACATCCGGCTTTCCGGGCAGGCCCCCCGTCGCCAGGATGACCGCATCCGCACCCTCGCGCAGGATCATCTCCTCGCTCACCGAGGTGGAGAGGTGCACCTCCACCCCCAGCCGCTTGAACTGCTGCTCATAGTAGCGAACCGGCTCCGCCATGTCCTGCCTGCCGGGCGCCCTGGCGGCGATCAGGAGCTGCCCCCCGAGCTGCTCGCCCTTCTCGTACAGGGAGACGCTGTGCCCCCGCAGCGCCGCCACCCGCGCCGCCTCCAGGCCCGCGATCCCCCCGCCGACCACCATCACCTTCTTCTTCGTCGCGGCAGGGGTGATCTCCATCTCCTTCTCCCGCCCCACGCTGGGGTTGATGGCACAACTGATGCCGCCGCGCATGGTAACCCGGCCCCAGCAGCCCTCGTTGCAGGCGATGCAGTAGCGGATCTCGTCCAGGCGGCCCTCACGCGCCTTGTTGGGAAGCTCGGGGTCGGCGATGTTGGCGCGGGTCATCCCCACCATATCGGCCTGGTTCTTGGCCACGATCTCCTCGGCCGTGGCCGGGTCGTTGATGCGGCCGATACAGAAGACCGGCACGTCCACGACCTCCTTGATGCCCGCCGCCAGGTACACGAACTGGGCCGGCGGCACATACATGGGGGCGATGGTCACTCCCCCACCCCCGTAGAAGCTCACGTTGACGTAGTCCAGCTTGCCCGCTTCGACCAGCCAGGGGGTGATCCGCTTCATGTCCTCCAGGGTAAGGCCGCCCTCGGTGAACTCGTCGCCGGTGATGCGGATGCCCAGGGTATAGTCCGGCCCCACAGCCTCGCGCACCGCGTCGATGACCTCCAGAGCGAAGCGGACGCGATTCTCCTCCGTGCCGCCGTACTCATCGGTTCGCTGGTTGTACAGCGGCGACAGGAACTCCTCGACAAGGTAGCCGTGGGCGCCGTGGATCTCCAACCCGTCCAGGCCCGCCTCCTTCATCCGCACGGCGGCCGCCGCGAAGCCCTCCACCACCTCCCGGATCTCCTCCACTGTCATCTCGTGGGGCGTCTCCCCGTACAGCATGGAGGGGATAGGAGACGGGGCCCAGGACGCCAGGCCATCGTACTGGCTGCTGCCGGTGTTGCCGGCGTGCCAGAGCTGGGCCACGATCCTGGCGCCATGCTCGTGCACCGCCTCCACCAGCCGCCGGAACGGCTCGATGCAGTCGTCCCGATAGGCCAGGATCATGGCGTCCGAGGTGCCCGACGAGGGGTGAACCGGCTGAACCTCGGTCATGATAAGGCCGATCCCGCCCTTCGCCTTCGACACCCAGTAGTCGATGTGCCGCTCGGATGGCACCCCATCCCCGGCGAAGCCGGTGAAGTGAGCCGTGCTCATGATGCGGTTCCGTACCGTGAAGCTGCCGATCTTCAACGGGGTGAAGAGGTGCTGAAACTGCGCCGGGGCGCCCGGAGCGGTCATGCTGTCTTCCTCCCTGCCAGCGGACTCAGTGTTGCCTGGGGTGTTGTGCGCTCAAGCTAGTAGCAGGGACCAGGCAAGTCTAGGGGCCAACGCCACGTGAGAGTAGAGCCATCCCACCCATCTTTGCGGCCTACCTGGCCCGCGAAGGAGATTCTAATAGGCTAGGGCGCGGTGAAGCACATCGTGTAGCCCAGGAACTGACGGCTGTGGTCAAGTATGTCGAACCCGCTGGCCCGGCAGAGGTCCCTTAGACTATCCTGGAACATGTAGTCTGGGTCTGTCAGGGTCTCCATGAAGGATACGACGCCGCCGGGCCTCAGGACACGTCGCAGTTCCGCCATCGCCCCTGGCCTATCCGGGACCTCCCCCAGGACCGCGACCAGAAAGGCGACGTCTACCGAGCTATCGGCCAGCGGCAGGTTCACCGCATCGCCCACCATGGGATGGGCGTTGGCGACTTGCTGCTCCTCCAGGCGCTGGCGGAGGACGCCAATCATCGGCGGCTGTATGTCCAAACACACAAGCCTTCCCTCAGGACCAACCATCCGGCTTCCCTCGACGCTGAAGTAGCCTGGGCCGGGGCCGAGCTCTAGGACCGTATCGCCCGCTTTCAGACGGAACTTCTCCAAAGTGGACCGCACGGGGTGTATCCAACCCCGCCGCGGGTGTAGCAGGTGCTGGGCTTCACTGAACGGCATGGGGCCGCCGCGCCCATACCGCTCCCGGAACCACTGAACAATGTAAAGCGTCACTAGGAGGGATAGAAGCGCCCAGCCAGCGAGCAGAACAGCCAAGAGAACCTTTAGCGCACGCATCACGAATTACGCCGGCATTCCCATCTCAATCTGGCGACCCCCAAATCGACACCGCTCGCGACGACCGACATGCTACTTCCGCCCCCATCCCGTGTCAATCTCCCCCTCATCACCGGCGGCAGGGGCCGTCTGGCCCTGGAAGAAGGCCCCCAGACATCCCTAGAATGCCCCTGTCGGCGCCGCCGAGCGAACTGTCCTGCCGCTCTCTCATCACCCGGAAATCGTACGATGGCTGAGCCTCCCTTCCCCCTCTACCAGCGCTTTCCCCAGCTAGAGGCCACCCTCCCCCGACTCTCCCTCACCCGCCGGCCGACCCCGGTCGAGCGGCTCGAAAAGCTGGGCGCACGCATCGGCTGCGACCGCCTCTGGATCAAGCGGGACAGCCTCTGCGGGACCATCTACGGCGGCAACAAGCCCCGCAAGCTCGAGTTCATCCTGGCCGACGCCCTCGCCAGGGGCACACGCACCATCATTACCTTCGGCGGCCTCGCCACCAACCACGGACTCGCCACCGCCCTCTACGGCCGCGAGCACGGTCTGAGCACCGCACTCCTGCTCGTCCACCAGCCGGTCGACGACCACGTCCGCCGGCAGCTCCTCCGTCTGCACCAAGCCGGCGCCGCCCTCCACTACACCGTCTCCTCGCCTCGCACCCGCCTGCTCGCGCCCCTCTTCCTCCTCCGCTACCTGGACTGGCGCCGACGCAAACCGCCCTACCTCCTGCCGCCCGGCGGCTCCACGCCCCTGGGCACCCTGGGCTTCGTCAACGCCGCCCTGGAGCTGGCCGAGCAGGTCGCAGCGGGAGAATGCCCCCAGCCGGAGCACATCGTGGTGGCCCTCGGCTCAAACGGCACCGCCGCCGGCCTGCTGCTGGGCCTGCGCCTGGCGGGCCTGCCCAGCCGCCTGGTGGCCGTCCAGATCAGCGACATCGGCACATTGGGCCCGGCCACCGTCGTCGGCCTCGCCAACCGCGCCGCCGACCTGCTGCGGCGACGGGGCGCAGCCC
>JBAUEL010000176.1:0-2648 GCA_049678585.1 Dehalococcoidia bacterium
TAGTCCAGGCCCAGCTCGGCCATCTCGCCGGGCGGGCGGTCCTCGATGAGGACGTCGGCCTGCTCGGCCAGGCGCTGGAAGAGCTGGCGGCCGGTGGTCAGGCGAGAGAAGAGGGCGGCCAGGGTGGCCACAGCGGCGGTGAGGCCGCCATCGTAGTCACCGACCTCACCTCCGGCCACGACGGGCGGTTCGTCTCGTCTGTCGTTGGGAGCGACGTAGAAGAAAGAGGAGTGGCCGCTGGCGTGATAGAGGTTGAGGTGGTAGCTCTTGTAGTCGCGGTAGGGCCCTGTCTGGCCGAAAGGGGTGATGGAGGTGACGATGAGACGGGGGTTGAGGGCGCTGAGGGCGGCGTAGTCGAGGCCAAGGTCTGCCATCTCGCCGGGCGGGCGGTCCTCGATGAGGACGTCTGCCTGCTCGGCCAGGCGCTGGAAGAGCTGGCAGCCGGTGGTCGTGCGGGGGTTGAGGGTGATACCCAGCTTGTTGGTGTTCAGGTAGAGGAAGAGGCCGCTCTTCTCAGGGTGAGGAACGTCGTTGGGGAAGGGGCCTCTGGTGCGGGCGGGGTCGCCCTCCGGCGGCTGCTCGACCTTGATGACCTCTGCCCCGAGGTCGGCGAGGAGCTTGCCGCAATAGGGGCCGCTGATCATCTGGCAGTACTCGACGACCTTGAGGCCATCGAGGGCTGTTTCGGTCATGGTGTAGCGTTCTCCCGGGCAATGTTCGGCGGGCCGCTCGGCCCGCCTCACCATAAGGTTACGATCTGGGCGTCTTAGGAGCAAGGCGCTGGGTGGGAGCGGGAAGGAGCCGGGAGGCTTGGCCCGCGCCCTTGCCAGCCCTCGCGGATGCGGGTAGGATGGGGACGTCATTCGGGGGATATGGGGCAGCGGCCGAGGCCCCACAGGGGCGATTGTAGTGACGGTGATAGCTGGACTAGTCTGTCCTCACTATGGGAGCCTAGTCGCGGACTCGCGGCTAACCGACCCAAACAAGCCCGGCCATAGAAGCGATGTCTGCCTGAAGATTGTTCCGCTCAACGGGTTCGGCGCGTTTGCCTGGAGTGGGTCTCTTGATGCCCTCCCTGGCGTTTATCGGTCAATCGTCAGGAGGGCGGCCCGTAAGCGCGGTGCGCCGGAGTGGCTGCTTGATTCGCGTGCCGTTCGGACAACCTTAGAGCGTGCTAGCGTTCCGCTCGGTCGGACGCAGGCTGATCAACGGGTACAGATGCTGATCCTTGGCCGATTCCGTGGGGGTGTCCGCGTGAACCCACGTCGCCTAGACGAGCGAGTTGGTATGGTGTTGGTCGAGACAGCCCCCTTCAAGCACCAAGTAATCGATTACGGTATGGCAGTGTTGGGGGCAGGCCAAACCATAGAGGAGGACCTGTTCAAAGAGGATCTATTCGGGACGTGGCTCCACGCGGGGTTCCGCGACCGCCTGGAGGCCTTTCGAGAGAACATTGCAATGAAGTCATTCTACCCAGCTTCGAGGATTGCTGCTCACCTGGGCCTATCGGAGCCGACCGTTGGCGGGCTTTTGCAAACAGGCCAGGTGATCGTGGGAGAGCGGTTCTCCTACACCCCATACCAAGGCTGGCTGGAGACCGAACCTGGACGAGGGGTTTACGTGAGGTTTAGGTGGGATGGTCAGGCTAGCCAACTCGTTCAGGAATGCGTAGAAGCGAATATCCGGGTGCCCTTGCTCCATCCATTGCTCGCCCGCAACGAACTGCGCAAGCAGTTCCTTTCCGTCGTGGACGTTCGGGCGATGATAGCGCGAAGGCCCGGCCTGGCCCAGCCGACGCCGGATCCGCTGCTCGAATTCGCTCTTCTGCGCGATGATGGCACGCCGACCCGGTACGGACTGGCGAAGGCATGGAGCGGGGTGCCGCAGCCGCCCGATGGCGGCGAGACGGATAGGCTTTCCGCATGAAGGATTGGCCCCACCTTGAGGCTCTGGCTGCGCTCGCAGCCGTGACACTAGCCGCGCTCACCGCGGGCGGCTGGTGCGCCAGGAGGCGGCTGGGCTAGGGGCGGCCCTTCGGCAGGCCCTTCGGCAGGCTCAGGACAGGCTCAGGGTGAGCGGGGGGCTAGATCTCTTTCGTCGCGACGCCGCAGATGTCCCAGAGGGGCAGGCGGCGCAGCGGCTCCTCGACCTCAAGACCACCCTCGGCAAGGGCCGAGCGCCACTCGTCGGGGTCGAACATGGACTCGACGGAGTGGGGCAGGATGCGATAGAGGCCGCGGCTCAGGCGACCACGCGAGGGCTCGGCGAAGCAGAAGCGGCCGCCGGGCTTGAGGACGCGGCCCACCTCGCGCAGAGCGGCGCGCCAGTCCGGGATGTGGTGGACGACGCCCGACTCGAAGACGGCGTCGAAGAGGCTGTCCCCGTAGGGCATGCGGGTGGCGTCGGCCACCGTCAGGTCGAGGCCCTGCTCGTGGGTGTGGCGGGCCAGGCGCCGACGGGCGAGCTGGACCATCGGCGGGTCGAAATCGAAGGCCGCTAGGCGCTGGGGGCGCAGTGTGTCCAGGATGAGGGCTGTGGAGAGGCCGGGGCCGCAGCCCATGTCCAGGATAGAGGCCCCAGGGGGAAGGGCCGCCCAGCAGGCGAAGGCGCGGATCTCGCGTCGCTGGAGCCAGGCGCGGAGGGGGCTC
>JBAUEL010000177.1:0-39846 GCA_049678585.1 Dehalococcoidia bacterium
CACCCTCGCCTGCGCCCCTGGTCCCCCCGCTCGACTCGGCCCTGGAGGTCATGGGACCCGCCAGGAGAAATGCCGCCGAGCCGGCGATGAGGGCCACACCGCTGCCGATGAGCCCCAGCCGGAGCAGCCAAACGCGAACTCTGCCCCGAAGCAATGCTCTCCGGGCGCCCGATGGGGTAACAGGAGCAGGCTCCAGCACCATGCTTGGCGTGGTTCCTCTCTGAGCTGAGGATGCTCCATCCTGCGCGGGCCAAGAGGCCCACCAAAGAGATCATCGGCGGCGACCGGACATTCCTTGAGGGAAAGGCGCAAGCTTGAGATAGGGAGTTGGAAGCCCCATATGCGGGCTAACCCTGATGGAGCGCTCTGCTCCGGAGACACCGCCTTCGTTGACGGCGCCGAGACGCCGATGCTAGAATGCGGCTGTCGGCCTGCCGGCCGAAGAGACAGGTCGGGGGCACGAGGGCCATGCTTTTGGCCCTCGCTTTGTGCAGGGGGTGGCCCCGTGGTGTATGTTCGTGGCCAGAACGCCTCCATGATCACTACCGTGGTGGGCAGCTATCCCAAGGTCCCCAATCGACCGCGCCCGGCGCGGCTGCGCAATGCCATCAACCGCTTCGACCGGGGGGAGATCACGGAGGAAGAGCTGCACCAGGTGGAGGATGAGGTAACCATAGAGGTCCTGGAAGAGCAGGCGGATGCCGGTCTGGATCTCATCACCGACGGTCAGATCCGCTGGGAGGATGAGCAGACCTACCTGACCCGCAAGCTCGCCGGGGTGTCCATCAACGGGCTCACCCGCTGGTTCGACACCAACATGTACTATCGCCAGCCCGTCATCGAGGCCTCACTGGCCTGGCGTGAGCCCATCACCCTGCAGGACTATCACTTCGCCGTGGAGCACAGCTCCCGGCCGGTGAAGCCGGTTCTCACGGGTCCCTACACCCTCACTCGCCTCTCCCGGAACGGGGCCTACGATTCCCTGGAGGGCTGCGTGTTGGCTCTGGCGGAGGCCCTGAACCAGGAGGCGCGCGCCCTGCAGCAGGCCGGGGCCAGCTTCATCCAGTTCAACGAGCCGGCCATCCTCCGGCACAAAGAGGACCTGCCCCTCCTGCGGGCAGCCTCCGAGAGGCTGTTACAGGGCGTGGATGTGGAGACGGCGGTCTACCTCTACTTCGGGGATGTCGCCGGCATCTACCCGCAGGTGCTGGACTTGCCCTTCGACCTCATCGGGCTGGATTTTGTGATGGGAGCAGCGAACTACCAACTGCTGCGACAGAGCCCCTTCACCAAGAAGCTGGGGCTGGGCCTCATGGACGCCCGCAACACCAAGCTGGAACAGGTGGAGGACATTGTAGATAAGATTAGGCTCGCCAGTGCGTTCGTCCCCCCGAACCGCATCCACGTGAGCCCCAGCGCCGGGCTGGAGTTCCTGCCCCGCGAGGTGGCCCAGGCCAAGCTGGTACGCCTGGTGGAGGGGGTACGCCGCGCCGAAGAGGTGCTGTCGTGAGCCGGGGCCTCCTCACCACCACCGTGGGCAGCTTTCCCAAGCCCGACTACCTCCAGAAGGCCCGCAACCAGTACGCTGCCGGCCGCCTCTCCCGGGAGGAGCTGGCCAAGCTGGAGCGCCGGGCTACCCGCGAGGTCATCGCCCTCCAGGAGGAGGTGGGGCTGGATATCCTGGTAGACGGCGAAATGTACCGGGGGGACATGGTGGCCTACTTTGCTGATCTGCTGGAGGGCATGGCCATCGGCGGGCTGGTGCGCTCCTACGGCAACCGCTACTATCACAAGCCCGTGGTCACCGGGGCCATCGGCTGGCCCAGCCCCATGTCTCTGGAGATGTGGAGATTCGCCCAGAGCCTCACCCAGAAGCCGGTCAAGGGGGTGCTCACCGGCCCCTATACCATGATGGAGTGGTCCTTCAACGACTACTACGATGACCGCCGCCAGTTGGTCCTGGACATGGCCCGCGCCATGCATCAGGAGGCTGCGGAGCTGGACCGGGCGGGCGCCCGCTACATCCAGGTCGACGAGCCTGCCCTCTCCACCCGCCTGGAAGACCTGGACCTGGCTATCGAGGCCATGAGCATCGTTACCCAGGAGCTGCGCGCCAAGACCATCACTCATATGTGCTACGGCGACTTCGCCTCCGCCTATCCCCGCTTCCTGGACCTGCCGGTCCAGCAGTTCGATATGGAGACGGCAAACAGCGGCTACGACCTGGCCGATCTCTTCAAGGCGCGGGGCTTCCCAGAGGACCGGGAGCTGGCCTGGGGAGTCATCGACGTGCACAACCACCTGGTGGAGACGCCCGAGCAGGTAGTGATGGGCATCCGCAAGGGCCTGGAGGTGCTACCCCCCGAACGGCTGTACATCGACCCCGACTGCGGCCTCAAGACCCGCACCCCCGAGGAGGCAGCCGCCAAGCTGCGGGTCATGATGGAAGGGCTGCGACGGGTGCGGAAGGAGCTGAGCCTGGAGCAGTGACGGATGGACGATAGCACCCACGAGCTGGATTACATCTTCCACCCCCGTTCCGTGGCCATCGTAGGCGCCTCCACCCGCGTTACAGGCAGTGGCTCCTTCCTCCTGTCCTTCAGGGCGCTAGGCTTCGACGGCGATCTCTACCCCGTGAACCCCAAGGCCGAGCAGATCCTGGGCTACAAGAGCTACCCCCGCCTGCGCGACGTCCCCGGCCCAGTAGACTACGTCATCTCCGAGGTGCCGGCTTCCGCTGTCGCGGAGCTGGTGGAGGACGCCGGCCTGAAGGGCGTGAGGGTCATCCACTTCTTTACCGCCGGCTTCAGCGAGACGGGGGAGGAAGAGCGGATCGAGCTGGAGGCGCAGGTGCTGGCGCGAGCCCGGGAGCTGGGCATCCGGGCCATCGGGCCCAACTGCATGGGCCTCTACGTCCCCTCGTCCAAGCTATCGTTCATGCCTGACATGCCCAGGGAGCCCGGGCCGGTGGCCTTCATCTCCCAGAGCGGGGCGAATGCGGGCGAGTTCGCCCGCATGGGGGCATTGCGGGGCCTGCGTTACAGCAAGGTCATCAGCTACGGTAACGCCGCAGACCTCTGCGAGGCCGACTTCTTCGACTACTGCGCCTGGGATCCCGAGACCCAGATCATCGCCGCCTACATCGAGGGGGTAAAGGACGGCCAACGCTTTGTCCGTGCTCTGCGCAGGGCGTCGGCGGTGAAGCCTGTGGTTATCCTCAAGGGCGGCCGAACCGACGCGGGGGGCCGCGCCACAGACTCCCACACAGGCAGCCTGGCGGGCTCACGCGAGGTCTTCGACGCGGCCTGTCGGCAGGGCGGGGCCGTCCAGGTGGATGACCTGGAGGACCTGGTTGACATGGCCGTAGCCTTCCGCTTCGTCGGGTCGCTACGGGGGCCGCGGGTGGGCATCGTTGGCGGCGGCGGCGGCCGCAGCGTTCTGGCTGCCGATAGCGTGGCCAGCACCGGCCTGAGCGTGCCCGCCCTGCCTGAGGATACCCAGCGAAGGCTTCGCGAGTTCACCCCTGTGGCCGGCACCAGCGTGCGCAACCCTATCGATTCCGGCATGGGTTGGGGGCGTCGTGAGGCCATGGAGCGGATGCTGAAGACGCTGCGCATCGTGGCCGAGGCCCCCAACATCGACCTGGTGCTCTTTCACACCCACTTTAGCTGGGGCTCCATGGTGCGGGAGTCCCGGGACCTCGTCAAGCAGGCCCAGAACATGGTCGAGGCGATGGTCAGGATGGCCCGGGAGGCGGGCACGCCCATCGCGGGCATAGCTCGACCTCCCATGAACGCCCCCGCCCTGGAGGCCACTCAAGCCTTCCAGAGTGCGGCTGGCTCCCTCGGCCTGGCCACCTTCTCCGGCATGAAGGAGGCAGCCAGCGCCTTCAGCAAGCTGCTCGCCTGGCAGCGCATGCGCGAGGAAGGAAGCTTCCCCGTCAAGTAGTAGCCATTCATCTGCCCAGCCAACCCCCACATCGCTCCGCGACCCGTACGCTTCCCTATCCTGCCTGTCGCGTCTGCTGCTATAGGCCGGAAGGAGGTTATGTCAACCAGCCCTAGTGCCGTCCGAACTGGCGTGCCAGGGCCTCAGCGCTAAGGTGAATCATGGTGGGCCGGCCGTGGGGGCAGGTACGGGGCTGCCCCGTCTCCTCCAGCGCACGGACGAGCTCTCGCATCTCCTGGTCGCTGAGGGGCTGGCCGGCGCGCACCGCGGCGTGGCAGGCCAGCGAGGCCGCCACATGGCGGCTGCGCTCGCCCGCGCTCTCCTCGCCGGCCAGCAGGTCCAGGAGCTCGCCCACCGCGCTCCCTATGTCGCTCCCCGCCAGGCACGAGGGCACCGAGCGCACCAGGTAGGTGCCGTCGCCGAACGGTTCCAGCGTCAGGCCCTGGGCGGCCAGCGCATCGGCGTTGCCCTCCAGGGACGCCGCCTGGCGGGGCGAGAGCTCCACGGGCAAGGGCTCGAGCAACCCCTGAACGTCTGCCCTGCCCTCCTGCTGCTGCACCAGGAGACGCTCGTAGAGGACCCGCTCGTGAGCGGCGTGCTGGTCGATGAGGTACAGGCCCTCTGGCCCCTCAGCGATGATGTAGGTATTGCTTACCTGGCCCACGGGCCGCAGGAGCGGCAGCCGCGCAGCCAGGAGGGGCTGGGCCTCTGTGGGAACCGTAGCGGGTGGGGCCTCCGGCGTCGCCTGCCCCGACGGAGACGGGGGCGGACCGGACAGCGGCGTCATCGGCCAGGCCGCGGGGGCAGCCGCGCCAGAGCCGAGGCTCTCACCGGAGACGGTGGGGCCGGACCAGGCGGGCACGGGCGCATAGTCGGCCAGGACGCGCCGCACAGCCCGCTGTACCGTCGCGAACGTCTCGCGCTCGCGGCGCAGGCGAACCTCGGTCTTGGCGGGGTGGACGTTGACATCCACATCTTCCGGAGGCAGGGCGACGTTCAGGATTGCAAGCGGGTAGCGCCCCGGCGGCAACATGCCCTGATAGGCTTCCTGCACAGCGTAGGTAAGGGTTCGGTGGCGCACCCAACGCCGGTTCACGAAGAGGCTTATGTAGCTGCGGTTAGCCCTGCTCAGCTCAGATGGGCTGATAAGCCCGCTCACCCGGGCTTCCTGGGGAGGCGCGGCGGCTTCCCCATCGGAGGGAGCCAGCTCCAGGAGGGATGCGGCCACCTGGCCGCCGTAGACGGCGGCGGCCGCATCGCGCAGGTGTCCGCTGCCCGGAGTCCGGAGCGTGAGGCGGCCATCGGTGTGGAGGGTGAAGCGCACCTCCGGATAGGCCAGGGCGTACTGGCTCACCAGGGATGCCGCCTGCCCGCCCTCCGCGGCGGGGGAACGCAGGAACTTGAGCCGCGCGGGCTGCCGCCGGAACAGGTAGCGGACGGTGACGGTGGTTCCGGGAGGAGCCCCCTGAGCCCCTTCTTCCACCACCTTGCTGCCGACCAAGCGAATGCGCGCCCCCGCCGTCGCCTCAGGGGGTCGCGATATCAGCTCCACCTCGGCGGCGGCCGCGATGCTGGGGAGAGCCTCACCCCGGAACCCCAGGCTGGCGATGTGGTAGAGGTCGGCCTCGCCGGGCAGCTTACTGGTGGCGTGGCGCTCGAAGGCCAGGCGCAGCTCGTGGGCGGGAATGCCCCCGCCGTCATCGGAGACGCGGATGAGGCCCGTTCCCCCCTGCCGCACCTCGATGGAGATGCGACAGGCCCCCGCATCCAGGGCGTTCTCGATGAACTCCTTGACCACGGAGGCAGGCCGCTCGATGACCTCGCCTGCCGCGATCCTGGCGGCCTCGTGCGGGGCGAGAACGCGGATGGGCAAAGGAGGCCTCCTTCAGCGCGTCATTGTAGCACAGGGCTCGCCTTGCAAGGCACTCAGACCCCGTGTATGGTACGCGTAATGGATTCGAGCGGGAGCGTGTCCCTTGAGCCCTCTTTCCCTGCGGTCCCTGACGATCTTGCTGATTCTGGCGGCCGCCCTGGCCATATCCATGGCCGGAACGGGCGGTCCGGGTTCGCTCGCCCCTTCGCCTGCCCTTAGCCCCCCGCTGGCCCAAGCCGAGTCCCTCGCCGAGGCTGTCCCCGAGGAGGTGCTGGCCAAGCTGCGGCCCGGCGTCTCCTCCGCACGCCGGCAGGAGATCTTCGCGGCCCTTGGCCTGACTGAGCTGGAGCACGTGCCGGAGCTCCGACTGAGCCGCCTGCGGCTGCCACAGGGCCTAACCCTGGACCGGGCGCTGCGCGGGCTCGGCAACCTGCCGGAGGTGGAGTACGCCGAGCCCAACTACCTGTTCCGCGCCGCCGTCCTCCCCAACGATCCGCTGTACGTGCGCCAGAACTGGTATTACGAGCTCATTGAGGCGCCTCAGGCCTGGGATGTGGAGCGAGGCGACCCCTCTCTGCTGGTGGCCGTGCTCGACAGCGGGGTAGACCTGAACCACCCCGACCTGCGCGGTCGCATCTGGAAGAATCCGGGCGAAATACCCCGCAACGGGTTCGATGATGACGACAACGGCTGTGTCGACGATGTCAATGGCTGTAGCTTCCTCAGCGCCGCGGCAGTTGACCCTTCATGCGACGTCCCCCCCGCTACGGCCAGCCGCCGCGTGGACGACGACCAGGGCCACGGCACCTTCGTGGCAGGGATCATCGCCGCCGAGGCGGGCAACCGGATAGGGGTGGCTGGCGTTGCCCCCGGCGTCACCGTAATGCCGGTGAAGGTGCTGGACTGCACCGGCGCGGGCAGCGCCATGGAAGTGGCCCGCGGCCTTCTATATGCCGCACATGCTGGAGCGCGGGTGGCTAACCTCAGCTTTGGCGGCACCGAGGCCTCGTCTACATTGCGCGACGTCATACGTCAGGTGCACGATGAGTTCGGGATGGTGCTTGTCGCCCCCGCTGGGAATGACGGCATCAAGGGAGTCTCCTTCCCGGCTCGCCTGCCCGAGGTCATCGCTGTGGCGGCCTCCGCCCGTGGCAAGCCCAGCACCCGGGCGGCCTTCAGCAACTGGGGGCCGGAGGTAAGCGTGGCCGCTCCCGGCGAAGACATCCTGGGCCCGCTGCCCGAGGCGGCCTGCAGCGAGTTCGCCGCGTGCATAAGCGGCCAGCCCTATGGGACCGCCGATGGCACCTCGTTCGCCGCGCCCCAGGTAGCAGGCCTGGCCGCCCTCATCCTCTCCCGCAGCCCCCACCTAGGTCCGGAGCAGGTGCTCTCGGCCATCCAGCGGGCCGCCCTGGACCTGCCCGACGGCGACACGCCCCACTGGGACGGCGCCGGCCGCATCCGCACGGCCACCTCGCTTCGAGGCCTGTTCTTCACTATCGGAGTGGCCGGCGTGAGCAAGAGCTAGGCCGGGTGCCGAAAAACTCCCGCTGTCAGGCGGCCGAGCGTCAATCTTTCTTCGCCCGCTCCCTTAGCTCGTAGAGCTTGGTGATGGCCTCCAGAGGGGTCAAGGCGTCTACATCGAGGGAGGCCAGCTCATCCATGAGGGCCGGTCGCGAGGTCAGCAGGGGGAGCTGCTCCGCCGGAGGCGGCCTGCGGCCCCGCCGACGCGAGGGTCGGCGGCCGTCCACCTCCCGCTCGAGGTCGGCCAGGACGTCGCGGGCGCGCTGTACCACCGCCTTGGGCAGGCCAGCCAGCTCGGCCACGTGCACCCCGTAGCTGCGGTCCACGCCGCCCGGCAGGATCTTGCGCAGGAAGACCACCCGCCCCTCCTCTTCGGTCACAGCCACGTTGAAGTTGCGCACCCTGGGCAGGTGCGCGGCCAGCTCGGTCAGCTCATGGTAGTGAGTGGCGAAGAGGGTCTTGGCGGCCACCTGCGAGCGGTTGTGCAGGTACTCCACCACCGCCTGGGCGATGGCCATGCCGTCGTAGGTGCTGGTGCCGCGGCCGATCTCATCCAGGATGATAAGCGAGCGCGGGGTAGCGTTGTGCAGGATGCTGGCCGTCTCCAGCATCTCCACCATGAATGTAGACTGGCCCGAGGCGATGTCCTCCTGGGCTCCCACCCGGGTGAAGATGCGGTCCACCACCCCGATCTGTGCCGACGAGGCCGGCACGAAGCTCCCCACCTGCGCCATCAGCACGATGAGGGCCACCTGCCGCAAGTAGGTGGACTTCCCCGCCATGTTGGGGCCGGTGAGGACGATGATCTGGGCGTCCTCGTTGGCCAGGTGGGCGTCGTTGGGCACGAAGGTGCCCTCCCCCAGGACCCGCTCCACCATGGGATGACGGCCGTCCCTGATGACGATCCGGTTCCCTTCGTCGAGCTCCGGGCGGACGTAGCCGTAGCGGACGGCGGCCTCGGCCAGGGCGGTGACCGCGTCCAGCTCGGCGACGGCGGCGGCCAGGCTGAGGATGCCCTCGCTGGCGGCGGCCACCTGCGCGCACACCTGCCGGAAGATGGTCGCCTCCAGATCGGCGGCCCGCTCCCGGGCGGTGAAGATGCGATGCTCATACTCTTTGAGCTGGGGAGTGACGAAGCGCTCCGCTCCCACCAGGGTCTGGCGGCGCTCGTAGTCGGAGGGCACCAGGCGCAGGTTAGGCTTGCTCACCTCGATGTAGTAGCCGAAGACCCTGTTGTAGCCTACCCGGAGGGACTTAATGCCCGTGCACTCCCGTTCGTGCGCCTCCAGCTCCGCCAGGTAGCGACGCACGTCCTGGGTGATGGCCCGCATCTCGTCGAGCTCCGAGGAGAAGCCCGGCCGCACCACGCCGCCCTGCTCCAGGGTAGCGCCGGGCTCCTCATCGATGGCCTGAGCGATGGCCGAGGCGACCTCATCGCAGGGGCGGATGCGGGAGGCCAGATCGCCTACGGCGGAGGCCTCGCCTAGCGCGCTCCCCTCGCCCTCCAGCAAGCCCTCACGCAGCGCCGGGGCAAGCTCCAGGCCGCGACGCAGGGCCACCACCTCCCGAGGGGTGGCCATCGCGCTGCCAGCGCGACCGCAGAGCCGCTCCAGGTCCGGCATCCCCCCTAGAAGCCTCTGGAGGCGCTCGCGGCGAACCGCGCTCCCGAATACGTGTTCCACCAGCTCCTGCCGCCGGAGAATGTTACTTATGTCAAGCAAGGGCTGCCCCAGCCAGCGCCGCAACAGCCGGGCACCCATGGCTGTCCCGGTCAGGTCCAGAGTGCCCAGCAGGGAACCCTCGCGCCGGCCATCCCGACCGCCCGCGAAGATCTCCAGGTTGCGCACGGTGTTGGCGTCGAGGGCCATGAAGCCGGTGGGGCTATACGTGCTCAGGCCGCTCAGATAGCCCAGGCAGGCCTTTTGATTCTCACGCAGGTACTGGAGGACAGCGCCCGCCGCCGCCACCGCCTGAGGCTGCCCCCGCAGCCCGAAGGCCTCGCTGGAGGCCACCTGGAAGTGCTCCCGCAGCAGCATCTCGGCCAGCTCCGGGTCGAACCAGTGGCCCTCTATGGGGGTGACCACAGCCTCCACCCCCTCCGGGGGCAGCATCCCCTCCGCCAGCAGCAGCTCGGCGGGCCGGAGGCGGGCCAGCTCCGCCGACAGAGCCTCAGCGGGCAGCTCGGTCACGGCGAACTGGCCGGTGCTGATGTCCACGTGGGCCAGGCCCACGCGCCGCCCGGGGTCCTGCCAGAGGCCCGCCTCATCGCCGCTCGCCCCTCGCCGAGCCGGGGCGGGGGCCAGGGCTACCAGGTAGTTGTTGGCGCGCTCGTCCAGCAGGCTCCCCTCTACCACCGTGCCCGGCGTCACCACCCTCACCACCTGGCGGTCCACCAGCCCCTTTGTGGTGGCGGGGTCGCTCATCTGCTCGCAGATGGCCACCTTGTAGCCCTTGGCGATGAGGCGGACGAGGTAGCCGTCCAGAGCGTGGTAGGGGATGCCCGCCAGGGGCACCCGCTGGCCCTTGCCCATGGGCTTGGAGGTGAGGGTGATGTCGAGTTCCCGGGCGCAGACGTGGGCGTCCTCGTCGAACGTCTCGTAGAAGTCGCCCAGGCGGAAGAGGACGATGGCCTGGGGATAGCGCCGCTTGATCTCGAGGTACTGGTGACGGATGGGGCTGGTCACGGCTTCGGTGCTCCGATACGAGAATATGCTGGATTATGATACCATGAGCATACAAGAATCCATGCGCTGAGGAGCTAGGAAATGAAACGGGCCCGGCGAACCTCGACGAAGAACAAGGAGGACTTGGCGGAGACCGCCGCCGAGTGGTATGCGGCGAACCGAAGGGATTACCAAGCCCTTGCTGGGAAGGCCGAGACGCTCATCCGGGAGATACTTGAGGCCGCAGACGTCGAATATCACAGCATCACGAGCAGAGCCAAGCCTGTGGAGAGCTTCCGCGCGAAGGCGTCAAGCGGGAAGTACAGGGACCCCAAGCAAGAAATCAAGGACATGGCCGGCGTCCGTATCATCACATATGTCGACGCCGATGCCAAGCGAGCGGCGGAGATCGTGCAGTGGAGCTTTGATATTGACCCCGAGCACAGCGTGGACAAGTCTGCAGAACTGGGAGTCGACAGGGTTGGGTACCGTTCGCTGCACTTCGTGGCGAAGTTCTCACCGGAGAGGTGCAACCTGCCCGAGTACAGAAGATTCGAGGGCATGGACTTCGAAGTACAAGTGAGGACCATCCTGCAGCATGCATGGGCGGAAATAGAGCACGACCGTAACTACAAATTCACTGGTGTCCTCCCCGCCGAAATCCAAAGGCGGTTCTCTGTGCTTGCGGGCGCCCTCGAACTGGCAGACAGGGAGATCGACCAGATAGCAGCAGCTATTGGGTCGTATTCTACGCAGGTGGCGCAACAAGCGGAAACGGGCAATCTGGACATTGAGGTCAACACGACGTCTCTTCGAGAGTATCTGTGGCGGAAGTTCCGCCGCGCGATCGAGGGTGGCGAGCTTGCCCCGTTCTTCGGTCCAGAAGATCGCGACTCAACCGAAGCCGTGAAGGAGCTACAAGACTTCGGCTTGTCTAGGCTGTCGGACCTCGACCAGATCATACCGGGGGACTTGGGCCAGAAGCTCCTGGAGCTTGCGACAGCGGGCGAGAATTTCATTGGGTTGGTTCGCGCGGTGCTGATGATTCACGACGCCGACCTGTACTTCACCAAGGCATGGAAGGAGCACTGGGGCGGCCTCGGCGGAGACACGAAGCTGCTGCGCGCCTACGGAGTTGACGTGGAGAGTCTGGCTCGGAAATACGGGATCGATGTGCCTAAGGGGGACTAGTGTCGGCTGAGGCTATCCCACCGCCCGCGATGCTGCCTCGCCGGCGAAGGCGTGGAGGATCTCGATGGCCTCCGGGGCTACCTCCCGGCAGGCGTCGCACTTGATGCAGAGTGCCTGGTCGATCCGCCACTGACCTGCTTCCTGGACAACCGCGCGCGTGGGGCAGATGTCCGCGGCCTCCTGGAGGTCGTCGCTCTCCCTCACCACCTCGTAGCGGATGAGCCCCTTGCACACCCGGGCGGGGCAGCGCTTGTCCAAGACGTGCTGGCGGTACTCGTCGATGAAGTACTCCAGCGTGTTGAGCATGATCGTGGGAGCGGCCTGCCCGTGGGCGCAGTTTGCGTAGGGGATGGTGCGGCCGAGGAGTTGCAGACGCTCGAAGTCGGATTCGCGACCGCCACCCGCGGCGATCCGCTCGAGGATGTCCACCATGCGCTGCGTGCCCCCGCGACAGGTGGTGCAGCGGCCGCAGGACTCGTCCTCTACGAAGTGCCCCACCATGATGTCGAGGTCGATCACGCAGACGGAGTCATCCACGAAGACGATGCCTCCACCTCCCATCTGAGCGCCTTGCTCGCGGAAGGCCTGGGGCTCCAGCGGGATATCGACGAAGCGGGCGGGCAAGAGCCCGGCCAGCGGCCCGCCCGCCTGGATGGCCTTGAGGGCGCGCCCGTCTGGCACGCCGCCCGCCGCCTCCAGCAGCACCCGCACCGGCGTCCCGAAGGGCACCTCCAGAACGCCCACCCGGGCCACGTGGCCAGAGAGGCTGAACATCTTGGTACCGGGATTCTGCTCGGTGCCCAGCTCGCGATACCAGGCGGCCCCGTGCCGCATGATGGACGAAGCGTAAGCGTAGGTCTCCACGTTGTTGACGTTGGTCGGCTGCGCGAACACGCCCGATTGCGCCGGATAGGGCGGACGGATGCGCGGCATGCCCCGATCATCGTCGACGGAGGCGATAAGGCCCGACTCCTCACCGCAGACGTAGCTGCCGGCCCCGCGCACCACCTCCATGTCGAAGGAGAAATCGCTGCCCAGGACGTGCTCGCCCAGGAGGCCCTTCTCTCGGGCCTGCTGGATAGCCACGCTCAGGCGGTGGAAGGCCAGGGGATACTCGTGTCGAAGGTAGATGAAGGCGTGGCTGGCGCCGGTGGCGTAGCCGCCAAGCAGGATCCCCTCGAGGACGCTGTGGGGGTCGCTCTCCAGAAGCACCCGGTTGACGAAGGCGCCGGGGTCGCCCTCGTCGGCGTTGCAGATCATGTACTTGGGAGTACGCTTGGCGGTGCGCAGGAAGTCCCACTTGCGGCCGGCGGGGAAGGCGGCACCGCCGCGACCCCACAGGCCCGAGTCGGACACCTCCTTGATGACCTCCTCCTGGCTCATGCCCTCCAGGGCCTTGGCCAGCCCCTCGTAGCCGCCGCGGGCGATGTAGTGGTCGATGCTCTCCGGGTCGATGACGCCGCAGTTCGCCATGAGGCGCCGCGTCTGCACCTTCCAGAAGTCCAGGGAGGTGAGCTCAGGGACGCCGCCCTGCGTCTGACCCGAGGCGACCGCCAGGGCCAGTTCGGGAGCCACCCCGTCCTTCACCAGCACATCCTCCACCAGCCGCGGCATCATGTCGGCGGTGATGCGGCGGTAGAGGATGCGGCGCCCGTCCGGCCAGGCGACCTCCACCACCGGCTCTTCGTAGGAGAGGCCGGTGTCCCCGGTAATGGCTACGTCTGCCACCAGGCCGCGACGCTCTACCTCGGACCGCAGGGCCGCCAGGGTCTCCTCGGCTCCGACCGCGATGCTGGAGGTGTTCAGGGAGACGGCCACCCGCGGCCTGGTGGGCGATTCGACGGCCCGCCAGGCGGCCTCGGCCTGCTGCCGTAGCTCCCCATACGTGCTCACGAGGGGGTCTCCGTCTCGCCCTTCAGCTCGCGGGCCAGCCGGATGGCCTCCGCCACGCTGAGGCGACCCTGCACCCGACCGTTCACCCAGAGCATGGGAGCGCATTCGCAGGTGCCGTTGCACTGGCCGTGGTGAAGGCCCACCCGGTTGTCGGGGGTGCTCTCCCCCATGCGGATGCCCAGCACCGCCTCCAGGACATCGCGGACCCGCGCGCTGCCCTTGAGCCAGCAGGCCGGCCCGCTGCACCAGGAGACCACTGTCTCCGGCGGCAGGGTCAGGCGGAAATCGGCGTAGAAGGTGATGGCGCCGTACACCCGCGCCTCGCTCAGGCGGAGCTGGCGGGCCACCACGCCGATGGCCTCTTTGGGGATGTAGCCGAATCGCTCCTGGACGCGGTGGAGGGCGGTCAGCAGGTCGCCGTCACCCGGCTTGAGGTCGGAGATGAGGTGCTTGATCTCGAGGGTGGCTTCCGTTTCGAGCAAGGTGGTAATGTCCAGAGGCCGTTTCCAGGCTCGCCGCTTGCATCACTATACGAGAGGGACAGGGTAGGTTCAAGAAGACGCTGAGCCTGGAGCGCTCGGGCTTATTGGCGGGCGCTCCCCTCGTGGTCCTCCACCGCCATCTCCGCTACCTGCTCGCCCATGCGGATGCTGTAGTTCTGCCCCCGGTCCTCCGGGTAGATCTGGGCCATGTTCGCCAGGTAGAGGCCGGGGATAGGCGTGCGGTGGTCGGGGATCTTCTGGGAGTAATGGGTGGTGATGATCGGCTGGGCAGCGGACCCCCGGAACAGCCAGCGCCCCTCGATCCAGTCCGGCGAGAAGTCGGGGTTGAGCCTGCGCAGGTGAGGCAGGTAGAGCTCGCACAGCTCGTCGATGTCCATCTGGAGGAGGGGCGAGTCCGGCTCCAGGTAGTTGGACAGATACAGGAGGTGGTGGCCCCCGTAGTGCTCCCGCTCGATGAAGTTGGTATGCTCGATGGCAGCGATGAACGGTATCTCCGGGTCGCTGATGTTCAGCCAGTAGATGCGGGAGAGGGAGTGACGCAGGGTCAGGATGAGGCACAGCGTCGACTGCCACTGGACCGACCCAAGCCGCCGCTCGTACTCCGCAGGTAGCGGCGGCACCAGCTTCAGGAGGGCGTCGGAGGACACGGCAGCGATGACGGCGTCGCAGGCGACCTGCTCCCCGCCAGCCGCCTGGAGCCCCACGGCGCGGCCGCCCTCCACCAGCACCCGCTCCACTGGCCGGTCCGTCTCCACTACACCTCCCGCCGCCCGGATGCGCCGCTCCAGCTCATCGATCATCGCGCCGAAGCTGCCCATCAGGTAGCCGAGCTGCTCGCGTTGCCTGGGGCCTCCCCGCCTGGAGGCGAAGCGAAGGAAGATCTTGCCCCAGAACCAGACCATGGCCACCTGGTCGTGGGCGGCGCCGAACTTGCCCCGCAGCAGGGGACCCCATACCACATCGTAGTTGCGCCGGCCCACGTAGCGGATGATCCACTCCTTCGCGGTGATAGGTTCGTAGCGCCGCCAGTTCTTCTGCCGACGGAGCCACAGGCCGGCCAGCCCCAAGCGAACGCGGTCCAGCAGCGAGACTGGGCTGAAGCGCAGCAGGTCCAGGGGCGTCACGAAGTCGTAGATGCGGCCGCCGTGGTAGAAGCCCACCTTGGAGTCGCGCCAGACCAGGCGGTCGCCCAGGCCCAGCTCATCGATGAGATCGATGATGGTGGTATCGGTGCTGAACAGATGGTGATAGAAGGACTCCAGGCGCCCGCCCTCCACCTCGAAGGTTCGAACGAGCCCGCCCAGGGTAGACCCGTCCTCATAGAGGGCCACCTGATGCCCTCCCTGGGTGAGGCGGTAGGCCGCAGCAAGGCCAGCCACGCCGCCGCCGATGATGCCCACCTTCACTCCTGACCCCCCTTCGCGCTCAAAGCGGTCGAAGACACTGGCTCCTCCTCGCGAGACACCCTGACGACCTCGCCGAGGGAGAGGCCGATGGACCACAGGAAGTAGAGACCAAGGACGATGACCGGGAGAAGGATGACGGCATGCACGCCGATGGCGTAAGCGGTAGCGTCTCCGCCGCTCACGCCGAACGCGATGAGGGTCTGCTTGGTAACGAACTCGAACGGGCCTACGCCTCCCTGCGACATTATCACCGACATCGCCAGGTTGGCCCCTGCCGTGATCAGCAGGTAGACGTCGAAGCCCACGTCCAGGCCGAATGCCAGCCCCACGATGTAATACGACGCCGCCTCCAGGCACCAGGAGATGCCTGACATGACCCAGGCGGCCGCCAGGTCAACGGGGCTTCGGAAGGACCGCAGGCCCCCGTAGAAGGACTCCAGCAGGTCCTCCACCGTGGGCCGGAGGCGCGCAGGGGTAACGGCAAGGGCCAGTCTGGCCGCCAACCGCTGAAATCGGGGCGAGATAGCCAGCGCCACCAGGATGGCCAGGGCGATGCTGAAGAGCACCGCCATAATGACCGCCAGGCCCACGAACCCCACCGTCACGTCGATGGGCCCCGGCAGGCTAAACTCCTCGCCAACACCAGCGCGAACCCCCAGGATGGCCAGGATCGGGACCAGGGTGAGGCCGTCGAACAGCCGGTCCACGGCGATCGTGCCCAGGGAGGCCATCTTGCTGACCTTCTCCCGCTCGCCCAGGACGTAGGCCCGCGCCAGCTCGCCGACCCGCGCCGGGATCAGGTTGTTGACCGTCAGACCGATGATCACGACCGGGAAGAGGCGAAGGCTGCTGGGCTTGGCCACCGGTCTCAGGAGATACTGCCATCGCAGCGTGCGGACCCAGATGCCGAGGAAGTAGACGGGCAGAGAGGCGAGGACGAGGAGATAGCTGGCGTCTCGAAAGGCGTCCCGGATCTCGCCGAAATCCTCCCTCCATAAGAGGAGCCCAATCAGGAGGACGCTTATGGCCAGCCCAATCCAGACCCGCGGGCTACGCAGCACTGGGATACTCCCGTATCACTCGTCACCCACCTTCGCCCGAGGGGCAGGTCAGTCGTTAGAGGAGAGAATGGCGACCGCTATCATTATGTTCGGCGTGGGACGGCGACCCATTATAGGCACCCACAGACAGGGGATCAACGCGCCTGACCCGTGTGCCGGGCCGGCCCCGTGCCCGCCCTGGAGCCCGAAAGCGCCTACTCGCCCAGGAGCGTCTCTAGGGGGACTCTCCGCACCTCGCTGGCGGCTCCGTCGGACACATAGACCTGCCCATCGGCGGTGAGGGCGATGCCTACGGGCCGCCCGCCCGGCAACTCCCAGGTGGCCAGGAGCTCGCCCTTCGCGCTGAACACGAGCACCCCAGCGTTAGCGGGGTCTGTGGCCAGCACGCGCCCGTCGGACAGGACGGCGATGTAGGGCTTGTCGGTGACACCCTGGCTCCCCCAGCTCTCGACCTCTATCTCGTCCAGGTAGGTGAAGTCGGCGTCGAATCGCTGGATGCGCCGGTTCCAGGCGTCCGCCACGTAGATGTCACCGCCGGGGCCCACCGCGATGCCCACCGGCTCCTCGAACTCTCCGGGGCCGCTCCCGCCCTTCCCGTATGTGGCCAGGTGCTCGCCGTCCGGCGAGAACTTGAGGACCCGCTTGTTGCCCGTGTCCGTCACCAGGAGGTCGCCCTCGGCGTCGATAGTGATGCCCCGCGGGCCAAAGAGGTCGTACGGGCCGGGATTGGCGAGGTCGGTGGCGGGCTGGCCCCAAGCCGTCACGAAGTTCAGATCGGAGTCGAACTTCTGGATGCGATGGTTCCAGGTGTCGGCTACGTAGATGTTGCCCTGGGCGTTCACGGCCACCGCCCAGGGCTCGTTGAACTGCCCCTGCTCTGCGCCGAGATTTCCGGTGGCCGCCAGGTAGTGGCCGTCCGGCCCATACTTCTGGACCCGGTGATTGAGGCTGTCGGCCACGTAGAGGTTCCCCTCGGCGTCGACGGCCACCCCGGCGGGCTGGGAGAGCTGGCCGGCCGCCGCACCGAGGCCGCCTATGACCAACTGGCCGTCCTCGACGCGGACCGTTTCGACCTCTGTGGGGGGCGCCGGCGGTGGCGGGGCCGGACGCCTCACCTCAAAACCGCTCGGGAAGTAGGCCACGGCTTCCATCGTCCCCAGATCGGGCTCGAGTTCGCGGTCAATGAAGTAGGCTCGCCAGCTATCCCAGGTTGCCGGGTCGAACAGGTCGCCGAAGAAGTCCTCCACGGTGAGGTCGCGGTAGGTCCCGTGCTCCGGAAACCACCAGCGAAGCGTGAACGGCACCCCCTCTGAGAAGCTCTCCGGGCTCAGGCTGAGGCGGTCGGCGCTCCCCTTCTCCACCAGCAGGACGGTACCCGTTGGGGGCTGATAGTCCTCACTGAACGCCGGGTACCCCACGCTATGGTAGTCGCGCAGGTACCAGGCCCAGGGCCAGGTCAACGAGCTGTCCACCTCGATAGGCAGGTCATGTCCCATCCCTGAAGCGGCCGCCACATGGTCGATCTCATCGCGGAGGACGGGGACATCCGGCGAGCTCTGGGTATACACCAGCATCTCCACCGGGGTATCGCCGTGGTCCTCAGTAGCCAGCCTGCCCTGAAGCTCCGGCAGGTTGGGATGGCCCCAGCTCGCCAGGATGCCCGCGCGCAGGGTAAACACCCCCAGGGCGCAGACCAGGGCCACCGCTCCCACCTGAAGGGCGGCCTCTCCGCTCTGCGAGCGGGCCACCCAGACCACCGTCCCCAGAGCTACCAGGACCAGCGCCCACGCTCCGATGGAGCCTACCGAGGCGGGCCCGGCGACGACGAACACCACCACCGCCAGGGCTGCGGCCAGCGCCGCATAGCCGAAGGGGGCCCATCGCTCCAGGGGCGGCAGCTCCAGCCTCAGGTCTACCCTGGTCAGGAGGTCATGCAGGACCTTCGCCGCCAGGATGGCGACGGGCAGGGCCAGGTGCACGTGCAGCCAGGGCATCTTCTCGCCCGCCGTGGTCAGCGCGAAGAGGGTGGCCAGCGTCCAGAAGAGGAGAAACTGGGTGAAGCGCTCCAGGGGCAGGAGGAGCATTGCCACAATGACGATGAGGAAGCGCACGTGGATAGGGAAGCCGGCTACCTCCAGCGGCTCGATTCCGCTGAAGCTCAGGATCAGCACCAGCGCCAGGGCGACGAAGGTTATCGCCTTGTAGAGAAAGCTGCCCCGGAAGGCGTACCAGAGGGCGCCGCCCAGGGCGAAGATGAGCGGCAGAAACTCGTAGACCGGGAGCAGGACGAAGTAGTAGTAGTCGGGCTGCTCGCCCCGGCGTACGTCCTGCTGAGCAAGCCAGTAGTCGAGCGAACCCCAGATGCCCGTCCAGAAGCCGCCCATGTTCGTGAAGAAGCTGGTGAAGAGGAGCACGAAGATCGTGTAGAAGATGCCCACAGCGATCAGCCACACCCGCGCTCGCCAGATGAGGCCCACATAGGCGCTCGCGATCAGGAAGCAGACCACGGAGACCCGCATCAGAGTCTCCTCACCGGGTGCATCGAATATGTCCTTGTCGCCGATAAACGGGAGCATCTGCGGCAGTGCCGCCAGTTGCGGCAGCGACAGGGTGCCCATGACCACCAGCAGGGCAGCCGCGGCCGGCAGCTCATCGCGGATGGAGAAGCGCTTTCTCGGCTCGCCCAGCAGCGGCCACAGCGCTGCAAAGAGCCAGGCCAGCGGGAGGACCGCAGCGTAGGCCAGGGCGGTGCCCCAGGCATCCAGCCTCTGGGTCTGGCGCATCTGCCCCACTAGGTCGTAGGTCACCAACAGGTCCAGGTACACCAGGAAGATGGCCACGGTGATGAAGGTGACCTCTTTGGTGGCGAAGCTGAGAGCAAGCAGGCCGGCCAACAGGTAGAGGTAGAGGTCGCGGCGCTCCGCCAGGTAGCGCCAGATGCAGACGATAAGCGCGAGGGTGAAGAAGGCGATGTAGATGTCGTTGCGGGCGAAGCGACTGAAGTACAGCAGCGTCGGCGAGAGCGCCAGCAGCGCCGCCGCGATGAGGGCCCCCGTTCGCCCCAGGTAGCCCCGCAGGAAGAAGGGCAGCCCTACCAGGGCCGTCCCGAACAGGACCGGCCACACCCGCGAGGTGTAATCGCTGACCCCGAACAGGATGAAGGTCAGCGCGGTACCGAAGTACTGGAAGGGCCCGTGCATGAAGGGAACATGCTCATAGCCGCGGCCCTTGTACAGGTCCCAGCTATAGAAGGCATGCAGGCTCTCGTCGTGGTGGAGGGCACGGGACCCCAGGTCCCACAGCCGCAGGCTCAGCGCCAGAGCGATGAGGGCCGCGTACAGCCCGATCTCCCAGTGGCGGACGGCCAACTCGACCAGCCGCTCCCGGTCGAACCGCCGCTCCTCCCAGTAGTCTTGCAGCCGCTCCGCTCCCGTCGCCACGATGCGCTAGCCCCCGGTGCTAGGGTGCACCCCGCACCCCCTCTTCGGGCTGAGGACTCACCCGGTAGATAGTGACGCTGCCCTGCTGGAAGGCGACCTCGAACATCTCCTCGAACTTCTGGAGCGACTGCTCCGGGTACTGCTCCCGCTCCCACGACCCTACGAACACCAAGGTCGCGTCGTATTCCTCCAGGAGCCGCATGGTCTCCTCCGGATCGGTGCTTCCGTAGATGCGCGCAACGTCCTCCTCCCGCCCCGCGAAGGGCTCCGAGGTGCCCCGCCACTGGAGCTCGTGCCCCGGCCAGCCGAGAAGCGTGGGCATACCCGTCCGCCCCGAGACCCGCGAGGTTCGAGTGTCGTAAGACCGTCCCACCGCCTCCACCACCACCATGTCGCTGTCGGCGCGCTCCCCGAGCCACTGGATGGCGGCGTACTCATCCGGGTCGCTCGCACGCACGAAGGCCAGTCCATCCAGAGTGCGCTGGCCTCCGAGCGCATCGGTCCGGGACAAGATAGCCCCTAGAGGATAGAGCAGGGCACAGGCCAGGACAAGGCCGACGGCGACGGCCCAGCCGCCGCGGAGGAGCGTGGCGCCATCGCGCTGGGCCCGCCAGCCCTGCACCAACTCATAGAGGACGAACCCGCCCGCCAGGCTCAGCAGCAGCCACGCCTGATAGTACAGCTTGAACACGGTGTTCATGCGGCTGGCGAAGTTATCCATGATGAAGAAGAACTCCGGCCCCAGGACGAGCAGGGCGCCGGTAGCACCCAGGATGAAAGCAAAGATGGCGCTCTGCCGCTCCGACAGGGGAGCCGACGAACGAAGCTCCCGCCAGAGGGCCAGCAGCAGCACCGCCAGCGTACCGATGAAGATGGCCGCCGTGAGCCAGTTGGCCCCCCGCTCGGCGATGCGATCGCCCCAGGAGCCTGGATCGTTCAGCCGTATGATGGCGGCTCGATCGGTAATCGCTCCAAAGGGGCCCCAGCCAGCGATGGCCGCCAGCACATCCCACGCCAGCCACACCAGCACGATGGCCACGCCCGGCGCCAGGCTCCACATGACGCTCCCCCAGGTGATCTGCCAGCGCCCCTCCCGCCGCAATCGCCAGAGCGCATATGGGATGATGATAACGGCGAAGGGCCCCCAGAACAGCAGGGTATGGAAGAGCCGGCTGCCGTCCCCCTCCTCGATCGCGAAGCCCCGCGCCTGGCTGTCAAACCCGCCGAAGAAGAAGGGGGAATAGGCCAGAGCGGCCGCCACCAGGAGGGGCACCACGAAACCCAAGGTGTCCAGCAGGACCTCCGACCGCCAGCGCCCCGCCAGCAGGAAGTTGCGCGCCAGGGCCGCCGCAATTACCACGAAGGCCAGAGTAGGCATGTCCCAGGTGTTCAGGAAGGCCAGGCCCCCCAGCAGGATGGCCAGGGCGGCCAGGGCCAGGGGCCGCCTGAGCCAGTACACCAGGTCCAGGGGCTCCTCGGAGCGGAATAGAGCCAGGGCCGCTCCTGCCGTCAGGAGCACGAAGGGGATGGACATGACGTGGGGATGCAGGTCGCCCAGCAGGAAGCTGAAGAAGGGGAACTCCTCGATGGCCCCCGCCGGGTCCATTCGCGTGGCCCGGAACCACCACCAGAATTGCCACCTCTCGGTAGGATACCAGGCGTCGCTGCCGTGAGAGGCATCAAGGCCGCCGATGTCCGCCCAGCTCCAGAAGCCCGACCAGCCCACTCGATGGGCCCCCAGGAACTCCAGCACCCCCTCCAAGTTGCCCATCAGCCCCACGAGGAGCGCCGCGCCCAGCCCGAACAGCACGGGCGGCCCCACCAGGCTGATGCTCTCGCTTCCCCTCTCCTCAGCGTCGCCCCGCCGGGACGCCACCAGGTTGTACACCACGCCGAAGGCGGCGGTCACAGCCAGGGCAGCGATCATGGCCAGGCCCAGGTTGAAGCCGATGGCGGTCTGGACAGCCGCCAGCTTCCCCACCATGGCCACCAGCAGGTAGCCGAAGTAGTAGTAGCTGACGGAGAAGCCGGACAGCCACGGGTCATGGGGAGGAAAGCGCTCGCTGAGGGTAGCGGCGTTCACGAACATGAGGTCCATGGGCTTCTCCGTAGCCGAGACCTCCGGCACGAAGGAGCGCAGGTAGGCCGCCACCACGAAGGCCACCGTGAAGAGCACCTCCGTGAACAGAATGAAGCGCCAGTGGCGGCGGACGAAGGCGAGCAACTCCTCTCGCCGCCGCCAGGCCAGCAGGGCCGAACCGGCGGCCAGCAAGAACAGCGCCCAGGCGATACCCCGCTGCGTGTTGGGCAGCACCCGGACGATGTTCAGGATCCAGAAGAGATAGCCCCCAATGATCAGGCCGAAGGGCTTGGAGAGAGCATAGCCCCGGTCGGGCAGGCGTCGGAAGAAGGCCAGGCAGAGGGGCAGCGTCGCCAGCCCTATGAGCTGGACCATGAGCCACCAGAGGAGGGTCTCGCTCATGGGTCCTCAGGCGTAGCTGTTCCCCAGTCTGCCGCCCCAACATAGGACGGCCCCTTGGGGGCCGTGGTTCCCGCGGTCGGCGCCATTGCCGGGCTAGAGGAACAAGGCATCCACGAACCGTCGCGGCGAAAACGGGCTCAGGTCCTCGGGGCGCTCCCCGGTGCCCACGAAGCGCACGGGTATACGGAGCTGGTCGCACACGGCGAAGACGATGCCCCCCTTAGAAGTGCCGTCGAGCTTGGTGAGACAGACGGCGGTGACGTCTACGGCCTCGGCGAAGGCCTGGGCCTGGGCCAGGCCGTTCTGCCCGGTGGTGGCGTCCAGGATGAGCAGCACCTCATGAGGGGCCTCTGGATGGCGCCGCTGGATGACCCGGTGGATCTTGCGCAGCTCCTCCATCAGGTTGACCTTGGTGTGGAGGCGGCCGGCGGTGTCGATGATCACCACGTCGGCACCGCGGCTCTCCGCCGCCGTAAGGGCATCGTAGACCACCGCGCCGGGGTCCGCCCCAGGCCGATGAGCAACCACGTAGCTGTCCACCATCTCCCCCAGGGCTTTGAGCTGCTCGATGGCGGCGGCGCGAAAGGTATCGGCGGCAGCGATGATCACGCTCTCGCCATCGACGCGGTAGGCGTGAGCCAGCTTGGCGATGCTGATGGTCTTGCCCGTACCGTTAACCCCCACCACCAGAATGATAGCGGGCCTGGGCAGGGTGGCCGGGGAGGCGTCCTTCCCCCAGAGGGGCCCTCTGGCCCCATCTACCTCCAGCATGCGCACCAGCTCCTCCTTCAGGGCGTCGCGGACCGCCTCGGGCCGGTGGAGACGCTCCTCCTCCACCCGCTGCTGGAGACGCTCCAGGATCTTACGGGTGGTAGCCACGCCGGTATCAGCGCCGATGAGGAGCTCCTCCAGATCGTCCCACAGCTCCTGGTCGATGCGGGGCCGCTCGAACAGCCCTGCCACCTTGCCGAACCAGGTGCGGCGGGTGCGCTCCAGGGCCTCTTCGGTCTTCTCTCCGCTCTCCTGGCGGCGCCGGAACAGGCCGACCAAGGGGCACCTCCTGGATTTGCGCCGGAGTCACCCTAATATTGGCCCTCCAGGGCTCATGGAGCAAGCGCAAGCGCCCTAGCGGGGGGAGATGTCGCTGAGGCGCAGGGAGAGGACGTCGGAGGTGCTGTCTTCGCCCATGGAGACGCCATAGATGGTGTCGGCCATCTCTATGGTGCGACGGTTGTGGGTGATGATGACGAACTGGATACGCTCGGTCAGCTCACGTAGCGCGTCCACGAAACGGCCTACGTTGGCCTCGTCCATGGCCGCGTCCACCTCGTCAAGCACGCAGATGGGGGAAGGGTGAGCCTGAAGCAGGGCGAAGAGTACCGCCACCGCTGTCAGAGCCCGCTCCCCGCCCGAGAGCATGGCCAGGCTTCCCAGTCGCTTGCCCGGCGGCTGCGCCTCGATGTCCACGCCGCCCGGCCTGCCATCCTCGGGTCGGGTGAGAATGAGCCGGGCGGTGCCCCCGCCAAAGAAAGTAGCGAAGTAGCGCTGAAACTCCTCGTTCACCTGCTCAAAGGTGGCCTTGAAGCGGTCCCGGATGATCTCCTCCAACTCGGCGATGGCCTTGCGCAGGGAGGCCTCGGCCTGCCGGAGGTCCTGAAGCTGCTCCGTGAGGAAGTCGTAGCGCTCCTTGTTCTCCCCATAGTCGGCCTGGGCCTGCTCGTTCACCGGCCCCAGCGAGCGGATCTGCGCCCGCAGGGAGGCGATCTGCTCCCTCATCCCGGCGGGGTCGATGGGGGCACTGCCCCGCATGGGTGGCAGCTCGTCCCCGGAGGGTCTCCCCTCGACCCTCTCTCCAGAGAGCCACGTGGGCGGGCCGATCTCCTCACCGGCGGCGGGCACCACCTCGCCCCTGTCGTCCACGCTGAGGCCTTCGGCCTCCAGGGTGGCCCGCAGCGAGTCCAGTTCCTCCTGACGGATACGCACGTCGCCCTCGGCATCCACGAGGCCGCGCTGGGCGGAGAGGACGCGAGCCTGCCCGCTGGTCAGCTCCTCGCTGAGGCTGTGCTCCCTCGACTGGAGTTGAGCCAGGGCCTGCCGGGCGGGCTCCAGGTCGCGCTCCAGGCCCTCCAGCTCTCGGACACGCTCCTCCAGCTCGCGCCGCGTACCTTCCAGGCGCGATGTTACTGCTGATGCCTCCTCCTCCAAACGCCGCGACTGCTCCTCCTTGGCGGAGAGCTGGCGGTCCAGCCGCTCCTGCGCATCCTGGAAGCTCCGGCCAACCTGAGCCAGGGCCCGGATCTCACCCTCCAGGGACGCTTCACGGGATGCGGCCTCTGTCACCTCCTGCGCCAGGCTTCGCCGGCGGGCCTCCCGTTCGTCGGCCTGGCGGCGGGCCTCTAGCGCGTGCTTCTCGGCGCGCTGCGCCGCCGCGAAATGCTCGGCCTGCTGGCGCTCCAGCGCCGCCGCCGAGTTCTCCACGTTTCCCACGCTAGCGCGCATGCGCTGCGCCTCGGCGCGGAGAGCCAGGAGACGGGCTCGCAGAACCGCCAGAGAACTGCGGCGTTCGGCCAGTGCTGCCTCGGCAGTGCGCCGCTGGCCCCGCAGCGTGTCCAGTTCCGCCTTTCGAGCCGCCAGGGCCTCCTCCGCCTCAGCCAGGGCCCGGCGGCGTTCCTGGAGGGATGCCTCCAGGTCTGGACGGGCCAGGCGCAGACTCTCCAGCTCCTGAGGCGTCTCCAGAATCAGCCGCTGCCGCACGAATGCCTCCCGAACGGTGCGGAAGCTTCCCGCACTCATCGATCCAGCCGGCCGCAGGAGCACGCCGTCCAGCGTCACCACGCTGCCCAGGCTGCGCTTGAGGACGACTCGGGCCAGCGCCAGGCTCTCCACCACGATGGTGTGGCCCAGGAGGGTCTCCACAAGCCTGCGATAGCGACCCTCGCACTGCACGAGCTGGGAGGCCACGCCGATGATCCCCCGCTCCTTCAACAGGTGGAGGGAGTGTCCCTCGCGGGTGCCGTCCAGGGGGTAGACGGTAGCCCGCCCCAGGTCGTCGCTGCTCAAAAGGTCTATGACCGCATCCAGGTGTTCCTGGCGCTCCACTACCAGGGCGTGGAGGTTTTCGGCTAGGGCAGCCTCGATGGCCTTCTCCAGCCCCGGCGGCACCCGCAGGAGCTGACCCACCAGTCCCACTACGCCTTCCAGGGTGGCACCCTGGGCCAGCTCCTGGTCAGGCAGGATGCCTGCCGCCGCCAGCACTGCCCGGATGCCCGCATCGGGCGTGAGGGGGTGGGTGTCCACGGAGCCCAGGACCTCCTGACGCGCCTCCAGAGTCTCGATGCGGGCGATGGTGCGCCGCAGCTCCTCCTCCAGGGAGGCCGCGGCCGTTTGCTCCTCCTGAACACGGGCCTCCATCTCCTGGCAGGCCGCCTCGGCCCGGAAGGACCGGGGCACCAGCCCGCTGTGCTGCTCGTACGAGGAGCGGAACCCCCGGCTCCAGTCCTTCAACTCGGCGAGCAAGGCCCTGCGGGCCTCCTCGCGGTGCCGGCCCTCCTCGCGGAGGTGGTCCAGGCTGGCTGCCAGCTCAGATAACCTGGCGGCTGACTCGCCAGCCGCCAGGCGGGCCTGTGCGGCCTTTTGCTCGGCCCGGGACGCAGCCTGCTGCGCCTGCGAGAGCTCTCGGTCCAGCCGCCCCGCTTCCTGCTTCCGCGTCGCTAGCTCGGAGCGAGTCTCTTCCAGCCTGCCGAGAAGCTCCCGCTCCCGGGCTGGGTCGGCGCCTTCGGCAGCCTGCTGTTCGGCGCGCTCCTGCTGGAGGGCGGCAAGGTCGGCCGCCAGTTCGTCCTGTCGGGAGGCCAGCATAGCGCCGCGCTCCCGGTCTAGGGTCACGCGCCCCTCCAGGTCCTGAACGTAGCGCTCCAAGTCCCGCTTTGCGCGCTCACGAGAGGCGATGTCCCGCTGCCGCTCCTCCATGGCCGAGCGCAGGGCGCTCAGGCCCTCCTCGCAGGCGCGGACGTCTTCCCCAGCGCGCTCGAACTCCTCCTGCCGCTGGTCGCAGACAGCGCGCGCAGCGGCCAGAGCCTCCTGAGCTTCCTGCCAGAGATGGCCATACCGGGCCTGGAGGGCCTGGGCCAGCTCCTGACTGAGGCGGGCGTGGATAGCAGCCCGGTTGGCCTGCCGCTCAAGCTGGGCCAGGCGCGGCTCGATCTCGGCCACCAGCAGGCCCACCCGTTCCAGGTTCTCCCGCGTAGCGGCCAGGCGGTCCTGGGCCTCCTCCAGCCGGGTGCGGTAGAGCCGCACGTCAGCGGCCTCCTCGATGAGGCCACGGCGTTCCTCCGGACGCAGGCTGAGGACCCTTTCCACCAGCCCCTGACCCATAAAGGCGTAGCTGTTCTGGCCCACCTGGGCCTTCAGGAACAGCTCTACCACGTCCTTGAGGCGGACCCGACTGCGATTGATGAAGTACTCGCCCTCACCGTTGCGGTAGGCGCGGCGGGTCACCACCACCTCGCTGAAGTCGAGGGGGAGCCAGCCGTCGGAGTTGTCCAGGGTGATGCTGACCTCGGCCATGCCCACGGGCGGCCGCGTGGAGCTGCCGGCGAAGATCACATCCTCGGTCCGGCGGGCGCGCAGGGCGCGGCCGGTCTGCTCGCCGAGCACCCAGCGGATGGCCTCGGCCACGTTGGTCTTGCCCACGCCGTTGGGGCCGACGACGGCGGTAATGCCTGGGCCGAACTCGAACACGGTCCTGGTAGCGAAGCTCTTAAAGCCTTGCAGGTCCAGCCGCTTGAGATACATCCCTGCTGTCAGCGCTCCCTAGCGGGTTCAGACTTCGGCAGCCCTTCTTCGGGCCCTGGGGCGCTCGAGCCCCTCCAGGGCCTGGCGGGCCGCCTCCTTCTCCGCCTGCTGCTTGCTGCGCCCCTTGCCAACGCCCAGCACCTCGCCCTGGATCACCGCCTCCACGGTGAACCGGCGGGCGTGGTCGGGCCCCTGAGCCTTGACCAGTCGATAGGAGGGAGTGGTCTGCCAGTGGGACTGAGCTACCTCCTGCAGGCGGGATTTAGGGTCGGCGAGCACGGCTTTGTGGCGAAGGCCACGGAACTCATCACCCAGGCTGGCCTTCACGAACCGGCGCACCCTGGGCAGACCGCCGTCCAGGAAGAGGGCGCCCACCAGTGCCTCGTAGGCACGCGCCAGGTTGGTGGGGCGGCGACGGCCGCCCGCAGCGTCCTCCCCCCGGCCCAGCAGCAGGTAGTCGCCCAGACCCAACCGGGCGGCAGCCCGGGCCAGGGTCTCCCGACGTACTAGATGCGTGCGCAACTCGGTGAGCCGCCCTTCATCCTCCTCAGGGTAATCGCTGTAGAGCTGCCGGGCTACTACCAGGCCCAGGGCAGCGTCCCCCAGGAACTCCAGACGCTCGTTGGAGCCGATGCCGAATCCCGGGTTCTCGTTCAGATAGGAGCTATGGGTCAGCGCCTCTTCAAGAAGGGCCGAATCCTTGAACCTTACTCCCAGGCACTCCTCAAGCACGCTCCGGTCGGGCAAGGGCTACCTCGCTGAACCACACGGCCAGGGTCCAGACACGATAAGACCGCCCACGGGGCGGTCAACACACTCACTTTGCCGCCGGCGGCAGAGCCACGACCGGCAGAACACAGCCCCATCCTAGGGGCCTCATTCCTCAGTCCTTCCCGGTCCTGGAGAGCGCCCACTTCCTCTCTGCCGTCGCCCCCAGAACTCGCCTGGCTCGCAGCGATGCGACTGTCCCCCGCAGGCTTCTTGCTGCAATACGTCTATGCCCCCGCCGCCAGGCCAGCGCCATGATAGGCGCGGCTGCGAGAGTTTGTCAACTACTGTGGTCTTCTGGCTCTACACCAATTGACGTAGAGCCACAAACTGTTCTTGCCCCTAACCATCCCCTGTGCTAGCATCGCCGAAACTCGTAAGGCAAGCAGCGCACATCGGGAGACCTCCTTGCTCGAGGCCTACGGCCGTGTCGGCTTTTTGCTCATCCTTGCTGTCCTCTTTCCCCTCGCTGCCATTCTGGGGTCCTTCGCCTTCGGCCTGATCAAGCTGCGCCCTCACAAGCCGAACCGGGTAAAAGCCGACACCTACGAGTGCGGCATGACCACGGTGGGCCACGCCTGGGGTCAGTTCAACTTCCGCTACTACCTCTTCGCCCTCATCTTTGTGATCTTCGATGTTGAGGTAGTGTTTCTGTACCCATGGGCGGTGGCATTCCGTCAGGTGAAGCTGTTCGGCTTCGTGGAGGCGGTCATCTTCATGCTCATTCTGGTGGTGGGCTACGCTTACGCCTGGCGCAAGAAGGCGCTGGAGTGGCCCTAGAAGGTTGGGGGCGGGATGGCTGCGCCGACGACGACCCTGCCGGGCCCCCAGGTAGCCGAGCGCATCCGAGCGGCTCTGCCTAGCATCGCCCTCGAGGAGGCCGGGCAGTGGGTAATGCCGGAACCGGCCGGGCTCCCGGAAGTGGCACGCTTCCTGCGTGACGACCCCGAGCTTGACTGCAAGTACCTAGTGGCGATTACCGGGGTGGACTACCTGGACCACTTCGAGCTCGTGTACCACCTGTCCTCCCTGGCGCGAAATCACCTGGTGATCCTGAAGGTCCGTGTCCCGGACCATGAGCAGCCGGAGGTACCCTCGCTGACGCCGGTATGGGTGGGCGCCCGCCTCCAGGAGCGGGAGGTTTACGACCTCATGGGCATTCGCTTCACCGGGCACCCCAACCTGCAGCGCCTGCTCCTCTGGGAGGGCTTCCCCGGCCATCCGCTGCGCAAGGACTTTCTCACCCTGCCCGGCGGCTTCAAGCCCGGCCTGCAGCGATTCCCCAAGGAGTTCCCCGAGGGGCAGGAGGGGTCGCCCTGATGCCTATCCGCACCGAGCCCTTCGTGGTCAATATCGGGCCTCAGCACCCCAGCACCCACGGGGTGTTCCGGATGCGGGTGACCCTGGACGGGGAGCGCATCATCGACGTAGAGATGGTGGTGGGCTACCTCCATCGCTCCATGGAGAAGCTGGCCGAGGAGCGCACCTACACCCAGAACATCCCTTTCACCGACCGCATGGACTACCTCGCAGCCATGACCGGCAACCTGGCTTACTGCCTGGCGGCGGAGAAGCTCTCGGGCATCCCCGTGCCCGAGCGGGCCAGCTACCTGCGGGTGATCTTCGCCGAGCTCCAGCGCATGGCCAGCCATGCCATGGCCATCGGCATCTACCTCAACGACTGCGGGGCCTGGCACACCCCCCTCATGTACCTGTTCCGGGAGCGAGAGAAGATCCTGGACCTGTTCGAGATGACCTGCGGGGCCCGCCTGACTACCAACTACATGCGCATCGGCGGAGTGGCCTTTGACATCCCTGACGAGTTCATCCCCGCCCTTCGGGCCCTCTTGGGAGAGCTGCCCGAGCGCATGAGCGAGTACGAGGACCTCCTGGTGGAGAACGAGATCGTCCTCATGCGGAGCCGCGACGTGGGCGTGCTGCCGCCGGACCTGGCTGTGGCCGCCTCCGTCAGCGGGCCCATGCTGCGGGGCAGCGGCATCGTCTGGGACATCCGCAAGGCCGACCCCTACTGCGCGTACGACCGCATGGAGTTCGACATCCCCGTGGGCTATAACGGCGACTGCTATGACCGCTTGATCGTGCGGCTGGAGGAGATGCGCCAGAGCGCTCGCATCGTAGAGCAGGCCCTGGAGCAGCTCCCGGGCGGGCCCATCCGCGCCGAGGTGCCCCTGATGCTGCGCCCACCAGTGGGCGAGACCTACTCTCGCATCGAATCGCCCAAGGGGGAGCTGGGCTTCTATCTGGTGAGCGACGGCGGTCCCACGCCCTATCGCTTCAAGGTGCGCTCGCCCTCCCTGCTGAACCTGTCGGCCCTAAAGGAGATGATCGTGGGGATGACGGTGGCCGACGCGGTAGTGACCCTGGGCAGCATCGATATCAACCTGGGGGAGGTGGACCGATAGTGCCCCTGCTGGCCCCCTGGTACGACTTCCGCGACCTGTCGCACGCCGTGCACCGCATGCTGGATGCAGTAGCCGATGCGGGCGGGCCTGACTGGCTCATCTACGTCCTCAGCGCGGTGATCGGCTGCGCGGGCCTGGGCATCCTCATCGGCGGAGCGGTCATCTTCAACATCTGGCTCGAGCGAAGGCTGGTCGGCCGCATCCAGGTCCGCCGGGGGCCCAACCGGGCGGGCCCCTGGGGTCTCCTCCAGCCCATCGCCGATACCCTGAAGCTCATCCAGAAGGAATCCCTCACCCCCCGGGCCGGCGACTTCATCGTGTTCACCCTGGCGCCGGTGCTGGTGTTTGTCCCGGCCATCCTGGCCTTTGCCGTGTTCCCCTGGGGTCCCGGGATGACCTTCACCGACCTCAATGTCGGGCTGCTCTATATCATCGCCATCACCTCGGTGACCGTGCTGGCGGTGTTCATGGCCGGCTGGTCCTCGAACAACAAGTATTCGCTCCTGGGGGCCATGCGGGGCATCGCTATGCTCATCAGCTACGAGATCCCCGCGGTGCTGACTCTCCTGGGGGTGGTGATATTCGCGGGGACCATGAGCATCAGCGGAATAGTCCTGTGGCAGGAAGACATGCGCATCTGGCTGGTGGTGCTCCAGCCCCTGCCGCTGCTCATCTATCTGGTCACGGCAGCCGCCGAGATCAACCGCACTCCGACCGACATCCCGGAGGCCGAGTCCGAGCTCGTAGCCGGCTACCACACCGAGTACTCGGGGATCAAGTTCGGGATGTTCTACGCGGTGGAACTGGTGAACGGGGTTGCCGTGTCCGCCCTCATCGCCTCCCTGTACTTCGGGGGCTGGTGGCTCTTCGGTCTGAATCAGTGGATACCCGGCTGGATCATCTTTATCGGCAAGGTCTACGCGTTCTACTTCGTGCTCATCTGGCTGCGGGGGACGCTGCCGCGCTTCCGCATTGACCAGCTCATGGGCTTCGCCTGGAAGTTCCTGCTGCCGCTCTCGCTCATCAACATCTTTCTGGTGGCCCTGGAGGTGCTCATCTGGGTGGAGTACGAGGTGAGCGCGGCGGTGGTGCTGCCCATCTTTAGTGCGATTAACATCGCCCTGGCCGGGCTGCTGGTGGTCGCCTGGACGCGGCTGATGGCCTTCCACTTCGAGCGGCTGCCCAAGCGGCCCCGGATGTATAGAGACATCGCCGTTCCGGCGGAGCAGCCCACCGGTGCGGCGTCCTGAGGCCCCTGGCAGGATGAGGGAAAGGCCTGTGCCCGGCCAGGTCTCAGGCCGCCTCCGGCGGCAGGAGTTTTCCAGCACCCCCCTAGGGACGGGAGCAGCATGATCGAGAACACCGGTATCGTCGTGGCCTTCTGGGTGCTCGCGGTGGTCACCGTGGGCGCCGCGGCCATGGTGATCCTGGTGCGCAACCTCATCCATGCGGTGCTTTTCCTGGTGCTCAGCTTCATGGGCATCGCGGGCCTCTACATCACCCTCTCCGCCGACTTCGTGGCGGTGGTGCAGGTGCTCATCTACGTCGGGGCCATTTCCGTGCTCATGCTCTTCGCCATCATGCTGACGCCCCTGGCCGACCGCGGCAACCGCGAGGGCATGTTCCAAGCCCCGGCCATCGTCCTGGCGGGGCTGATGGCCGGGACCATCGCCTTCGTAGCCCTGGACACGAACTGGAATGACGTCACGCGGGCGGCACCATCGGACACGCCCGCGCTTATCGGCGAGGCGCTGCTGGGCCCCTTCGTGCTGCCCTTCGAGATCGCCTCGGTGTTGCTGGTGGCGGCGATGATCGGGGCCATCCTTTTGGCGCGGGAGGAGTAGGGTGTCCATCCTGGCTGTGTCTGTGGGGCTGGGGCACTTCCTCATCGTAGGTGCCCTCCTCTTCGCCATAGGCCTGTACCTTGTGCTGGCCAAGCGCAACGCCGTCGCCATCCTCATGGGCATCGAGCTGATGCTCAACGCGGTGAACCTGACACTGGTGACCTTCTCCCGCTTCATCGACATCCCTGAACCCCAGCGACAGCTCGACGGGCACGTCTTCGCGGTGTTCGTCATCACGGTGGCTGCGGCGGAGGCGGTGGTGGCTCTGGCCCTGGTGATGGCGGTGTACCGGCGCCGCGAAACCATCGACATCGACCGCATCAACTTGCTGAAGTGGTGAGCACCGTGTGGACGAAGTTCATGGAGGTGAAGACAGGCTGCATGGCCGAGGTGTGGCGGGAGCTTTTTCACGCCGAGGGTGTGGCGGTGCGCATCGTGCCGCCACTGGAGGGCCCTGCCTCGTACATGGAGCCCCGCGAGATCTGGGTGCCCGATAGCAAGACCCACGTGGCCAGGGAGATCCTGAGGAAGATCTAGATGCTGGGCACCGTTCCCGAAGGAGCCGTCTGGGCCATCCCCCTGCTGCCGCTGGGCTCGCTGGTGGCCATCACGCTGCTCCGCCCGGAGCCCCGCTGGAGCGGCTATCTCACCGTCGGGAGCATTGCCCTCTCTTTCCTCTTCTCGCTGTGGGTGCTGGACAGCGCCATCGCCGCCGACGGCGAGCGCATCGCCTTCGAGAGCCACGAGTGGCTGACCCTGCGCTCCCTGGGGGTAGACCTGACCATCAACGTGGGGGCGCGGGTGGACGGCCTCACCGCCGTCATGCTGCTGGTGGTGACGGGCGTCTCTTTGGCGGTGCAGTTCTACTCGCAGGCATACATGGCCGGCGACGGCGGCTACTCGCGCTACTTCGCCTACATGTCGCTGTTCACCGCCTCCATGCTCATCCTGATACTGGCCGACAACCTCATCCTGCTCTACGTGGCGTGGGAGCTGGTGGGGCTGTGCTCGTACCTGCTGATCGGCTTCTGGTTCCACCGGCCGGCGGCGGCGCGGGCGGCGATGAAGGCCTTCGTGGTCACCCGCCTGGGCGACCTGGGCTTCCTGCTGGCCATCCTTCTGATGTACGCGAAGGCCAACACCTTCGACATCGGCGAGATCCAGGAGCTGGCGGTGGCCGGCGCCCTGAGCAGCGGCATCATCACTGTGTTCGCCCTGGGGATCCTCTCGGGGGCGATGGGCAAGTCGGCCCAGTTCCCCCTGCACGTGTGGCTGCCCGACGCCATGGAGGGCCCCACGCCGGTCAGCGCCCTCATCCATGCTGCCACCATGGTGGCGGCCGGCGTTTACCTGGTGGCCCGCTTCTTCCCTGTGTTCGACGCCTCTGAAGGGGCCATGCACACGATCGCGGCCATCGGCGCGGTCACCGCCCTCCTGGCCGCAACCATGGGCGTGGTGATGACCGACATCAAGCGGGTGCTGGCCTACTCCACCATCAGCCAGCTCGGCTACATGATGCTGGCCCTCGGCGTGGGCGGCTACGTCGCTGCTATCTTCCATCTCTTTACCCACGCCTTCTTCAAGTCGCTGCTGTTCCTAGGCGCAGGGAGCGTCAACCACGCCACCTTCACCTTCGACATGCGGCGCATGGGAGGGCTGCGCAGGGTGATGCCCTGGACCTACCTCACATTCCTCATCGCCTCCCTGAGCCTGGCGGGGGTCTTCCCCTTCGCCGGGTTCTGGTCGAAGGACGAGATCCTGGTCGACGCCTGGCTGCACCAGAAGGCAGTATTCGCGGTGGCCCTGACGGTGGTCTTCCTGACGGCCTTCTACATGTTCAGGACGATCTTCCTAACCTTCGAGGGTGAGTATCAGGGCGGCGAGGAGCCCGAGGAAGGCCATGCCGCGCCCGCGGAGCACGTCGGGCCGCACGAGTCGCCCTGGGTGATGGTGGGCCCGCTGGTGGTCCTGGCGGTGCCGGCGCTCCTCGTAGGGCTGGCCAACATCAACGACGGCGTGGGCCACCTGCTGCGGGGCGCCCTCCCCGAGGCGATGCGGGAGAGCGCAGAGAAGGCTCCGGTCAACTGGGCGATCCTCTTCGGGTCGCTGGGGCTGGCCTTCGCAGGCATCGGCCTGGCCTGGCTCATCTACGGGGTCAAGGTCCTCTCCGCCGAGCGGCTGCGCCGAGCCTTCGGGCCGGCGCACACCCTGGTGGAGCAGAAGTACTACTTCGACCACCTGTACGAACGGGGCCTGATGGAGGGGGTAGTGTATCGGGGCATGGGCTTCACCCTCGCCCTGTTCGACAGCCGGGTGGTGGATGACTTCTTCAACCGGGTGGCCTGGCTCATGGGTCGCTTCTGGGCGGGCCTGCGCTGGGTGCAGTCGGGGCAACTTCAGGCTTATGGGGCGGTGGCCTTCGCGGGCCTGCTGCTGGCGGTGGCCATCATCCTGGCGCTGAATCCGCCATAGGGGGTAGCGTTGCTTACCTTCATCGTCTTCTTCCCGGTGCTGGGCGCGATCGTCCTGGCCACGCTGCCACGGGAGCAGGAGCGGCAGGCCAAGTACCTGGCGCTAGCCGTGACCGGGGTGGTGCTGGTGGTGTCGGCGGTGGCCTTCGCCATGTTCGAGCGCGACTCCGCCAACCTCTTCCAGTTCACCGAGCGCTTCCGCTGGATCCGGGCGGAGGAGGCGGGCTTCGACATCCAGTACTTCCTGGGAGTGGACGGCCTGGGCCTGACCATGGTCATCCTCACCACATTCCTCTTCGTCATGGCCGTCCTTATCTCCTGGAACATCGAGCTGCGGCCCAAGGAGTACTTCGCGTGGATACTGGTGCTGGAGGCGGGCGTGCTGGGGGTCTTCACCTCCCTGGACCTGATCCTCTTCTTCCTGTTCTGGGAGGTGGAGCTCATCCCCATGTACATGCTCATCTCCATCTGGGGGACCGGGAGGAAGGAGTACTCGGCCATCAAGTTCGTGCTGTTCACCATCGCCGGGAGCGCCCTCATGCTGGTGGGGCTATTGGTCCTGGCGTTCTCGGCCGAGCCCACGAGCTTCGACATGGTGGCGCTGCGGGATGCCACTATCAGCGACGCCCTGCTGCCGCTGCCGGCCATCTTCTTCCTGCTCTTCGTGGGCTTCGCGGTGAAGCTGCCGGTGGTCCCCCTGCACACCTGGCTCCCCGACGCCCATACCGACGCTCCCACCGCCGTCAGCGTGATCCTGGCGGGGGTGCTGCTGAAGATGGGAGGCTACGGCATCCTGCGCATACCGGTGACCCTGCTCCCGGACACGGCGCGGGACGTCGCGGTCTGGCTGGCGGCCCTGGCCGCGGTGAGCATCATCTATGGAGCGATCGTGACCCTGCGCCAGACCGATCTCAAGCGGCTCATCGCCTACTCCAGCGTGAGCCACATGGGCTACGTGCTGCTGGGCATCGCCGCGCTGGGGCATGTCGGACTGACCGGCGCCACCCTCCAGATGTTCACCCACGGCGTGATCACCGGCCTCCTCTTCGTCATGGTGGGGCTGGTGTACGACCGCACCCACACCCGCGACATCGGCCAGCTCTCCGGGCTGGCCCATCACACGCCCATCATCGCCACGGTCATGGTCATGGCGGGGCTGGCCTCCCTGGGGCTGCCCTGCATGGCCGGTTTCGTCTCGGAGCTGCTGGTGTTCCTGGGAACGGCGGCCCGCTACACTGTTCCCACTATCCTGGGGGTCATCGGCATCGTGCTGACGGCAGGCTACATCCTGTGGATGGTGCAGCGGGTATTCTTCGGACCGCGCAACCCCCGCTGGGAGGGATTGCCCGACGCCACGGCCTGGTGGGAGCAGGTGCCCATGGCGGCCATGATCGCCGTCATCATCGCCGTGGGCATCTATCCAGCGCGGCTGGTGGATGTCATCGACAACGGGGTGCTACGCATCCTGACGCAGTTGAACTGACATGCTACACGATGTAGATCGCCTGGGCCCTGAACTCATCCTGATGGTAGCCGCCGGCTGCATCCTGCTGACTGACCTGGTGCTGCGGGAGCGGGACAAGCGCTGGCTGGCCTACGGTGGCCTGGCGGGCATCGGCGCGGCGGCGCTGTGGGCGGTGGTGCTCATCCTGCGGGGCCGTGAGGCCGCGGCCTTCGACAACTCTTTCGTCCTGGACAACTTCAGCATCTTCTTCAAGTTCCTCTTCCTGGGCGTGGCGGGCCTGGTCATCATCGCCTCTATGGACTACATGGAGCGGATGGGCCGCTATCGGGGCGAATTCTGGGGGCTGCTGCTCCTGGCCACCGCAGGCATGATGCTCCTGGCGGCGAGCCGCGACCTCATCGCCATCTTCATCGCCCTGGAGCTGACCAGCATCTCGCAGTACGTCCTGGCGGGCTTCCTGAAGGACGACCGCTCCAGCGAGGCCGGGCTGAAGTATCTGCTGCTGGGGGCGGTGGCCTCCGCGGTCATCCTCTACGGGATGGCCTTCCTGTTCGGCCTGTCCGGCACCACCAAGCTCTGGGCACCCGAGGGCGAGCCCAGCATCGCCGCCACCGTGGCCCAGGGGGAGACCGAGATGCGGGTGGCCCTCATCGTGGCCATGGTCTTCCTGACAGCGGGCTTCGGCTTCAAGATGGCGGTGGTGCCCTTCCAGATGTGGGTGCCCGACGTGTATGAGGGCTCGCCCACCCCGGTGGCGGCCTTCCTGTCGGTGGGGAGCAAGGCGGCGGGCTTCGCGGTAGTCCTGCGCATCTTCCATGAGGGCTTCGGTGCGGACAGCTTCATAGGGAGCGACTGGTCGAACCTCTTCGCGGTCATCGCCGCCGTCTCCATGAGCGTGGGCAACGTGATGGCCCTGCTCCAGAGCAACATCAAACGGCTGTTGGGCTACAGCTCCATCGCCCAGGCGGGGTACCTCATGGTCGGGCTGGCGGCCATCTCCGCTGTCGGGGACTCCACCCTGGGGGCGAGCGGGGTGGTATTCTTCCTGGCCACTTACGCCTTCACCAACCTGGGAGCCTTCCTGACGGTCCTGGCCATCTCCGAGCGCCTCGGCACGGCTGAGATCGCCGGCTACGCGGGGATGGGACGGCGCGCTCCCCTGCTGGCGGCGGCCCTCGCCTTCTGCTTCATCTCCCTCATCGGCCTGCCGCCGACCGCGGGCTTCGTGGCCAAGGTGTACATCTTCAATACCGCCGTCCAGAGCGACCTGGTGTGGCTGGTGATCGTCGCCGTACTGAACACCGGAATATCTGCCTTCTACTACCTGCGGGTGATACGCGAGATGTACCTGGCGCCCGCCCCCAGCGAGGAAGGTGTGCCCGCTGCGGTATCCCTGCGCCTCGCGGTGGGCGTCTCTGCGCTCGGCGTGCTGGTGCTGGGGCTCGTGCCCACGCCCCTCATCACCGCCGCCGAGCGCGCGGTGAGCGTCTTCGCCTAGAGCCGGGTTCACACGCCTCCCTTGACAGAAGTTCGCTCCCATAAGAAAGTGAGGCGATGACGGCGGCATGAAGCCTGAGGCATCAGCTCAAGGGGGATGAGTATGCGAAGCAAACTCAGCCTGTGGGCAGAGGAGGTGCGAGCCCCCTTCTTCACCGCCAGCATCGTCCCGGTCCTGCTGGGCTCGGTGGTAGCCTGGGCCCGCGAGGACGCCTTCCACTGGGGGTTCTTCCTCCTGGCGCTCCTGGGCGGTGTGCTCCTGCACGCAGGCACCAACGTCGCCAACGACTACTACGACCACCTCAGCGGCACCGACGAGGCCAACGTCACCTTCGTGCGCCCCTTCACGGGAGGAAGCCGCATGATCCAGCGGGGACTGCTTCAGCCCCGGGAGGTGCTCACGGGCGCCCTGATCCTCTTCGCGGCGGCCGCGCTCATCGGCCTCTACCTGGCCCTGACGCGGGGGCCCTGGCTTTGGGTGCTGGGCGTCGTGGGCATCTTCTCCGGCTTTTTCTACACGGCGCCGCCCTTCCGCATCGCCGCTACGGGGCTGGGCGAGTTGCTCGTGGGGCTGAACTTCGGCGTCCTCATGACACTGGGGGCCTTCTACGTCCAGACGAAGGAGCTGGCCTGGGAGCCGGTCATCGCCGCCATTCCCGTGTCCCTGCTCATCGCGGGGGTGCTCTACATCAACCAATTTCAGGACATGGAGGCCGATGCCAGCGCGGGCAAGGATCATCTGGTGGTACGGCTGGGCCGGAGGAGGGGCGTCTGGCTCTACGAGGCCATACTCGCCGCCACCTACCTCGCCATCATTGTCAGCGTGGCAGCAGGGGCCGTTTCCCCCTTCGCGCTGCTGGCACTGCCCACGGCCCTCATCGCGCTCCAGGCGGTACGCACCGCCCGCCGGCACTACGATGACTACCTGAAGCTGGCACCCGCCAACGCCTCCCAGGTGATGATCCACATGCTCGCGGGGCTGCTCCTCACCCTGGGCTACCTGCTGGAAGGAGCGGTGTAGCGCCCCGGCGGGCCATCCGGCGTAGCGTTCCACGCAGGTGTATCCGTGGGCGATGATCTGCGCATCAGCACACACGTCGATGCCGCCTTCGCGGGGCGGGTGGACGTTGCGGCGCTGGAGGGGCTGGCCCGGCAGGTGGTCGTCTCGGAGGGGGTTCCTGCGCCCGCCGAGCTGGGGCTGGTCATCACCGACGACGACACCCTGCGAGACCTCAACCGTCGCTACCGGGGTATGAATGAGCCTACCGACGTGCTCTCCTTTGGCCTTGAGTCGGCGGAGCCGTTCGTGTCGCCGCCCGACGGGGTCCAGCGCCTGGGTGAGGTCATCGTTTCCTTCCCTGCGGCGGAGCGCCAGGCCCGGGAGGCCGGGTACCCCCTGGAGGCCGAGCTGGCCCACCTGGTCGTCCACGGCGTACTCCACCTGCTGGGGTACGACCACCAGCAGCCGGAAGAGGCACAGGCCATGCGCGCCCGAGAGGAGGCCCTGCTCGGCGGCGCTGCCCATTGAGGGGGCCGAGAACGGTTGTTATACTGGCCTCAAGAAGCCTCGGCCACCGTGCCGGAAGGGGCCGTGTGAGTACTGAAGTCCTCTATCGCAAGTGGCGACCGCGCACCTTCGCTGAGGTGGCCGGCCAGGATGCCATTGTCCGCACCCTCCTCAACGCCATCACCTCCGGGCGGGTCTCTCACGCCTATCTCTTCGCGGGCCCTCGCGGAACCGGTAAGACCACCACCGGGCGCCTGCTGGCCAAGGCAGTGAACTGCCTGAAGCCCAAGAAAGGCGATCCGTGCAACCGCTGCGAGTCCTGCCAGGCCTTCCTGGAGAATCGCGCCCTGGACCTGGTGGAACTCGATGCCGCCAGCAATCGCGGCATCGACGAGATCCGCAGCCTGCGGGAGAAGGCCAACTTCGCACCAACCTCGGGGGCCTACAAGGTGTACCTGGTGGACGAGGTACACATGCTGACCGAGCCCGCCTTCAACGCCCTCCTGAAGACCCTGGAGGAGCCGCCCCCGCATATCATCTTCGTCCTGGCCACGACCGAGATCCACAAGGTGCCCGCCACTATCGTCTCCCGCTGCCAGCGATTCGACTTCCGCCGTATCCCCTTGCCAGCGACCGTAGAGTGCCTGGAGCGCATCGCCAAGGAGGAGCGCATCAAGTGCCCGCGGGAGGGCCTGGAGCTGATGGCCCGCACCGCCACCGGCAGCCTCCGCGATGCCATCAACATGCTGGAGCAGGTGGTGGACTATCGCGGCCGCACGCTCTCGTTGGAGGACGTGCGGGTCGGGCTGGGGCTGCTGGGCGACCCGCGCAGCGGCGAGCTGGCCGCTCACGCCCTCCGGGGCGAACTGGCCCAGGGCCTGGGCCTCATCGCCTCGGTCCGCGACGACGGCGTGGACCTGCGCCAGTTCCAGCGCGACGTGGTGGCCTACCTCCGCGGCCTGCTCCTGGTGAAGACGGGCGCCGGCGGCGACTCGCAGACTGAGGAGCAACTCCGGGAGATGCAAACCTTGGTGGAGCCCGTGTCCGCGGAGCGCCTGGTGACGGCGCTGCGGGCCTTCGGGCAGGCGGACCTGAGGGC
>JBAUEL010000178.1:0-41492 GCA_049678585.1 Dehalococcoidia bacterium
ATCCCCCAGCGCTGGGGGTCACCCTGAGCCCACGATGAAGGGGCCCCGCACTTCCTCCTCATCATCATCCGGGGCTCCCGCGTCCGCCAGTCCTGCCACGGCCCCTGTGGTGGCCATCGTGGGGCGCCCTAACGTGGGGAAGTCTGCCCTGTTCAACCGCATGCTGGGAGACCGCGCCGCTCTGGTGGAGGAGGTCGCCGGTACCACCCGCGACCGCCTCTATGGCGAGGTGGTGTGGTCGGGCAGGGAGTTCCGGCTGGTGGACACCGGGGGGCTGGAGCTGAGCGACGCCGGGTCCTACTCGGCGCTGGTGCGACGACAGGTGGAGGTGGCGGTGCAGGAGGCGTCGGTGGTGCTTTTTGTGTTGGACGCCAAGGAGGGCCTGACCGCCGCGGACCTGGAGGTGGCTGAGGTGCTGCGGCGGGCGCAGAAGCAGACCCTGGTGCTGGCCAACAAGGCGGAGAGCCAGGAGCGGCGGGAGGCGGCGGTGGAGTTCTATGAGCTGGGGCTGGGCGAGCCCATCCCGGTGAGCGCCCATCATGGGACGGGCGTGGCGGACGTGATGGACATGGTGGTGGCGTCGCTGCCGCAGACGGAGGTTGCCGAGGGCGCCGCCCCGGCGGCGCTGGGGGTGGCCATCGTGGGACGGCCCAACGTGGGCAAGTCTCTGCTCCTCAACGCCATCCTGGGTGAGGAGCGGGTCATCGTCAGCGAGGAGCCGGGCACCACCCGCGACGCTATCGATACGTCCTTCGAGTTCGAGGGGCGACCGCTGGTGCTGGTAGACACCGCGGGCATCCGCCGTCGCGGGCGCATCCAGCGGGGGGTGGAGAGTCACGCTACGCTACGGGCGCGGCGGGCGCTGGAGCGGGGCGACGTGGCCCTGGTTGTGTTCGACGCGAGGGAAGGGTTCACCGCTCAGGACGCGCACATCGTGGGCTATGCCCTGAAGGCGCACAAGGGTCTGGTGTTGGTGGCCAATAAGTGGGACCTGATGGGGGATGCCTCTCGCGATGAGTTTGAACGGAGGGTGCGAAGGCGCCTGCGCTTCGCCCCCTGGGCGAGCCTGTGCATCGTCTCCGCCAAGGAGGGAACGGGTATCCAGGAGATGCTCGGGGGGGTGCTGCGCATCGGTGAGGAGCGGATGCGTCGCATCGATACCGGGCAGCTCAATGTAGTGATCCGCCGGGCGGTGGCAGAGCGACCACCACCGTCTGCTCGGAGGGGCAGGCGGCCCAAGCTGTTCTATGTGACTCAGGCTGAGGTGTCGCCCCCAACTTTCGTGTTCTTCGCGAGCAACGCCGGCGAGATCCACTTCAGCTACCGGCGCTACCTGGAGAACGTGCTGCGCCGCGCCTTCGGCTTTGAAGGGACGGCGCTGCGACTGGTCTTCCGCAGCCGCAGGGAGGGGTAGGATGTGGTGGGCCTTCCTGGCCGTCGCCGCCATTGGCTATCTCATGGGGTCGCTGCCCACGGGGCTGATGGTCGGGCGGCTGGTTCGGGGCGTTGACATCCGTGAGTACGGCAGCGGTAAGACCGGCTTCACCAATGTGCTGCGCAGCGCCGGTTTGCTGGCGGGGGTGGTGGTGCTGGTGGTCGACGTAGCGAAGGGGGCTTTGCCTGTGGTCATCGGCCGGGTCATCTCGGATGAGCCCTACGTGCTGGCGGTGGCGGCTCTGGCTGCGGTGGCCGGGCATGACTGGCCCGTCTACGCGGGCTTCCGAGGCGGCCGTGGGGTGGCGACATCGTTCGGCGGGCTGCTGGCGATGAATCCCCTGGTCACACTGGCCCTGGTGCCGGTAGGGGCGGCGCTGGTGGGGGTCACCCGGATCATGTCGGTGATGTCGGTGGGGATGGCTCCAGTTAGCGCTGGCGTGTTCGTGGGGCTGGCCATCGCTGGCGTGCAGCCGTGGGCCTACGCGGTGTACGCGCTGCTGTCGGGGTCGCTCCTGGTGGTGCTCCATCGCGATAACGTGCGACGTCTGCTGGCGGGCACCGAGCCCAGGCTGGGCAGGGGAGGCGAGCGCCGGGTGGGCGCGTCTGCTCCCGCCGAGGGGGAGGGAGGCGGACCAGCGGCCCGGTAGGTGAGCCCCCGGCCGTGGTGCCTCGGGGAAGTCTGAGTAATCCCGGAGAAGGTTTCGGTAGTGGAGGTAGTGCACTGCCGGATGAATCCGGCGGCATGGTGGGCTATGCTCCGGGCACTGCGAGTATGGACTTGTTCAGAGTTCTCGCCCGCTGCTTTTGACAAGCTTTCGTCGGGCTAGCTACACTCGCTGTGAGGGATGATGTTGTCGCGGATCGAGGAGCGCGAAGTGTGACGTTCCCCAGCGAGAGCTATCTCCAGGATCTCGCCGACCCGGGCAGGCCTCTGGGGGCGTCCAGGCTTGTCAGCCTCTCCAATCTGGCCCCTGAGGAGCTTTCGCCGCTGGTCGAGGTGTGGCCGGGCATCGCGGTGGACCGTCGGCGCAGCATCCTGGAAGAGCTGGTGGACCTGGCGGAGGACAACGTGGAGTTGAACTTCGACGCCATCTTCCTGGCGGCCCTGAAGGACGCCGACGGCGAGGTCCGCTGGACTGCTGTGAGGGGGCTGTGGGAGTACCAGGGCCGCGACCTCATCGAGCCGCTGGTGGCCCTTCTGCATAACGATGTGGAAGCAAGGGTACGGGCGGAAGCGGCCCTGGCCCTGGGTCGCTTCGCCTTGCGGGCGGAGTTCCAGGAGCTGCGCGCCAGCGACGCGGAGCGGGTGGACAGCGCCCTGCGACAGACCATCGCGAACGGGGATGAGGTGACGGAGGTGCGGGCCAGGGCGGTGGAGGCCGTAAGCGCGCGGAACGTCCCCTGGGTCCAGGCGATGATCCGGGAGGCGCACGCGAGCCCTGAGCGTCGCCTGAGGGTCAGCGCGGTTCATGCCATGGGCCGCAACTGCGATCCTTGCTGGCTGCCTGTCCTTTTTGGCGAGCTGGCTAACGAGGATGCAGAGATGCGCTACGAGGCGGCGGGAGCCTGCGGCGCTATCGGCGACAAGGGCTGTGTGCCTCACCTCCTGCCTCTCATCGAGGACGAGGACGCGGAGGTGCAGAGCGCGGCTATCGATGCCCTGGGTCAGATCGGGGGGAGGGAAGCGAAAGAGGCCCTGCGGCAGGCGCTGCAACATCCCAGGGGGCACGTGCGGGAGGCGGCGCTGGCGGCGCTGGCGGAGGCGGAGCTTGAGGACGACGCGCTGGGCCTGGGGCAGCGGAATTAGGAGGGTCCTATGGCGCGAGCGTCGCGCCGAGTGCGGGTCGAACGTGTGGTGTCGGCGGGCGGTGTGGTGTATCGGCGGGGGGGACAGGGCATCGAGGTGGTGCTGTGCGGTCGGCGCGGCGACGGCGTGTGGGGTCTCCCTAAGGGTGCCCCCGAGCGGGAGGAGAGCCTGGAGCGGGCTGCCCTGCGGGAGGTGGGCGAGGAGACGGGCCTGAGGGTGTCGGTGCGGGAATCTCTGGGCAGCATTCGCTATCAGTTTACGCGGGGTGGAGGGGGCGTTCGCTTCCAGAAGACGGTTTACCATTTCCTGATGAGGGCCAGTGGCGGCAGCGTCGAAGATCATGATGAGGAGTACGACCGGGTGCGGTGGTTCCCGGCGGAGGAGGCGCTGCGGCTTCTGACCTTTCCCAATGAGGCCGAGGTGGTGAGGAGGGCTGTGCAGCGCCTGGAGGGGGATTCGGGGGAGGCATCATGACGGCGGTGGCAGAGGGCGAGGTGGCCCGGGGCAGCAAGGTGCTGCTCCGCGAGAAGCACCTGGGGGATGCGGCCAATGACTATCGCTGGCGGACGGACCGCGAGCTGGCCCGCTACGACGCTGCCCGGCCCTTCGTCTCGTCATTCCAAGATTACCTGGCCCTTTTCCAGGATGAGCTGGCCTATGCGAACCCCTACCGTCACAGTCTGGCCATTGAGGATCTGACGGGGCGGCACATCGGCAACGCCATGTACTACAACATCGACCAGATGCGGGGGGAGGCCGAGATCGGCATCACCATCGGGGAGCGGGAGTACTGGGATCAGGGGTACGGGACGGAGGCGGTGGGCTTGCTGGTGCGCTATCTGTTGACGAAGAGGGGGTTGCGACGGGTGCATCTGAAGACGCTGGAGTGGAACCAGCGGGCGCGTCGCTGCTTTGAGAAGGTTGGTTTCGAGGAGTGCGGGCGCTCGCGGCGCGGCGGCAACGACTTTGTCCTGATGGAGTTGCAGCGGGAGTGGCTGGAGGCGGACGAGGAGACGTAGAGCGAGGGCGACGGAGTTAAGGAGAAGGGGGCGGCGCTTTCGCTTCGCGACGGCGCTCCTCTTCCTTTTGGCCCTCGGCGGTGAGCCAGCGGCGAAATTCGTGCGGGAGGCCCTTGGGCCGCTTGACGGGGTTGGACAGCAGATCGATTGAGGCCATCTGCCGGAGGAAGAGATCCTCAACCTCGAAGTTTCGCCAGTAGCCGGAGTGGTCCTGGAGCAGGGCGAATGGGGGGAACTCCTTGTTCGTCACCAGTACGTTCTGGGGCTGCTGGCCGTAGTAGCGTAGCTTGTCGGACACCAGGTCATACGCCGTGTAGATGTTGACCCAGGTGATGTCGGGGAAGTCGACGGGGAAGCGATACGTGTGCTCGGGAGCCAGGAACCAGGGCACCTTGTCCAGGGGGCTGCCGACAGAGAAGAAGGTTCTGATGCGTCCCTTGAGTTCTCCCGCGTCGACCCCGCGGCGGTAGGTTCTGGCCAGCACCTCGTAGGCGATGAGCGAGCCCAGGGAGTGGGCGACTATGTGAATGTCGTCCACCTGTTGGTCTTGCGCGGCCATCCAGTCGATCTCGTGCTCGAGAACCTGTCGGATCTCGTTGGCGTAGACTAGGTCCATGGTGTAGGTGGCTACGTCGCCGACTGAGCCTACCAGGAAGGCGCTGGCCGCCTTCTGGAGGTGCTGGCTAAGGCTGTTGAGGGGTCCTCTGAGGAAGGGCCACCATTGGAGGAACTGGAGGACGGCGAAGACCGCAAGGAGCGCTAGGAGCAGGGCGGGGATGCCCCAAACCAGGAACAGGTAGGTCCAGAGGTGTCGCCAGCGGCTGTCGATCCTGAAGGGAGCGTTCAGGTGGCGGATGAGCCACTGGAGAACTCGCCAGAAATCGAGCGGCGGGCAGGTCTTGGCCCACCAGACCTCGCGAATGAGGAACTCATCGATGGCCTTCCCATCTCGGAAGATGACTCGCGCTTGTCCGGCGGGCAGGTCCGTATCGAGGTCGATCTGGCCATGCCCTTCAGCGCCCTTCTGCCAGCCGACCTTGGTGTGCAGGTAGTTGTGGAATCCGTTGAGGAAGGTGTGGAGAGTATCCCCTCTGCGCTGCTCGCCGATGCCGTGGATGACGAGGATGCCGTGACGCTTGGCCCCCTGAGGCTTTTGCCAGGGGCCCTGGGCAGGGTTGGCTGGGGGCTCGGGGGACTGAGGGGATGGCTGGCCAGATCTCTGCATGTGCAAGTGTCTCCAAGCGGCTGCGGGAACCGAGGCATGATACTACGTTGCTAGAGAGGCAGTCAAGGTCAGGCTGCTATCGTGACCGGTTCGTTCTCGGTTTGAACCGATCACCTGCTGGCCCGGGGTGTTCCGCCTTGCGTCAGGCTGAGGCGGGCCGCCCGGGGATGTCCAGGTCGGGTGGAGGAGGCGCAGGGTTGCGCAGGTCCCTCAGGAGCTGGGTAGGCACCAGCATACGCAGCTCATCTATGGTCCACATGCCCTGTTTGGTAATGGTGCGCATGGGGGCCTCTTCGTGAGCGAGGGCGATGGTGCCTCCGGAGACGTAGAAGAGCTTCCCGTTGACGTTCCACGCCTCGTCGGTGCAGAGGAATACGACCATGGGGGCCACGTAGTCGGGCTCGCGCATGGCGGGGACGGTGCTGGGCCTTTCCTGGGCGCCGACCTGCTGTATGCCCGCCCGCGTGCGCTGATCCCTGGCCTGGTCGGGGACGGTGGCGGTCATGCGGGTGGCGGCACCCGGGGCGATGACGTTGCAGGTGACGCCGTAGCGCCCCAGGTCGCGGGCGACCACGCGGGTGAAGCCGACGACGCCGGCCTTGGCGGCGCCGTAGTTGGCCTGACCGGCGTTTCCCGCCAGGCCCGACACCGAGGAGAAGTTGATGATGCGGCCGTAGCGCTGCTGGCGCATGAGGATGGAGGAGGGCTTGACGGTGCAGAAGTGGCCCTTCAGGTGGACCCTGATGACGTCGTCCCACTCCTGTTCGGCCATGTTGAAGATCATGCGATCGCGGAGGATGCCGGCGACGTTGACCAGGATGTCCAGGCGGCCGAAGTTGTCGAGGGCGGCCTTGATCATACTCTCGCCGCCCTGGACAGTGGCCACGGTGTCGAAGTTGGGGAGGGCGTTGCCGCCGCTGGCGCGTATCTCCTCGGCGACCTCGGCGGCGGGGCCCTCGCGGGGCTCGGTGCCGTCGACGTTGACGCCGTAGTCGTTGACCACCACGTTGGCGCCGTCGTCGGCCAGGGCGAGGGCCACAGCCCTACCGATGCCGCGGCCAGCGCCGGTGACTACGGCTATTCGGCCCTTGAGTCGCTCTCCCATGGTGCTTCTCCTAGGCTTGAGGCTGCTGCTGAGCGGGCCGGCCGGGTATGTCGAGGTCGGGTGGGGGCGGTGCGGGGTTAGGGATGCCCGCCAGGAGCTGGTTGGGCACGGCCTCGATGAGTTCGTCCACCGCCCACATGCCGGGCTTCCAGATGGTGCGCTGGGCGGTGGGGTGGAAGGCCAGGGAGACGGTGCCGCCGGCTACGTGGAAGACCCAGCCGTTGATGTTCCAGGCGTCGTCGCTGGCGAGGTAGGCGGCCATGGGAGCGACCATCTCGGGGTCGCGGGAGGGGGCTGCCTGGGCGGGGCCGGCGATGCTCGCGCGGGAGCGGAGGGCCCGCGCCTGATCCGTAACGGAGGCGGTCATGCGGGTGGCGGCGCCTGGGGCGATGGCGTTGCAGGTGATACCGTAGCGCCCCAGGTCGCGGGCGACCACGCGGGTGAAGCCGGCCACGCCGGACTTAGCGGCGCCGTAGTTGGCCTGACCGGCGTTTCCGATGATGCCCGAGGTGGAGGAGAAGTTGATGATGCGGCCGTAGCGCTGCTGGCGCATGAGGATGGCGGCGGGCTTGGTGCAGGCGAAGTGGCCCTTCAGGTGGACTCTGATGACATCGTCCCACTCCTCCTCGGCCATGTTGAAGATCATGCGGTCGCGGAGGATGCCGGCGTTGTTGACGAGGATATCCAGGCGGCCCCAGGTGTCCAGGGCGGTCTGGATGATCTTCTCGCCGCCCTCCATGGTGACCACGGAGTCGTAGCTGGCGACGGCTTCGCCGCCGGCGCGGCGGATCTCCTCGACCACCTGGTCGGCGGGCCCGCGGTCGTGGCCGGTGCCGTCCAGGTTGACGCCGGGGTCGTTCACGACCACGCGCGCGCCCTCTTGGGCGAAGAGCAGCGCCATGCCCCGGCCGATGCCGCGGCCGGAGCCTGTGATGACAGCGACCTTGTCTTTGAGCGCTCCCATTTCACGTCCCTATCTTCCGGCCTAGCCGGACCACAATTCGTCCAGAGAGAGCGTGTATTTCGCGTAATTGTACTCATCAACTATCTTTGTTAGAGGCCTATCTCCCGCCAGCCTGCAGATTACTGCCGCAGCCTTGACCCGGGTGCCGCCGTTGTCTGCAATGTACGTGTCGAGGGCTTCCAATATCTGAATGCTGACGCGAGGGAGGAATCTCTCGGAGTAGTCTGCGCCGTCCCGTCGGTACTGGGTTGTACCTTTGTAGATTCCATAGCCTGCTGCGATGGCGGCGTCCCACATGACACAAAGGTCTGGAAGCCAAGTATGAAGGATTTTGCTTGCCCCTGTTGACTCGTACCTCGCGCCGCAGGTCGCTGCGGTCTCGAAGACAGTCTTCATGGCGTCTGAGACTGTCCCGTGTTGAGCCACGGGCTGCCAGGGTCTCACGTCGTACAGGTTTACCCTTCTGAGGTCTTGGAGGGTTGGAAACATCTGAACGTAAGCCCGGCGTAGCTTCTCCGCGTCAAATTGACTGCGAGTGGCCCACTGGTTAATGAAGCGAATGAGTCTCCCGACCTCGTGTTCGGTCAGATGCTGCGGAGACTCCCATTGGGACGTGTCGCGCGAGGCCATGTATTCGCAATAGAAGCGATCCCAAGGACCACGCCTGTAGAGTTGCGACCCTTTAAGGAGCCTACGCCAGTGCACCGTCCAGCCAGGCTCTGCCTAACCGCCTCGCGACGGCAACGCCACGGTAGCGGTGCCCGGCGAGGTCTTCTGGCCCTCCGGGTTCTCGGTCCAGATGTCGAGATCCAGGAGGTTCTGTCCGCCCTCCTGATACTTCTTGGTGATGACGCCGCGGCAGGCGATGTCCTGGTTGGGGTAGTCCATGCCGCGGTACTGGCAGTTGAAGCGCCTGACGAAGCCCTTCTCGCCCACCCACTCGTGGAGGAGCTGGCCCAGGAAGGCGTTCTTGAGGGCCCCGTGAACGATGATGCCCTTGAGGCCGGTGCCCTGGGCGAAGTCCTTATCGTAGTGGATCTGGTAGAAGTCGCCGGAGCCGGCGGCCCACATGACGAGCTGCTGGCTGGAGCAGTTCTTGACCAGTTTGGGGATCTCCTGTCCCTCGGCGACATCCTCGAAGTAGACTTGCTCGGCCATGGTAGGCTCCTCTCTAGTACTGAATGAGGGTACCGCGCATCTTGGCGACCACCTTGCCATCCTGGTTCTTGTAGGTGGTCTCCCGGGTGGTGATGAGCATTGGGCCGAGGCTGGCCACACGCTCTTGGAAGGCGGTGATGGCAGTGGTGGCGGTGACGACATCGCCGGCGCAGATCGTGTCGAGGTACTCGTACTCGGTGCCCCCGTTGAGGACGCGCTTGTAGGGGACACTGTAGGTGAGACCGCCCACCTCGCCGACGGCGCGGGCTCCGCCCGGCATGTAGATGGGCGTGCCGGTGTAGGCGGGCGGGGCCACGATGCTGCGGTAGCCTTTGCTCCTGGCGTAGTCCTCGTCGTAGAAGATGAGGTCGGTGTGGCCGACGGCGCGGGCGAACATGCGACAGCTAGTCTTGTCCACATCCAGGGTGACGGGCTCGCTCTCCTTGCCGACGAGCTGGCGCATCTCGTCGGTGATGGCGGATTGCTCGGGCTGGGTCATGCTGCCACCTCCTTGTGGTATGAGGGTCCACGTAGGGGATAGGGCTAGCGCAACAGGGTGTTTCGGCGGAACGATGATACGTCCGGTCCCATCGGGTGTCAACGTGGGCGGGCTACCTGGCCGGGGCGGCCGTCAGGTCCACGGCATGGAAGCGGCCTCCCTTGAGTTCTTCGATCAGTTCGTAGATGTCGTGGATGTCCCGCTCGAAGTAGGTGGCGCAGCGGCCGATGTGGGCGGGGGTGTGCGCGTCGGTGCCGGCGGCACCGGGCATGGCGGTGAGGTCGCAGAGGCGGGCGGAGAAGTCGTTCTCCCGCTGCTTGGCGCGGCCGTTGATCTTCTCCAGGGCGGCGCAGAATTGGTAGGCGGGGTTGCGGGAGGCGCGGAGGAGGGCTTCGTGGTAGTGGTGCTCGTCGCGCATGAGCCAGGGCAGCTGCCGCCGGAAGGGGTGGGCAGCGATCATGACGCCGCCGGCCTGCTGGGCGTGATGGGCCAGTTCGTGGGAGCGATGCATTCCCCATACGTAGCGGTGGATGCCGTAGACGAGGATGTGGCCGTCCTCGGTGTTGATCTCGACGGCAGGGAGGATCAGGTAGTTGTGGCGGTGGGCCAGCGCGCGGAGGTCGTCCGGGTTCCAGATGTAGTCGTGCTCGGAGAGGCAGGCGCCGTCCAGGCCTACGGCCTTGCAGCGTTCGATGAGCTCATCAGGGCTGAGGGAGGAGTCCCAGGAGAGGGGCCGGGTGTGGGTGTGCAGGTCGATGAGCATGTGTCGGCGGTGGCGATGCTATAGCGTGTGGGTGAGGTGTGTCAACAAAGTTGACGGCGGCGTCGGCAACGCGGTAGGCGAAGACCACCCGTCTTCCCTTCGGGAGAGGACGCCGCCCCGTATGTGCTTGCTAAGAGGCCGGAAGCGTCGACCTGCTTTGAGAAATCCGTTCTTCTTCTAAGTTGATGAGTCCGGCTATGACGCTGAGATAGCGTTCAGCGGTCCGGTCCCAGCCGTAGTGTTGATTCGTGTAGTCTGCGAACGAGGCGCCAATTGCACGCAGTTGCTCCTGGGGCAGCGCGATCATGTCCTCAAGGGTGGACATGTATTCGCTGACTGACAGCGGCGTCACGAGGAAACCGTTGCGCTCATGCTGTACTGCCTCGCTGATCCCTTCGAGGCGTGACGCAACGACAGGCAACCCCGAAGCGGCAGCCTCGAGAGCGACTAGGCCAAAGCCCTCTATGTCTCCGGGCACAGGGATGTTCGGCATCACAAAGATGTCCGCACAACGGTACGCCGCGGCAAGGACGTCATCGGGGACACGCCCGAGTAAGCGAATGCGGTCAGATACACGGGACGCCGCTGCGGCGGCGCGGATCGCCGCCATTTCGGCCCCCTCGCCAATGACGACGTGGATTATGTGCTCAGGGAGTGCGGGAAGTACGTGCTGGACGAACCAGGCGACGCCCTTTCTTTGGATGAGTCGGCCAACAGTGAGGATGACAGCCTGGCGGGGACTCGTCGCGGCCAGTGCCTGAAACTGTCGTGTCGCGGCCGCGTTGGGTTCGGGCAGCGGATTGATGCCAAGAGGGATTACCGTGGTCGACGCTTGCTCACCGGTGCGGGCTCGCACCTCCTCCGCCGTCGCTTTGCTGTTAGGCATGGTCATGTCGAGACGGGCCAGGGCGCGCGGCACTATTCGCTGGTAAAGGGCATTGGGGTATGTGACGTCAAGCCCGTGTACGGATGACGTTACTGGAAGCCCGGTAGCCCTCCTCAAGACGACTCCAAGCGGCGCCAACAGGGCATCCGCCAAGTGGATGGCGTGGGTCCTTTTCTTGCGCGCCAAGTAGGTGGCGGCAGCAAAGGCGTAGGGAAGGAAGATGGGAAGGGCCTTCTTGCCCCGACGGTTAACGAGCATGGTGACATCTGCCTGGTGCCGCATACTCTCGCTCAGGTGGTAGGCGAGGTTCTCCATTCCCCCGAGCGTCGGTGGAAAGGAGCGAGCGATGAAGAGGAGACGTATTCGCGCTGGGTTGGTCATGGGGATATTGCCCTCCTCACCTGGCGAAGTAGTTGGTGCCGGTGGCTTGTCCGTCCGGGAAGAACTGATACAAGCGGGTCCTCTCGTTTTGGAAGACCAACTTGAAGTGCTGACGGTCTTCGAGGAGCGTGCGGCGCAGCCCATCTTGCGGCATACGGTCCACGTAACTTCCCGGTGGCTTCTGCACGATCACGTAATCGACGCCGTATCTTGCCAGGAGATCCACGGAGACTCTAGGATCAGTGGCCTGTGAAGCCTGGATGGCCCACAGGTTTCCATGGTACGTGACCCACGTGTAGTCGCGGTCGAAGTAGAGGGCGCTGGCGTACCACCGGCCGCTAAGGATGAGGCTGCCAGGTGGCGTCTCCTGCTTGATCCAGTCACCGAGTTCTTCGTATGCGCGCCCACGCTCGCTGCGCGGGGCGTCGAAGTTGGAGAGGTAGGCGAGATAGGGCCCGCTGACAAACGCTGGCACGAAAACCACTACACATGCGGTAGCCAGAACCCCAAGCTGGGCACGCTTCTGCCAGACCCTCGGAGCGTCAGACTCCAACAGTGAGAAGACCCAGTCCCATATCGCGAAGAGGCCGACGGCGACGACGGAATAGAAGAGGACCCGAGAGGCAATCACGTATCTGGAATTGCCGTGGACTGTCAGGAACAGCACAAACTCCCCGAGGAGGTGAACGAGCGCATAGGTCGCGAGGAATGTGTGCTTCTTATCGCGTTTCCTAAGGAGCCATGCTGTGCCGAGAGCATACAGCGCCAGCGGCGCGTACGTATACCACCATGAACTCCAAGGATTCATATACAGGATGATTCTCTTGAACCGGTCGGCCCACTCCACAAGCGAAAGGTCCGGCGTGGTGATGCTGCTGATGTATGCGTTGGCGGCGGGGTCAACTTCCAAGTGCGGCACGAACCCAGGAAGCCCGATGGCGCCGTATCCTACGTTGCCGGTCATCCAGAAAAGGTATCCCAGTGCAGGCAGGGCGACGAGGCCGGCGGTACCGAACATCAGGCCGTATGTGGCCGTTGCTCCGCGCAGGAAGGCCCATCTGTTCGTGCAGTCACGCAGTCCCCAAGCCACGGAAAGGAACGAGTGTATGACCATGAACGCCGCGTACATGAGGGCTGTCTGTCTTGTAGAGATGGCCAATCCGAGCAGCGCTCCAGCGGCCACTGCGTTCCGCCTTCCGCCGCCCGACCAAAGTCTCCGGTAGTACAGAAGACTAGCCATGAAGAATACGAGACACATGGGCTCCATGAACACCCAAGTGAACACCGGCCACGAGTTCCGGTGAATGAAGACCAGCGCCGCTCCCACCAGGGCGAACGGCCAGGCAACAGAGGGGCGGACCAGGTGAAACAGCAGCAGGGCGACTATTGCGCCACAGAGCGGACCTAGGAGCAGGACTGCGTTGGGTCCACCTATCTTGTAGAAGCCGGCGCCGACGATGTGATACAGGGGCGTGTACTGGTACGGGAACCACGCCTCCACGCTGCCACCTGGCGCAACCTTTGCGGCGAAGTGCGGAATGTGCGTCGGCAGGTGGCCCGTGCCCGCGATGATCTTCATGAACAAGAGGTGCATCGCCGAGTCGGACTCGAAGACAACGCGGGTCAGGGCGTTGAAGGCAAGGACGGCAAGAACAGCTACGAAGAGAAGCGCTGGGAGGCCAATCGAGACCAGGGAGCGGTACGAGACGTTCACACTGGGGAGGTGAAGCCGTGGCTCGGGTGGCGTGAGCTCGAGTTGTGCGCCACGGGGCGCAGCGTCGCTCAGGCTACTCAAGTGAACCAGCCTCCGTTGGCACTACGGGACGGGCCCTAGCGTTCTCTACGCTTGGGGTTTGAGACTCGGCTGCGGTGTTGTGGTGTCTTCTACCAGCGATGACCTTGGACAGCAGTCGATCCCCGCTAACGTAGTCCACCAAGAGTGTGCCGCCGACCAGCATGAGATCCACGGCTGTCAGCCAGACCCGAGAGAACAGGGCTACGACGGCGGCGTGCTGAACGCCGATGACCGGTGCCAGCGTTCCTGCGATGGTCCCCTCCCGTGCGCCTAGGCCGGCGGGCGCGAATACGACGAGGATCCCGACCACGCCGGAGAGCGCAAAGACCCCCATGGAGAGCGGTATTCTGCTCCAAGAGATGTCGACGGTGGACAACGTGATCAGGTGAAATCCGAAACCGTTGCTGGCGAAGGCCAGCAAGTAGAGGGCAGCGGCGAGTAGCGTCGTGCGGAAGTCCGGGAACGATGTCATCGGCAGCTCGTTTTTCTTCAGCAATCGGAGCATGCGGTTGGCCGCTGGTGCCAGCACACGCGGGTGCAGCAGGGCAACCGAGGGCAGTGTCAGGAGCGCGAGCCATGCGTAGCCCTTATCCGCTGTCATGCCGAGGGCTACCAAGATCATGACGGCGCCAAACGCTGTTGCTGCCAGGAGCTGAAGGACGCTCTCTATGACGGTCGCGACAACCAGGGAGGAGAGGGGGTAATTCAGACTCTGTGCCAGGTAGACCTTCCCCAGGAAGAAGGGAAGCTTGCCTGGCACGTACCGGCCCATCCAGGCAAAGAGGAACACTCGCATTAGCTGGCTGGTGTCCCGTCGATGCTGACCTCCAGCGGACTTGCGCAGGAGCACGATCCAGGCAAGCCCAGTAAGCAGAACGCCCGCGGTGAGAAACGGGAGGGCTGCGGCCGCGGGAGCGATGCTGAAGCGCAGGTCCTGCCCGCTCAGAGCTCGTGCGTCGTGGACAAGCCGGTACCCAACGAAACTAACGACAGCGGCGGCGAGTATGCCCAGGAACAGGGGCCGTGACCAGGACCGAAGCCACAGCGTGGCAGACGTGCGGCGGATACCGTTGTGAGAGGAGGTTGAGAAGGCGCCTTCGGGGGCAGGTGCTTGCGCCGGTTGTACTTCGTGCACGCGCCGTCTATCCCTTCCCTTGACGTCCTATGGTTTCTGGAGGATCCAGATGTACGTTGGGAGAGCGAAGTATGCCAGACGGAGGAGCGCCAAAGGTAGACCTTTAGACGGTAGCCTGGCCAGCAACGGGTCGTTCGCCCCGAATCTCCGAGGATCCCTCAGAATGGTGAGCGTGTAGTCGCGGACCTCGAACCTCGAGACGAGGCGTCGCAGAGACCTGCAGGTGAGGTGGTGCTCGAAGTAAAAGCGACCCCGTCCGGTCAGTCGCAGGTATCTGTGGGCGATGGGCCTGGGCAACCAGGACAGGAACGGAAGACGGTAGTGAGGCTCGATCACCTTCAGCCGGTTGCCCGCCGCGAGATAGCAGAACCCATCCGGGCGGAGGACGCGCCAGATTTCATCGAACAAGGTTTGCTGGTCGCTCACGTGCTCGTAGACGTGATTGCACAACACAACGTCAAATACGCCCGAGCGGTAAGGTAGCGAGAGCGCACTGCCGCGCTGAAAACGCCCGGCGGCCTCCCGGCCCTCTGCCACGACAAGCGCTTTCTGGTCGGTGTCAATTCCAACAATCCCATGGAAGTCGCCTGCCAGTGCGTTTGTGATGTGTCCGGTAGAACATCCCACATCAAGACACGCTAGGTTTGCCAGTGGTTCTGCGGAGAAATCGGTTAGAACCGCTTGGATTTTTGCTGCCTTAGCCAGTCTTCCGCGCTCGTCGAGAAGGGCATCGTGCACGACCGCTTGGTTGTGCTCACTGAAGTGCTCAATGTAGCTTGTCAATTCGTATTGTTCGATTCGCATTGTGCGTACGTTCATTCCCTGCGATCGATCCATCATCTTTTCCGTCGGTGGTGCTTCATCGTTCACAGAAACCTCGGCCCTAGGGACTCGATGTCTAGGTCGGCGGGGTCGGCCGAGGCGGTCAAGAGGGCTGTGGGATAGGCGCTCGCGCTCTTGAGGGGGGGCAGCGTGCCGATTAGCGTGATCTTCATGCATCAGCCTCCCTGCTTAGTGCGTGGGCGCTTGCCGGAGCGTCCCCGAGGAACGCGCCGGAAGAGCCCGAAAGCGATCTCAAGCCGCTCGGAGCTCCTCCTGAGCTTCCTCAGGCTCGCCGTCGCCGTTCCCTGAAGGTGCCACGCTGGGCTGCGTCCCCACCGCCCACTGCTCCATCTGCTGGCGCTTGAGGCGGACGAGCATCTCTTCGATAAGGCGGCGGTTCCAGCGGATCGCCGAGGCCAGGAGCGCTACCACCAGGCACTGGATCCCCAGGAACCAGAGGGCGCCTCCCATGACCAGTGACTGGACGTGCCCACCGCCATCCCCCTGCAGGTAGAACCATAGGAAGCGCACAAAGGGGATCAGCCCCAGGAAGGCAAAGACCACTCCGATAGTCGCATATACCTGCAAGGGGCGATACAGGGTGAAGGAGCGCAGGATCACCAGGCTGGCGTTCCAGACGTGTCTGGGGAGGCTGCGGATGAGCCGCGAGGGCCTTGTCACCTCCCGGGCACGGAGGGGCAGGCTCACCACGGCCAACTGCTGGTCCAGGGCGTTGAAGAGGGTCTCGTGGGTGTAGGTGTGCGAGGAGAGGACGTTCAAGCGGAGGGCCGCCTCGCGGGTGTAGGCGCGGAAGCCGCTGGACACGTCGGCCTTGGGCAGGCCTAAGAGGCGCTGCATGAGGAGGTTTGCCAGCTTGTTGCCGTACTTGTTGCCGATGGCCATGGGCAGTTCGTCGATGTTGCGGTTGCCGATGACCAGGTCGGCCTGATGGCGCAGCAGCGGCTGGATGAGGTCGGGGATCCTGGACTGGTCGTAGTGGTTGTCGCCGTCGGTGTTGACGATGATGTCGGCCCCGCGCACCAGGGCCTCCTGAAGGGCCCTCTTGAAGGTAGCGGCCAGGCCCTGGTTGCGGCCGTTGGAGATGACATAATCGGCGCCAGCGGCCAGGGCAGCCTGCACCGTGCCGTCGGTGGAGCCGTCGTCGAGGACCAGCACCTCCACCTGGTCGAGGCCCACGATGGCCCTGGGGATCTCTTCGATGACCTGGGCGATGGTGGCCTCTTCGTTGTAGGCGGGGATGGTTACGATGAGCTTCATGGTCCCTGTGATTCCTCAGTTCCTCTTGGTGGTCAGGGCTTGGCTGCCGCCCTCGGGCAGCCCGTAGCGGCCCTCTCACTACCCATGTTCGACCGGGCAGAATGGGGTTGTACCCCCTTGGTCGTAGGGGGCTCCCCGATGTGGCCCTGGCAAATCCCTGAGGCCCTAGTAGGATGCGGGAAAAGCGTGTGTCCAGCAGGCCGCTGGGGGCTAGTGGGCAGGGGCGCCTGCATAGACCCGTTGCAAGAGGGCACGGGCCTGCTGGGTGAGCCCGTTGTCGGGTGCGACGCGAATGCCGTGCCGTGCGATGGCGCGCAGAGCCTGCTCCAGGGGAATTCCTCCTTCGGCGTCCTCGAACCGCTGCACCAGCGCGGACAGGGTGGTGCCGCTGATGGTCAGCGGGCGGTCTTGGTACTCCAGGTGGCGGCGGTGGACGCGGAAGATGTAGACAGCGTTGAGGGAGTTAGGGGCCTCGCGGTACAGCAGGGTGAAGGCGGGGTTTTCGGTGAAGTAGTCCAGGTAGGAGAAGGTGCTGAAGCCGGCGTCCTCGCTGCTCAGCACGAGGTAGTCCACCTGCAAGCGGCGCAGATCCTTGAGCAGGTCGATCTCCGAGAGGGCGACGTGGTAGTGCTTAGTGGGATAGCGCCGGAGGTAGAGCCAGCGCTCGTAGTCGCGGTCGGGGTCCAGGCGGTGATCCTCCCAGCGGAACAGGGTGCTGATGCGCCGGAGGGGCTGGTCGCGGCTGGGGTCGATGGCTATCCGCACCGTGGGAAGCTGTCTGATGGGGTAGCGGCCCTCGGTCAGCACGTAGAGGTGAGAGTAGTAGAGTCGGCTGGACATCACCTGGGTGCCCGGCGGGATATGGTGGACCATCCACTCAGCCGTGGAGGCCACGAGGGGATTGTTCCAGTTGGTCTGGACGCGTTCCTGCCGGTCGATGCTGCGATTCTGCTCCAGGAACGAGGTCTCCTCGTTGTAGGCCACCCACACCAGCAAGGCGCCGACTACCCCGAGCCCCACGTAGGCGGCGGCCTCGCGTGCGCCGCCCTGCCGGGCCAACTGGGTTGCTGCCGAGGCCAGCCAGGCCAGGAGGGCACCTGTCGCCACGTACGACAGGTAGACCAGGGGGAGGATGTCGCGGATGTGCAGCGACCGCGTCGCCGTCAGCAGGGCGAACGGGCCGAAGAGCAGCAGTGCCACTAGAATGGTCCGCTCGGCGGGCCGCCCGAAGGAGCGCCACACTATGAAGGCCCAGGCAGCCAGGATCAGGTAGAAGGGCTGGACCGACCGGCCCACCCTCCAGATGTAGTCGAGAACGAGCCCGAAATAGTTGCCCTCGACGGGCCACGAGGATCGCTCCAGGCCCATGAAGAAGAAGCCACACCATCCCATCAGGATGATCAAACCGACCGGCACAAACATCGCCGAGGGCGAGGCGGCGGGCGAAGGGTGGAGCGGTCGTGCCACGGGCTGAAGCGTCTTCGACAGCAGGCGCCCCAGGACGCGCAGCGCCAGGAAGAGCGCTGCCGCCAGGATGGCTACCCCAAACCCGGTCAGCGCGAGTCCTGCCAGGCCCGCCAGCGCCTGTTGGGACGGGTCGCCCAGCAGGTAGATGCGCCCGGTGTGGGCGTAGACCCACACCCACCACCAGCCCGCCAGGCCCACGAAGGCCGCTTCGAACAGGGCAACACCCAGGAGGTTACCCCGGGCCCGGTACTCCCTCACAAAGAGGTACAGGAGCAGGGGGATGGGGACCCAGAGGATGGCCGCCTCCTTTACGAGAAAGGCCAGGCCCAGGGCGCCGCCCGCGGCCGCGAACAGGGCTGCCTGCCTCCGGTCGAAGGCGTAGAGGAGCAGGAGCAGGCTCAGCAGCATGAACGAGGCCTCGGTGCCGTCGAGGTAGAGGGTGGTGGCCAGGCCGTTCAGCAATGACCCGCACGCTGCCAGGAGGGCCGCGAGTATTCCGGCTACTGTACCGAACAGCTTCTTGCCAAGAAGGTAGAGCAGGAGCAGGTTAAAGAGGGCGAAGACCTTGGGCACCCAGTAGGCGTTTTCCAGCGATCCGTCCGAGGCCTTCAGGCTGCCTGCCAGAAGGGCCGGATAGAGGGGCGGGCGGTGGTTGACGGGCTCACCGGTGGGGTAGGTGATGCCCTGACCCTGGGCGATGTTGAAGCCCTCGGCCAGGTACAGGGATTCATCGGAGGTGAGATGGCTGGGCTGCGAGAAGAAGAGAAGCGGCAAGGCCAGGGCGAAGATGGCCAGCAGTACCGCTCCATGCTGAAGAGCTGACCGTCCGAGGACCCGGCCTGGAAGGGCCGGCCGTGGATCCGTGGTGGTTCCTTCCGCAGGCGTTTCGCCCATCTATGCCGCCGATCCCTGCGAAGGTGCCGTCCGACCTTTATGCCGGGCAGCTCAGGAGGGGCTCTGGAGGGGCAGGCCAGCCGTCCGGCGGGCCTGCCCCTGGAGAGTCAGGTTGCTTGCGATGCCTAGTTCTTGCGGCGCGTTGTGGCGAGCCCGGTCAGCGCGCCGAACGCCAGCAAGCTGCCGCCGGCGATGGCCAGTAGGAGCGTCGGCATGAGCACGCCGCCCGCACTCTGGAAGCCGCCGATGCCAGCGGAGGGCAGGGCAGCGGCTGCGGGCTGCTGGCCTGCGGGTGCCTCCGCCGCAGTGGGTGGTTCCACCGGGGCCTGCGGAGGCAGGGCCGGCGTCTGTGGAGCGGTTGGCGCCTGCTCGGCGACATCGGTGGGAAGGCCGACGTCTGTGGCCTGGCCCAGGCTCATGCTGGGTGAGGTCAGACTCCAGGCCAGTAAGGCGGAGGCCGTCACCGCTGCGGCCGCAACAAGGACTAGGCGACGGTTGACTCGAAGCATGATACAAGCCTCCTTGCGGCAGCCCCACTTCTAGCCAGCGGATGTGGCTGCCAGCTACCAGGTGTTCTTCGCAAAGATTGTCGGTCCCCTGAGCGCGGAGTTTAGAGGCTGGTCCAGGGTCAAGCACATTCAAATCGGCCCTTGAGACGGGGCTGAATGGAGAAAGATGGTGCGCTAGACTGGGGGTGAAGGCCGTTCACGAGGCGGAGCCGATGCTCTAGGGGGTATGCGAATAGGGGGTAGTCCTACTGTCCGCCGCTGCTTCGCTGCCGACGATGGCCCGTGTAGGGCCGAGGTAATGCCGATGCTACAGGATGAGAAGTACTATGCGCCCGGGCCGAGGCTCATTAGCCTCAGCGCCAGTGAGTTCCTGCAAGTGCGGGCCATGGTTACGAAAGCAGGGCTCAGGCTGGACGACTTCTTCCAGATCCGCCTCGAATTTGCCGACCTCGAAGGGGAGGAGGCGCCGCCCGTTCAGGTTCTGCTCATGCCCAGGGCCTGAGCTTAGCGCGCGAGAGCCCTCTTCCAGCGTACCGAGAGGAGCACCCTCTGGTGAGCAACCAGACGGGGCGCTGCCAAATGGCTGCGCCCCGCAGAGAGAGCAGTTCCCCGCCTCACCACTCTCTACACTAAGAACGCCATCAGCGGCCATAGCATAACAACCCGGTGCTTGCGGCAGTGGTGCAGGCGGTCTGCGCCAGGGGAAGATTATGCCTTCGATGCTATTGACACCCTGGCCGAAAGTGGCTAGTGTGTATTTGCAAGTAATTGCAATTAGCTCTCGAGGTCATCTGTTGAGCTGTCGGGCTGAGAGCGCTGAACTGCTTCGCAAGTCAGGTCACAAGGCCACGCAGCAGCGGCTTATTATCCTCACGACTCTGCGCCACGCTGGGGGCCACGTGACCGCGTCGGAGATCTACGAACGGATCAAGGACTCCTACCCTTACGTGGACATCTCCACGGTGTACCGCACCCTGGCGGTGCTAAAGGAGATGCGCCTGGTGGCGGAGACGGATATGGGGACCGGCGAGTCCACTTATGAGTGGATCCAACCCAGGCGTCACCATCACCTCATCTGCCGCGGGTGCGGTCGGGTCATCTCCATCGACCACGGGCACCTGGATGAGCTAGGCGAAGGGCTGTTACGGGAGTATAGCTTCCAGGCGGACCTGGATCACTTCGGCATCTTCGGGTTGTGCCGGGAGTGCCAGCAGGAGGCATAGCGAAAGGGGACTGCGGAAAGGAGGCCAGGCCTTATGGCAGCGATTAACCTTCATCCGCCGCCGCTCCCTGATCCCTCGGGGATGCACATCCCAGACGGATTCATCAATGCGCCGGTGGCGGCTATCGCCTGGGGGATCACGGTGGTGGTAGTGGCAGCGGCGGTCTGGCGAACCAACCGTACCCTCAGCGAGAAGGCCGTGCCCCTGATGGGGGTCATGGCGGCCTTCATCTTCGCCGCCCAGATGATCAACTTTCCCGTGGCCGGGGGGACCTCCGGCCACCTGCTGGGAGGGACCCTGGTGGCCATTCTGGTGGGGCCTTGGGCGGGGATCATCGTCATGGCGTCGGTGCTGGGGGTGCAGGCGCTGATCTTCCAGGACGGGGGTCTGGCGGCCATGGGCGCCAACATCCTCAACATGGGGATCGTCGGCTGTCTGGTGGGCTACGCTATCTACTCGGGCACAGGGCTTTTCGGCAACGGGCGGGCCTGGCCGCGGCTGGCCGGTGCCTTTGCGGGGGCCTGGTTCGCGGTGATGACTGCGGCCTTCCTGACCTCGATTCAGCTCGGCCTTTCGGACACCTCGCCGTATCACGTGGTGCTGCCGGCCATGACGGGCGTTCACTCCATCATCGGGGTAGTGGAGGGCTTCATCACCGCCGCTGCGGTGGCCTTTGTCATGTCGGCGCGACGTGACCTGCTGGAAGCGCCAGCGTGGGGCCCGGTGAAGGAGGCGGCCGTTGATTAGGCAACGCTACATTATCGTGGTGGCGGTGGGTCTGGCGATCGCCCTTCTGGTGGCCCTGTTCAGCCCGCTGGCTTCGTCTGACCCCGATGGTCTGGAGAAGGTGGCGGAGGACAAGGGTTTCATCGACGAGGGTGAGGCCCCACCCTATGAGGTCATTGCCGACTACGTGTTTCCCTGGGTGGACAACGAGGACCTGGCGACCATCCTGGCGGGCATCGTGGGCGTGGGGATGGTGGCGGTGATCGCCTTCGGGCTGGGGTTCGGCCTGCGGGCGGTGAGCCGGCGGACGCCGTCGTCGGAGCGGGGGCCGCCCGGGAGGTGAGTCCCACCTGAGCCATGTCCAGCATCCTTCCTTTCCGCGAGCGCTATCAGGCCCGCGCCAGCTTCATCCATGGCCTGGAGCCACGGGCCAAGGTGGTGGCGACGGTGGCGTTCGTCTTCGCCGCCACGCTCACGCCGGTGGGCCAGTGGCCGGTGCTGGGGGGCCTGGCGCTGATCCTGGCGGCGGCCGTGGCTCTCAGCAGGTTGTCACCGCTGCTGGTGCTGGGGCGTTCGGCGCTGGCGCTGCCGTTTGTGCTGGTGGCGGTGCCCATCCTGTTCACCAAGGAGGGGGATGAGCTGTTCACGATCCCTGCCCTGGCCTGGGACTGGACGGCCACCGACGCAGGGCTGGAGGCCCTGAGCACGATCCTGGCGAAGTCCTGGCTTTCGGTATGCGCAGCAGTGGTGCTGACGGCCTCGACCACATCGCTGGATCTGCTGCGGGGCCTGCGGGGGCTGGGGTTGCCCCGCATCATCGTGGCCACGGTGTCGTTCATGTACCGCTATATCTTCGTCATCGGCGAGGAGGGGCTGCGGCTCATGCGGGCGCGGGAGAGCCGCAGCGCCAAGATCAGCAGCAGGAGCGGCGGCGGCATCCTCTGGCGAGCCCGGGTTAGCGGCAACATGGTGGGGTCCCTGTTCCTGCGCAGCTACGAGCGGAGCGAGCGGGTGTACGAGGCTATGTGCGCTCGCGGCTTCGACGGTGAAGTGCGTTTCCTCAGCGGTGGCGTTCTGCGTCCCCTCGACGTGGTGGCAGTGGCGGTGCTCATCGCTCTACTGACAGGTTTGCAGGTCTATGCCAGAGTCTAGGATCACCACGCCGGTCAAGACGGCGGTGTCGATCAGGAACGTCAGCTTCGCCTATCCCGACGGCCAGGTGGCGCTGCTGGATGTCAGCCTTACCATCGGCCGGGGGGAGAAGGTGGCGCTGGTGGGGCCCAACGGGGCCGGAAAGTCTACCCTGCTGCTGCACCTCAACGGTATCCTGCGGGGGCGCGGGCGGGTGGAGGTGCTGGGCCAGCCGGTGCAGGACGGCCGCCTGGGCTCCGTTCGCGCTCAGGTAGGGTTCGTCTTCCAGAACCCCGACGATCAGCTCTTTTCTCCCACGGTGTTCGAGGATGTGGCCTTCGGCCCCCTGTACATGGGTCTGCCGCGGGAGGAGATCCAAGAGCGCGTAACGCGGGCACTGGAACAGGTGGGGATGGAGGCGTTCGAGGACCGCATGCCCCACCACCTGAGCCTGGGAGAGCGCAAGCGCGTGGCCATCGCTACGGTGCTGGCCATGGACCCGGAGATCCTGGCCCTGGACGAGCCCTCGCTGGGGCTGGACCCCCGGGCGCGGCGGGGGCTCATTAGCCTCCTCCGGGAGTTCTCCCAGACCATGGTGGTGGCGACCCATGACATGCACCTGGTGCGGGACCTGCTGCCGCGGACGGTTATCCTGGACCAGGGTCGGGTAGCTGCGGAGGGCCCAACGCAGGACATCCTGGCGGACCGAGAGCTGCTGGAGCAGCACGGGCTGGAGCTTCCGTAGTCCTCCCTTTCGGATGAGCAAGAAGGGCGCCGCCATCAGGACGGCGCCCTGCAGTTTTGCCCGGCGTGCGCGGCTACTCGGCGATCCGCATGTGCTCCTCCGGCTGAGGTACGAGCCCTGTCTCCTCGTCCGCCCACACCAGCAGGGGCGGCAATACCACCAGGGTGCTGAGCAGGCACAGCCCCATGTTAAGGGCGGTCACCTTGCCGAAGTCCACCAGCAGAGGGAAGTCGGAGAAGGCCAGCACTCCGAAGCCGCCGATGACGGTGAGCCCAGAGGCGGTAATGGCCCGGCCGATGCGCAGGGAAGCGGTGCTCATGGCCTCTCGGGGGGACTGCCCCTTCTCGCGCTCCTCATAGTAGCGGGACATGAGGAGGATGGTGAAGTCTACCCCCATGGCAATAATCAGGGGCCCGGAGACCGCCGTGAGGGGGTTCAGCTTAATGCCGAGGAAGAACAGGAGGACCGAGGAGCTGCCCACCGCTATCAGGATGGGCAGTACCGGCGCGAGCGCCTTCACGGCGTTGCGGTAGACGAGGAAGAGGCCGATGAGAATGGCGCCCAGGGCGGCGAAGGTCATGAGGCCGCGGTTCTGGCTGAGGGCGGCGACCGCCTCGACGCCGATGACGGCGATGCCCCCGAAGGTGGCGGAAACGCCGGCGGGGGTGTCCAGGTCGCGGCGGATCTGGTCTACCAGGGTCTTGCGCTCCTCGAGGGAGACGGTACCCATGGTGAAGATGATGTGGGCCTTGGTCCGGTCAGCACTGATCAGGTTCTCACGGATGCCCGGCGGCGCCACGGCCAGGATGGCATGGGCATCCTCGGATGTGGGGGCCGCGCCGGTGACGGAGGTGATGGTGGAGGCCAGGCTGTCGGAGCGCAAGAGCTCCGGGTGTTCCTCCATCTGGCGCTGCTCGAAGTCGGCCATCCAGCTCAGGACGTTCTGGCGGGTGACGTCGCTGGCCTCCACCAGGACGCCCAGCATGTTGGTGGAGCCGGTGGTGTCCCGGATGTGGTACAGCTCCTGGAGTATGGGGCTGTCCTGGGAGACGAAACGCTCGGGGTCGGTCTCCACGGGGATGCGCCGGTCCAGGATGAGGCCCAGCAGGGCGATGAACACGCCCACCGCGGCGATGGGGAGGATGCGGCCCACGGCGGACCCGCTGATGGTGCGCACGAACTTTCCCACCTCGAAGCCGCGGGCCGGGGGCAGACTCAGCTTCTCGCCCTGTCGCCGGTCGCGGAGGTACAGCAGGCTGTTCAGGAAGAGGAGGCCGGTGAGGAAGAGGATGACGCCGCCCACGGTGAGCATAGAGCCGAAGTCGCGGATCATGGGCACGCGGGAGATGTGCAGCACCATGAAGCCCACTACGGAGGTGAGCATGGCCAGGCCCACCGCCGGGCCGACGCGCAGCAGGGCCTCGGTCAGGCCAGCAGCGCCGCCGCCCTGCCGCGCTGTCTCCTCCTCCACGCGGTTGTGGAACTGGATGGCGAATTCCATCCCCAGCCCGATGAGGATGGGGAGGCCGGAGATGGTGACCATGGTCAGGGGAATGTCCAGGTAGCCCATGAGGCCGAAGGCCCAGATACAGCCCAACAGCATCACCAGCAGCGGGAGGATGGGCCAGCGGGCCCGGAACACCAGGAACAGCACCACCACCATGATGGCGACGGCCAGCATGGCCATATTCACCATGCTGTTCCGCATGTTGTCGTTGATCTCCTTGATGAGGACGGGCGAACCTGAGGGCAGCACCTCGAAGCCCGGGAAGTTCTTGGAGTGGACCAGGGCCACCAGGTCGGCCGCGACCTCGGACTGTTCGTCGAAGGTCATGTTGCCCGCCAGCCGCACTACCATGAGGGCATGCTGGGGGTCGGGGAAGACGCCGGCGAGGTCCGGCCGGACGTTGCCCTGGGCGTCGAACAGGAGGAAGTCGATGAAGCGGGGGTTGGTGAGGGATTGCTCGCCCACCTGAGCGAAGCGCTCGGCGTCGGCGGCCTGCTCGGCCATGAAGACCTCGAGTGCGGCGGCGAGGGCGGCCTCAGCGGCCGCCTCCTGCTCCTCGGGGGAGGCGCCGCGGTCGGCGGCAGTCTTGCGGGCCTCGGCGGCGGCGGCCTCCTGGTCTGCCGCCAGCCGGGTCGCCGCTGCCTCCTGGCCGAGCGTCACCTGCTCCCTGGCGAAGCGCGCCACCGTCAGCGGGCTGATCACTGCGTCGAACATGCCGCTGGCGTTGAGTTCGTCTTCCAGCTCGGACAGGGTGTTCGCGTTGGGGGGCACGAAGAGCTGGCGGATGTCGCCCTCGAAGAGGATGAGCATGGGCTCGCCGCCGAACTCGCCCTGATAGCGCAGGTTGTCCTGGAAGACTTGGGAGCCGGAGGGAACGATGGTGTCCTGGCCCGTCTTGAACTGGATGCGGGGAATGCCGAAGGCAAGCCCAACGGTCAGGACGACCGCGGCAGCGATGATCCAGAGGTGGTAGCGCCGAATGAACTCGGCAAGGGTGAGCCAGACAAATCTCATAGTTGGGGGGACCCCGCCTGGTAGCTTCTCACCAACTATTATACGCCGTGGGCCGTAGGGATCAGCCGCCTGTCTGGATTTTCGTACTAGAGTCGGGGGCCTCTGTCAAGCGCAGGGCGGCCCTGCGGCCTTACAGCTTGTTCGTTGAGCGGGCTTCGACTAAAGTATTTTGGCAAGCCGTGTCCTACAGGAGGTCTAGCGCGTTGCCGGTCTACGAGTATCTCTGCTTGCAGTGCTCTCTTCGGTACGAGAGGCGCGAGGGATTCGACGCCTCTTCCACGCAGCGGTGCCCCACATGCGGGGGTACGGCCCGGCGGGTCTTCCACGCGCCCCCCGTCCTCTTTAAGGGCAGCGGCTTCTACGTGACTGATAACCGCAAGGGCTCCGACGGCTCCTCCGAACCCCTCCCTGAGCCCGCCGGAGCGGAAGCGGCCGATTTGAAGGGCAGCGAAGCCCCCTCCGACTGAGGCCATGCCGTGAGGGCGGTCATCCAGCGGGTGGCCCGGGCCGCCGTCACTGTCGAGGGCGAGACGGTGGGCGAGATCGGCCGGGGCTTGGTGGTGTTGCTGGGGGTGGCCCAGGTTGACGAGCGTGAGCAGGCCCGCCGCCTGGCCACTAAGACCGCCGAGCTGCGGATCTTCACCGACGCCGAGGGCAAGTTCAACCTCTCCCTTCTGGACGTGGGCGGCGAGGCCCTGGTAGTGAGCCAGTTCACTCTGCTGGCCGATGCCCGCAAGGGGCGCCGGCCCAGCTTTGTTGAGGCCGCACCGCCGGAGGTAGCGGAGCCCCTGGTGGAGGAGTTCGTGGCGGCCCTGCGGGAGAAGGGCGTACGCGTGGCCACGGGGCGCTTCCGCGCCAAGATGCTGGTGGATATCCAGAACGAGGGCCCGGTGACGGTGATCCTGGATACGGCGGAACTGGAGCGACCCCGCCGGGGCTAGCGGGTGAACTCGGGAGGAGGTTCCTGGGGGCGCTGGGTGGGCGGCAGGGCGTCGGGCTCGCAGACGAGGCAGCGGCCCTGGGCGGCGAGTGCCATCACCTGATCTGCCGCCTCCTCCGGGGCCAGGTTGGATGTGTTGATGGTGGCCCCGAGAGGATCACGAACTGGTCTGACACGACATGCGCCTCAGGCCAGCTCCAGGCTCATATCGAGCGCGGGCGCCGAGTGGGTGATGGCCCCCACCGAGATGAAGTCGACCCCTGTCTCGGCTACCGCCCGCACGTTCTCCAGGGTGATGCCCCCGGAGGCCTCGGTGAGGGCGCGACCGCGGGCCACCTCCACCACCCGGCGTATCTCCTCGACGTTCATGTTGTCCATCATCACGATGTCGGCGCCTGCGGCCAGGGCCTCCTGCGCCTCGTCCAGCGAGGTGACCTCTACCTCCACGCGCAGGGTGTGAGGGGCACCGAGGCGGGCCTGTCGCACGACCTCGGTCAGGCTGAGGCCACGGGCGCGGGCCGCCACCAAGTGGTTGTCTTTGATGAGGATGCCATCGGCCAGGTGGAAGCGGTGGCTGTGACCACCGCCTAGCCGAACGGCGTAGCGCTCGAGGGCGCGCAGGCCCGGCGTGGTCTTGCGGGTGTCCAGGAGGCGGGTGGACAGGCCGCTGAGGGCGTCGACGAAGGCGGCGGTGGAGGTGGCGATGCCCGAGAGCCGCTGGAGGAAGTTGAGGGCGACCCGCTCGCCCGCCAGGATGGGCCGGAGCGCCCCCTCCACCCGCGCGATGTGCTGCCCCGGGGAGACAGGCGCCCCTTCGGCCACTTCTCCCTTGAAGGCCACGGTCGAGTCCAGGGCGTGGAAGACGGCTGCAGCCACGGGCAGGCCGGCGACGACACCATTGGCCTTCGCCGTAATGAGGCCCTGCCCCCGCTGGTCGGGGGGGATCAGGGCGGCGGTGGTGACATCGTGGCGGGCGGCGTCCTCTTCTAGGGCCGCCTCCACCAGCCGCCGCACCAGGGCTTCGTCCAGGGAAGGGGGGAACTGCTCAGGCATGGCGCCGGAAGACGATGTGGCGATGCCACTCGTCGCGGGGTTCGGGGAAGTCGGTACGATAGTGGGCGCCGCGGCTTTCCTCGCGCAGCAGGGCGGCCTCCGCCACCAGGCGTCCCAGCAGGACCAGATTCGCAAGCTCATAGGAGGCCCGGTCGGTGGGCGGGACGAGGCGGGCCTCCCAAGCGGCCAGGGCTGCGCAGGCCCGGGCCAGCGACTCGCCGCTGCGCACGATGCTCACGTGCTCCCACATGAGGGATTGAAGAGCTGGCCGGTCGGGAGGCGGAGTCTCGGTCGGCGGGCGCTCCGGCAGGGGGATGGCGTGGGCGTCGGGCTGGGCGGCCTGGTGGCCAGCGTCGGGCTCCAGGGTGCGCTCCACCACGCGCTTGGCGAAGATCACCGTCTCCAGCAGGGAGTTGCTGGCCAGGCGGTTGGCCCCGTGGACGCCGGTGCAGGCAACCTCGCCGCAGGCGTAGAGGTTGCGCAGGTTGGTCTCGCCCCAGGTGTTGGTGCGGACGCCGCCCATCATGTAATGGGCGGCGGGGGAAACCGGGATGGGCTCGCGGGTGATGTCGAGGCCGTGATCGAGGCAGTGGCGATAGATCTGAGGGAAGCGGGAGCTGACCCGCTCTGGGGGCAGGTGGGTGACGTCCAGGTAGACGCGGTCGGTCCCTGCCTTCACCATCTCGCTGAGGATGGCGCGGGCCACGATGTCGCGGGGTGCGAGCTCTGCCGAGGGGTGGTAGTCGGGCATGAAGCGGCGTCCCGAGCTGTTGCTGAGGACGCCGCCCTCGCCGCGTACGGCCTCAGAGATGAGGAAGATGGGCACCCCGGGCAGCCGCAGGGCGGTGGGATGGAACTGTGTGAACTCTATGTCCGTGATCTCCGCGCCGGCCCGGTAGGCCAGAGCGACCCCATCGCCGGTGGCCACCTCGGGGTTGGTGCTCACCTTGAAGAGCTGGCCGCAGCCGCCTGTGGCCAGGATGATGGCGCCGCCCTCGAACTCCTCCTGCGTGTTGGTGCGACAGTCCAGGGTGGCCACGCCGAGGGCTTTTCCGTCCTCCACCACGATGTCCTCCACCTGGCAGTGCTCCTTGATGGTGATGCCGGAGAGCTTGGCAACGTTGGACAGGGAGATCTCGATGTGGGCGCCGGTGGAGTCGCCGCCAGCGTGGATAATGCGGGAGCGGCTGTGAGCGGCCTCGCGCCCCAGGGCCACCTCTCCGTCCACGCTGTCGAAGGGGACGCCGAAGCGCACCAGGTCCTGAATGCGGTCCGCGGCCTCGGTGGTGAGGATGCGGGCGGCTTCCTCGTCCACCAGGCCTGCCCCTGCGGCGAGGGTGTCACGGAGATGCAGCTCGGGGGAGTCGTCGGTGCCTACGGCGGCGGCGATGCCGCCCTGGGCGTACTTGGTGTTGCACTCGTCGATGGAGCCCTTGGTGAGGATGAGCACGCGCCCGTGCTCCCGCGCCAGGAGGGCGGCGTACAGGCCGGCGATGCCCGAACCAACGATGATGTAGTCGAAGCGTTGCATGCTGCCGCTAGTATACGCCAGCCAGCCTCAAGAGGGCAGGCGGGCGGCAATGTTGAGGCGGCTTCAGCCCTCGCGGCTGGTCGGGGTCGGTGGTAGAATCGGGGCGCTCCGAATGGTGTCGGGGCAGACGGTACGAGGGAGGTTGACCATGCCTTGGATGAGCGAGGACGAGGTGTATGTGGGCCGCGATTTCGGCGGCCGCGAGGTGGAGATCACGCCGGACCTGGTGGAGTACTTCGCGCAGGCGGTGGAGGATCGGAACCCGTGGTACTTCGGGTCGTCGCCCTTCGGGGGGCCGGTGGCGCCGGCCTTCCTCTTCTGTCAGGAGGTTTACCTGTCGCTGGGGTGGTACCTGAGCGTCTTCGGGAACCTCCACGCCAAGCAGGAGTGGGAGCTTTTCCATCCCATCATGGTAGGAGATCACGTTAGCACTCGCTCCCTCATCGTGGACCGCTACGCCAAGCGGGAGCGGGAGCAGGTGGTGAAGGAGGTTTCCTACCTGGGTGCCGACGGCCGCCTTCTGGCTCGCAGCCGGACCTATCAGAGCTTCCTCATGGGCCAGCCGGCGGAGGGCGTTGTGGTGGACAAGGACCAGGCGAAAGCGTCCGCACGCAAGTTTGAGGTGGGAGCGGGCGCGGTCATCGAGGAGATCCCCGGCGTGACCAAGGAGGTGACGCTGGAGATGTGCCGGAGGTTCTCGGGCCCGGCCAAGAACTACCATAACGACCGGGAGGAGGCCCGCAAGCTGGGCTTCCCCGACATCGTGGTGGAGGGGATGTTCTCGACCTGCGTCGTGTCTGAGATGCTGACGCGGCGCTTCGGGCCGGGCTGGTACGTCGGAGGGCGGACCACTCTGAACCTGGTCAATATCCTCTGGGGCGGCGAGACGGTGACGGCTCGCGGCGTCATCAAGGAACTGACGCCCGAAGGTTCGCACCAGCGCGCTCACTGCGAGGTGTGGTGCGAGAAGCCCGACGGAACCATCACCATCGTGGGCACGGCCAGCGCGCTGGTGTAGGAGGAAGCGAAGGCCTCCGGGGCTAGACGATCTCGAGCATGCGGTCCAGGGCGATCTTGGCGTAGCGGGCTGTCTCCTCGTCCACCTTCACCTGGTTGACCACGCGGCCCTGCCCCAGGCTCTCCAGCGTCCAGGCGAGGTAGGCGGGGTGGACGCGGTACATGGTGGAGCAGGGGCAGACTACCGGGTCCAGGCAGAACACCAGCTTGTCCGGGTTCTCTCTCGCCAGACGGCTCACCAGGTTGATCTCCGTGCCCACGCCCCACTTGGAGCCGGGGGGCGAATCGGTCACTGTGCGCACGATGAACTCGGTGGAGCCGTCGCAGTCGGCGGCTTCGACCACCTCCATGCGGCACTCCGGGTGCACCACGATATTCACGTCGGGGAAGCGCTGACGGGCCTGCCGGATCTGGTCGACGGTGAAGCGCTGGTGGACGGAGCAGTGTCCCTTCCAGAGGACGATGCGGCTGCGGGCCAGGTCGTCCTCTGCGATGCCGCCCAGGCTGCCCACGGGGAGGGTGTAGTCCCAGAGCGGCATCTCCTGGAGGGGGATGCCCATCTTCTGGCCGGTGTTGCGGCCCAGGTGCTGGTCGGGGAAGAAGAGGACGCGGCGGCCTCGCCCGAAGGCCCACTCCAGCACCTTCTGAGCGTTGCTGGAGGTGCAGACGATGCCATGGTGGCGGCCGCAGAAGGCCTTCAGGGAGGCGGCGGAGTTGATGTAGGTGATGGGGATGGTGCCCTCGGTGAGGCCGGCCTCGTCTAGCTCCTGCCAGCAGGAGAGGACATCGTCGGGGTCGGCCATGTCGGCCAGGGAGCAACCTGCGGCCATGTTGGGCAGCATGACCGTCTGGTGGGGGGCGCTGAGGATGTCGGCGGCCTCTGCCATGAAGTGCACGCCGCAGAAGACGATGTACTCGGACTCGGGGTGCTGGGCGGCCCAGCGGGCCAGCTTGAAGGAGTCACCTTTGAAGTCGGCGAACTGGATGATGTCCTGCCGCTGGTAGTGATGGCCCAGCAGGATGAGCCGGCTTCCCAGGGCGTCTCGGGCGGCGCGGATGCGCCCGACCAGCTCTTGGGCGGAGAGGGACCAGTACTCCTGGGGGATGTCCTGCTGCCAGCAGGCGAAGGCCCGTTCCTGGGTCAGGGGCACCGTCTCGATGCTATCGCCCTCGCAGGCGATACCGGGGAGGACGGCGGAGCGGTCGGCTACGGGGGTAGTCATGGGAGGCTCCTTCCTAGCAGACCTGCCAGCGGAATCGCAGGCTCCCCAGCGGGAGTTAGTGTCCAGGATACACTAACTATACCGGCCAGGAGAGGTTAGTGTCAAGAGGACACGAAGGGGATTGTGGATGGGAAAAACCTTGATCAGACGATGATGGGCTCGCGGCTGGGGAAGGTGTAGAGGCGGGCGGGACGGTGGGCACCCTCCACCAGCGACTCGGTGGTGGGCTCGATGATGCCCAGGGAGAGCATGCGCTTGCGGAAGTTCCGCTTGTCCAGCTTCTTGCCCAGGATGGTTTCGTAGACCTGCTGGAGTCGGGTCATGGTAAAGCGCTCCGGCAGCAGGCTGTAGGCCACGTTGGTGTATTCCAGCTTGTAGCGCAGGCGCTGGAGGGCGTATTCCAGCACGGTCCGGTTATCGAAGGCGAGCTCGGGTAGGGCGCCTACGGAGAACCAGGCTGGCTGCCAGTCGGTGCGCTGCGCCAGGCGGGTGCGGGCGTAGTCGACCAGGGCGAAGTAGGCTACGGCAACGGCTCCCTGGGGGGCGGTACGGTCCAGCCCGTCGAAGGTGTAGAGCTGCTCCAGGTAGACGTCGGCGACGCCGGTTTCCTCCATGAGCTTGCGGGAGGCGGCTCGGTCCAGCGACTCGACCGGCTGGAGGCGGCCGCCGGGGATGGCCCACCAGTCCCGGAAGGGTTCGATGGCGCGGCGGATGAGGAGCACCTTGAGGTCGCCTTCGGCGACGGTGAAGATGACGACGAGGACAGCTACGAGGGGTTGGTGCGCTGCTGCTGGCTGGACACTGGAGGAGGAACGGGTAGCTTTGGGGGTCATGGCACGACCTCAGCCGACCGCAGTCCCCCGCAGGGACCAGGGGCTGGTGTGCTCGATGCGCACAGCGGCCGGCTCGCCGATGGCGGCGCGGCCCTCGAAGTGGACCAGCTTGCCGGAGGAGGTGCGGCCCGACCAGCGCTCATCCTGGCGGCTCTCCACCAGCACCTCCACCCGGGCGCCCAGGAGCGCGGCATTGATCTGCCCGGCGATGCCCGCCTCGAGCTCCTCGATGGCGTGAAGGCGCTCCATCTTGACCTCCGGGGGCACGTCGTCCTTGAGACGGCGCCAGGCGATGGTGCCGGGCCGGGGGGAGTAGGCGGCCACGTGCACCTTGTGGAAGCGGAGGTCCGCCAGCAGGTCGTAGGTGCGGCGGAACTCTTTTTCCGTCTCGCCGCAGAAGCCGACGATGACATCGGTGGTGATGGTTGCGTCGGGCACCCGGTGGCGGATGAGCTCTATCTTGTCCCGATACTCCTCGATGGTGTAGCCGCGGCGCATGCGCTCCAGCATGGTGTTGTCGCCGGACTGGACGGGCACGTTGAAGTAGTTGCAGACCTTGGGCAGCTCGGCCACGGCGTCCACGATGCGCTGGGTCATGTCGCCGGGATGGGAGGTGAGGAAGCGGATGCGCCAGATCCCTTCGATGTCGTGGAGAGCGCGCATGAGGTCGCCCAGGTCGGGCTGGCCGGCCAGGTCGTGGCCGTAGGATTCCACTGTCTGGCCCAGAAGGGTGACCTCGCGGATGCCGTGGCTGGCCAGGTGTTCCACTTCGGCCCGCACGTCCTCGATGGGGCGGCTGCGCTCGCGCCCCCGCCGGTAGGGGACGATGCAGAAGGTGCAGAACTTGTCGCAGCCGTGGATGACGGGCACGTAGGCGGTGGGGCTGTCGGGAAGGGCGTAGGTGGTGGGCCAGAACTCGCCGCCCACGTCGTCCAGGCCGATGGCCTTCAGGATGGGGTCGAACTCCTGGGGGCGGGCGAACACGTCGACGTAGGGGAAGCGGCGGCGCAGCTCGTCGCTGCGGGGGCCCACCATGCAGCCCATGACGGCGATGGTGAAGTGGTGTCCGCGGGCGCGCAGCTTCTTAAGGGTGCCCAGCTTGCTGATGGCACGGGCTTCTGCATGGTCGCGCACGACACAGGTGTTGAGCACCACCAGGTCGGCCTCCTCCGGGCGGGTCACGGCCCGCAGGCCCAGGTGCTCGAGGCCTGCGGCCAGCTTCTGGGAGTCGGCCTTGTTCATCTGGCAGCCCGCGGTCCAGATGTAGTAGCGCACAATGCCTCCCGCAAAAAAGAGCCCCCTGGGGAGGGGCGTCGAGGCCTTCAGGGTGGCGGAGGGAATGGGATTCGAACCCATGACCCCAGTCTCCCAGGGTAACCGCTTAGCAGGCGGCCGCACTAGACCACTATGCGATCCCTCCGGCGTGATTGTAGCAGGTCGGGCTTGCGCCCTTCAAGGTGATACAATGGGGCGCGCTATGAGGCGTCTTGAGAGCTTTGGCCGCGCCGACCTCGACCGCTGGGTGAAGGAAGGGATCATCACCTCTGCCCAGCGGGAGGCCATCCTGGCGGAGCTTGGGGGCGGCCCGCCGGCCTCTGCGCCGGCGCTGGTTCTCCCCGCCCTGGATCTAGCTACTCTCCTCTACTATGTCGGGGGCGTCCTGGTACTCGTTGCCTACAGCGTGTTCCTGGGCTTGGTGTGGGAGGACGTGGAAGAAGGGGGGCGGGTGGCGATCGCTGCCGCCTCTATGATGTTCTTCGCGGCGGCGTCGCTTCTCCTTCTTCGCACGGAGCGGTTCCGCCTGCCGGGAGAGCTGCTGACCGTGGTAACGGTGGCCATCACACCGCTCCTGATGTTCGCTGTGCTGGATGTCGCGGGTCTGTGGCCGGAGGAGCCAACGCGTTGGCCCCTGTACCGCGACTGGGAGGCCTGGGAGCAGGCTCGCGTGGACTACGTTGCCGACCTCCAGCGGGCCCGACTGAGTATGGCTGCGGTCAGCCTGATTGCGGCCGTCCTGGCGCTGTGGCGCGTGCGCTCCCCCTTCCTTGCAGCGGCAGCGGTGGTAGGGCTGGACTGGCTGGCGGTCGAATGCGGGCAGGTGCTCAGCGGCGCCAGCACCCGCGAGTTCGAATTTGGCACGCTGGAGCCGATCCTGCTGGCCACGGTGGGCGGGTTTACGGTGGCGCTGGGAGTGGCGCTGCACGGACGAACCCGGCGCGACTACACTACCTGGCTGTACGCTCTGGGGCTGGGGGCGCTCATCTACGCCCTGCTGATACGGGCTCTTGATTCCGATGCACCAGGCTGGGGTGTGGGATTCCTGGCGGTGGCGGTGCTGATGCTGCTTCTCTCGATTCCTCTGCAGCAGCGGCTCTTCGCAGTGGTGGGAGCCGGCTCGGCCTACATCTATTTCGGCAAGCTGGTCTTCGATGTCTTCGAGGGGAGCGCCGCCATGGCCCTGGCGCTGGCCGGCATAGGCCTGCTGGTCGTGGCCAGCGGCATGCTCTACCAGCGCTTCGGGAGGCGGCTGTTTGCCGTTCGGGAGTAGCTATGTTCTCCATCCCCGGCCACCCTTTCGAGGAGGCCGCAGCCCTGGCCCTGGGCCGCCTCAACGAGGTGGTCCGCGAGGTGGCAGGGCGGTATGATGTGGGCAACGATGGGGGCCACCGGGTCATCGCGGAAGCGTTCGCAGAGGCCCTGGGGCTGGAGTAAGGGGGACGCGAATGGAGGAGAGGGCGACACCCGTTCTCCAGTATTCATTCCTCTGCCGGGAGCTGAAACGGCACCCCGAGGCGGGTGCGGTGGTCTCGGCCAACGACATCGTGTTCGACTTCGGCCAGGTGCAGGGCAAGCGGCTGGGGATCATCCTGGTGAACTGCTGGACCGGCTGCGCGGGGACGTTCTTCGAGCGCTCTGAGCTGACGGACGAGGACGGCCGGGTGGTCGCCTCTACCTCCATCCATAAGTTCACCCTCGCCGACGCCATGTCCCGCTACCTGCGGGCGGACAGGCTCATCTTCGACGTGCCGCGGCCGGGGGTGTACTGGCTGGTGGTGTTCCTGGAGGATGTCGCGGCGATGAGATACCCCGTGCGCATCCGGCTGCCGGAGGAGGGGGAGCCACCCCCGCCACAGTGAGGCTACCCTCTACTGATGCCGATGCCCTTGCCCTAGCAGGACGCGGAAAAGCCTCGTACCCCCGGCGGCGGGAGTTTTCGGTGCGCTGCTAGAGCAGCCCCCGCTCGCGTAGGACTTGCTCGGTGGCCTCACCGATGTGGGCGGGGGACTCGGCGATGGTGACGTCCACCGCCGCGAGCGCTTCCTTCTTGGCCTGGGCCTTCCCGGTATCGCCGGCGATGATGGCGCCGGCGTGGCCCATCCGTCGTCCCGGCGGGGCGGTGCTGCCGGCGACGAAGGCGATGACGGGCTTGCGCATCTCGCTGTGGATGTACTCGGCTGCTTCCTGTTCGGCGCTGCCGCCGATCTCGCCGATGAGGACGACGGCGGCGGTATCGGGGTCCTGGTTGAACAGATCGAGGGCGTCGCGGAGGGTGATGCCCAGGATGGGGTCGCCGCCGCAGCCGATGCAGGTGGACTGGCCGATGCCCCGACGGGTGAGCTGATCCACCGCTTCGTAGACCAGGGTGCCGCTGCGGGAGGCTACGCCCACGCTGCCGGGCGAGAACACGTCGCCGGGCATGATGCCGACCTTGCACTGGCCGGGGGTGATGATACCTGGGCAATTCGGGCCCACCATATGGATGCCGCTGCCCTGAAGCCGGCGCTTCACTTTCACCATGTCCAGGGCGGGGATGCCCTCGGTGACGCAGACGATGACCGGGATGCCCGCGTCGGCGGCCTCCAGGACGGCATCGGCGGCGAAGGCGGCTGGCACGAAGATGAGGGAGCAGTTGGCGCCGGTCTCGCGGACGGCCTCGCGGACGGTATTGAAGACGGGCACCCCCAGGGCCGTCTCGCCGCCTCGCCCGGGCGTGACTCCGGCCACCACTTTGGTGCCGTACTCGATGCAGCGCTCGGTCTGAAAGCTGCCCTCGCGGCCGGTGATGCCCTGGACGACGACGCGGGTGTCGGAGTTAACTAGAACGCTCACGGCAGTCTCCTTGCGTTGGTGAGAATCTATCTTCGTTGCTTCCGGGCTTGCTTGCGGGGGGGCCGGGAGGGCTGCCCCCGAACGTACTCGTAGCTCTGGCGGGCGACGACAGCGCAAACTTCCAGGTCTTCCTGCTTCTGGAGGCTTACATGCAGCCACTCGCCGAAGCCGCGCCCCTGGGGCCCCTGGAAGAGCACCCCAGCCTTGCGGTCCAGCATGTCCTGTCGGGTACGGTCAGGCACCTTGGCGACCAGGCCATCGCCGACCCAGAAGGCGAACATGCGCCCGCGCACCATATAGGCCACCGTGCCGAACATGGCCCGGGCGGTTACCTCGCTGCGGGCCAGGATGTCGGCCTCGACCTTCTCGCGCAGCTCCTGGGGGACGGGCATGGCGATGGCCTCCGGCGCCTAGCTGGCGGCGCTGCGGCCCGCTGCGGCCTCGACGGCCTTGCGGGCGGCTTCGCCCAGCTCGGCGGCGCGGATGACGGGGAAGTCGGCTGCCGCCAGGATGCGCTCGCCCTCCTCGACGTTCGTTCCGGCCAGGCGCACTACCACCGGCACGTTGATCTTCATCTCCTTGTGGGCGTCGACCACGCCCTGAGCGATGATGTCCACCCGGGCCATGCCGCCGAAGATGTTGATGAGGATGGCTTTGACGCTGGGGTCGGCCGTGAGGATCTTGAAGGCGTTGACCACGCGGGGCACCTCGTTGACCGTGCCGATGTCCAGGAAGTTTGCGGGCTCGCCGCCGAACAGCTTGATGGTGTCCATGGTGGCCATGGCCAGGCCGGCGCCGTTGACCACGCAGCCGATGTTGCCGGTCAGTCTAACGTAGTTGTTGATGCCGAGCTCCTGGGCCTGTACCTCCAGGGGGTCTTCCTCGTCGGGGTCGCGGAGGGCGGCCACGTCGGCGTGGCGGAAGACGGCGTTGTCGTCGAAGTTGATCTTGGCGTCCAGCGCCACCAGACTGCCCTGGTCGGTGACCACCAGCGGGTTGATCTCGGCGAGGGAGCAGTCCTTGGTGAGGAAGGCCTTGTAGAGGTTGCCCATGAGGGCGGTAGCGGGTCGCAGCAGGTCGCCGGTGAGTTCGAGGGCGAAGGCGAGCTGGCGCCCCTGGAAGGGCTGGAAGCCCACCGCCGGGTCGATGCCGGCGCGGTGGATGGCCTCGGGCGTGCGGGCGGCCACCTCCTCGATGTCCATGCCGCCGGCGGCGCTGGCCATCATCACTGGCCAGCCCATAGCGGTGTCGACCAGCACCGCCAGGTAGAGCTCGCGGTCCACCTGCTGCTGCTCCTCCACCAGAACGCTCTTGACCATGCGACCCTCCGGCCCGGTCTGATGGGTAACGAGCTGCATGCCGATGATCTGGCCGGCCACCTGCTCCGCCTCTTGAGGCGAGTTGGCCAGTTTGATGCCGCCGCCTTTGCCGCGGCCCCCCGCGTGGATCTGGGCCTTCACCACCACCTTCCCGCCCAGCTCTTGGGCGATCTGGCGGGCTTCCTGGGGAGTGCTGGCCACCCGTCCGCGGGGAACGGGCACGCCGAACTCGCCCAGGATCTGCTTGGCCTGATATTCGTGGATCTTCATGGGTCACTCCGTTCTTGAGGCTAGAGAATAGATACTGGAGGTTGGAAGCGAGAGGCGAGAAGGGCCTAGGTTGCAGGAAAAGGCCGCGGAAGCGGAAAGGCATCCCGCAGCCCGTTTCTGGCGTTCCACATCGCGCTCCTAGCGTCCCGCTTCCCGGGTGGCGGAGGGGGAGGGATTCGAACCCCCGAGGGCTTGCGCCCTAGCGGTTTTCAAGACCGCCTCCTTCGACCACTCGGACACCCCTCCGAGCCCAAGGCAGTATAGCGAGCCCCCAAAGGAGGGTCAACGAAATCCGTCCTTGCGCGGTGGCGCCGGGCGACCCCGGGCAGGGTTCACGATGACTTGAAGTCGGGAATCAGCGGGCCGGGAATGAGGCGGCAGGAGGCTGGCGGTTGACAGCAGTCATATAATCGTCCAGAGTAGCCCAGAGCATCTCGTACGAAGACAGCAAGGAGGTCAACATGAAAAAGGCGGCATTGATGGCTGCGTTGCTCTCAGCAGTTCTGCTTTGTCTCCATGTCGGGCTGGTCGCTGCGCAAACGGAGTCGGAGCCTCTGGTTGCCGGCTGCAATCCGGTGACCACTACCTATCCGGACGCCACCCCTATTGCTACCATCGCCGGGGCGGTCACGCCGGCGGAGGCGCTACAGAGCATCTGGCAGCTAGAGGCCGGCATCTGGACAGGCTACTCTGCTCAGTTCCCTGCGGCCAGTGATCTGGCAGAGGTGGACCGGCTGGACGTGGTATTCATCTGCATGAGCGCCGCCGGGAGCTTCGAGCGGCTCGTGATATAGCGCAGCCCCGGCGGATCGGGATGGTCTCAAGAGAAGGAGGCGGTTTTCAAGACCGCCTCCTTCGACTATGCGGAGGCCTCTCCGCAGCGGCCTGTGGGCAAACCGGTCGCAAGGCGAAGCCCCGAGGCGTGGTCGGTGAAGCTACGGAAGCGACATACGGCTGGACTCAAGCGGGGCGGGTGACTATGATTTGCACGGATACGGAGACGCGTCGGGAGGAGGAGGACAGGCTGCCCCAGCGGAGCACCAAGAGCCATAAGGAACTGCATGAGCGGGCGGTCCGGGACATCTTCGAGGCACGCTTCCAGTTCCCCACGCCTGAGAGTCCTTCGCTGCGTGCTTTCGCCAACGTGCCAGAGGTGAGCACGCCCATCAGGACCGACACCGGCAGCGAGCTCGCTCCGGACATCGTGGTGGTCGACACGAGCGACAACCAGGTCAAGATGCACTCGGCGGTGGAGACCGCAGATACGGTCAACGAGGAAGCGGCGCGCCGCCGCTGGCTCCCGTATTCGCAGCTCGCCGACTCCGCCTTCTACCTCTATGTCCCCGTAGGCTATGGGCGCCGGGCGAAGCGCATCTGCCGTCGGCTGGGCATCGGGGTCTACGGCTTCCGCACCTGGCGCTACACTCCGCACGGCCTGGAGATCAACGAGGTCTCGGAGCGGCCCGGGGTGATCAACAATATCCTGCCGGCCATCCTCAAGAGGCTCATCCGGTAGCGTCTTCGAGCGAGGCAGCTAGCGCAGGGTCGCCTCGATCTCCCTCTGGTACTCGGGGTATCTGACGGCGAAGGCCTCCACCAGGCCGAAGCAGCCGCTTAGCATCATGTCGCCGTGGGGGGTGGCGAAGTAGGGGTTGAGGCGGCTTCCGCGCAGCTTGGCGCGCTGGGGGCCGGTGACCGCCAGGAAGGGGCTGCGACTCTGGGGCTGCGAGGCGTAGTAGACCCCGTGGCCGTGGTGGTCGAAGACGTCCTCGTGGCGCAGGGTGCCCGCGATGAGGCGCTCGGTTAGGCTCTCGATCTCGGCGGGCTCCAGGAGGCCCGTGTGGTGCTCGTAGAGGCTGTAGATGTGGGTGCCGCGCAGGTGAAAGGCCAGGGTGTGCATGTTTCCCAAGTTCAGCACGAGCTGCTCCCCGGCCTGGGCCACCAGGGGGTCCTGAAGGGCGCCCAGGGCGGCGGCCGGGCCGGTGTCCAGGAACAGAGCGGGGAGGTCACGCTCGCCGTTTTCGGCGGAGGCGCAGGCCAGGAGGGCACGGGCGCGGGTCAGGTACTCGGGCACCTCAGGAGGCAGGTAGGCGAAGGAGAGGAGGTCATTCTGCCGCTCCACCACGCGCCGGAGGTGCTCGAAGCGGAAGAGGCGGTCCGAGTAGCCGGGGGGCGAGGCGCCATGGTCCAGGCAGGCCAGGGCTAGGCCGTCGAAGTCGGGGGGGACATCGAAGGCGGCCAGGGCGCGGCGGATGGCGGCCAGGTCGAGGTCGCGCAGCTCGATGCGGGCCACGCCGTCGAGGCGGGCGGCCTCGTCCTCGCTCAGCACGCGGACGCCCATCCTGGCCACCTGCTCCAGGTCGTCATCGAAGGTCCTGGCGGCCTCGGGGGTGGCGTAGGCGGTGTAGCCGGCCCTGAGGTGCTCGTCCAGGGCCCAATGGCAGGGGCCGCCTCCCATGGTGACGCCGGTTAGCAAGAGAGGGCGGCGCCGAGCGGTGGCACGGCGGATGCGGCGGGCGGCGATCTCGGTGGCGCTTGGCATCACGAGCTTGATGGAGTTCTCCACGGGCCGCGAGGTGTCTAGGAGGAGGATGTCCTGGGTGCCTGTGCCCATATCGGCGGCGAGGATGCGCATGGCGGGCCCTTCGGTGCCGGGAATTGAGTAAGCGATTCGTGTTTATTCTAGCACCGGGAGGCCGCTCAAGGCAGGTGCGGGCAGGCGCGTCCGCTCATGGGACGACGGGGAGCGGCCGGTCAGGCCGCATCCCCGTCATCGAAGGGCGACGAGCCAGCCAGCTCGCCCGTGTACCACTGGTGGACCAGGTACACAGCGGCAAGCACCATGACAACGCTGAGGATGACAAAGAACTGCACGTTGGGCTCCTTCTCCCCCGCCGACCAGGACAGAGAACGTGTGTTCTCCCGAACAGGTGTACTGTAGAACATGTGTCCGCCGCATGTCAAGGGGTTGGGCGCGGAAAAGGCGAATCATAGGCTGGCGGGGACGGCGGAGCAACGCGGGAAAAGGGTCGGCCTAGCGCTGGGGCTCGATGCGCTCGACGCCTGCCATGTATGGCTGCAGCACCTCCGGCACGACGACGGAGCCGTCGGGCTGCTGGTAGGTCTCCAGGAGGGCGGCCAGCATGCGGGGGAGGGCGAGGCCGGAGCCGTTGAGGGTGTGGACGAACTCCGGGCGCGCCCTGGGCTCGCGGCGGAAGCGGATGCTGGCGCGGCGGGCCTGGAAGTCGGTGCAGTTGGAGAGGGAGCTGACCTCCAGCCACTCGCCGCAGCCGGGGGCCCACATCTCGATGTCGTAGGTCTTGGCCGAGGCGAACCCGAGGTCGCCGGTGCACATCTGCAGCACGCGATGGGGGATGCCCAGGCCCCGGCAGACGGCCTGGGCGTCCTGCAGCATACGCTCGAGGTGCTCGCCGGACTCTTGGGGGGCGCAGAAGGTGTACAGCTCTACCTTGTCGAACTGGTGGCCGCGCTTGATGCCGCGCACGTCGCGGCCGGCGCTCATCTTCTCGCGGCGGAAGCAGGGCGTGTACGCGACATAACGAAGGGGCAGGCTCTCGGCGTCGAGGATCTCGTCGCGGTGGAGGTTGGTGACGGGCACCTCGGCGGTGGGGACGAGCCAGAAATCGTCCTCCACGTCGTGGTAGAGGTTGTCGGCGAACTTGGGGAGCTGGCCGGAGCCCCACAT